>SKQW01000177.1 GCA_007118805.1 Rhodobiaceae bacterium | reverse complement strand
GCGCTGGTGCGGCATGGCCGCCGCGATCGCCTGCATCTCGGTGGTCGGCTTCGCACTGTCTCTGTCCATCCCGCTACTTTCCCTGATGCTCGAATCCCGTGGTATTTCAGACACTTGGATTGGCTTGAACACCGCCATGTCCGGGGTTGCGGCCCTTGCCACCGCCCCTTGTGTCACCTGGGCGGTCCGGCGCATCGGCACGGTGCGCCTGCTTTATATTGCCCTAGCGGCGGGGCTCGCCGCGTTCCTCGCCTTTCCCGCCGCGCCGTTCTGGGCGTGGTTTCCCCTGCGCTTCGTCTTCTCCGCCGCGATCACGGTGCTGTTCGTGGTGTCGGAATTCTGGATCAACGCCATCGCGCCGGACGGCCGGCGCGGCTTCGTCATGGGGGTCTACGCGACTGTCCTGTCGGCCGGCTTCGCGGCGGGGCCGGCAATCCTTGCGGCCTTCGGCAGCGACAGCATTGTGCCCTTGGCCGCGACCGGGCTCGCCTTTGCGCTTGCCGCCATTCCCGTCACGCTAGGCGGCGCCATCGCGCCCAAGGTAGACGCGCGCCCCAGCCAGCGCCTGCTGGCCTTCCTGCTCGTGGCGCCCTCGGCGGTTCTTGCCGCGCTGGTCTTCGGCGCCGGCGAATCGACGATGTTCGCCTTCATGGCGCTGTTCGGCATCCGAAGCGGGCTCGCCGAGGCCCATGCCGCCCTTCTGATCACCATGGCCGGGCTCGGCAACATGCTGTTCCAGGTCCCTATCGGGCTTCTCGCGGACCGCTTGAACCGCACCCTGATCCTTGCCCTGTGCGGCGCCGTGGGATGCGCGGGCGCGGCGCTGCTTCCCGTCGTTATCGGCACGCCCTGGGCTGCCTTTGCCGTGATGTTCGTGTGGGGCGGCCTCGCCGCGGGGCTTTACACGGTCGGGCTGACCCAGCTCGGCGCCCGTTTTTCCGGAGCCGATCTCGCCACCGCCAACGCCCTGTTCGTCATGCTGTATTCCTTCGGCATGCTGATCGGCCCGGCGGCGGCCGGCGCCGCGATGGACATTCATGTGAATGGGCTGCCGGTCGTGCTCGCCTCCTTTTTCGGCCTTTACGCCGCAATCGCCGGCGCGCGCTGGCTACGCGGGCATTGAAAACCGTTCCTGCCTTGACTTTTGCCCGCCGCCACGTAGGTTGCGGCGAAACCTCTTGAGCTGGCTGCCTGGCGGCGGCCCAGGATGAATGAAGGATACCGGCGATGGCCAAGCCGACAACCATCAAGATCCGCCTCGTGTCCAGCGCCGACACGGGCTATTTCTATGTGACCAAGAAGAACACCCGCACCATGACAGAGAAGATGTCGGTCAAGAAATACGACCCCGTCATTCGCAAGCACGTCGAGTTCAAGGAAGCCAAGATCAAGTGAGCAGCCTTGCGATCGGCACGGGAATGAGCACGAGCACCGCTTGATGCGGTGCTTTTTTTTGGCTCGCAGTGGCTTCGGATATTCCTTGCCCCTTCAGGCGTCGGGCGCCCGGACGAGGTCAGGCGGCGCGCGCCCGGATCCTATGGTGCCGCATTGATAGCGGCTTGCCGAAGGGAGAGGTGGCCGGCCGAGGGCGGTGATACGAGGAGGCCACTCCAGCCGCACCCCGACCGGCCAAACCCCACGGACCCAGGAGATGCGGCGGACCTGAGCATTCCGTAGGGCAACTGATTCGTTCGATGGACCATAATCTTACAGGATCGGATCCAGCCCGTCGAACGATATGTACCTGTTTGAGATTAGCGTCGGATTCGAAAGAATCAATCGAAAATTATGATATCGCTGTCTAAATGACGATTAAGGTAAAGGCGGGTTATAGGCGTGGTGGGAACGTAGCACTCGCATCGGGACGGGCAAGCCGATCCCCTAAATCGGTCTAGGCAGCATCGGAAACAACGCGGTTGCGGCCCTCGCGTTTTGCCGCGTAAAGCGCTCGATCGGCGCGCTTCAAGAGGGAATCGGACGTGTCCTCGGCATGTTCGATCGCGGCGATGCCGATGCTGACGGTTATGTTCAGCGCCGCCCCGTTTTCGTCGCAGGCGAAG
Source organism: Rhodobiaceae bacterium (assembly GCA_007118805.1). Classification (GTDB taxonomy): domain Bacteria; phylum Pseudomonadota; class Alphaproteobacteria; order Rhizobiales; family Tepidamorphaceae; genus SKQW01. The sequence goes on along the minus strand of SKQW01000177.1, from coordinate 48,648 downwards.
GCTTCGGTCGCAATGGCCTGACGGATTCGTTCCCCCACGCCTATCCCGTGCGCAAGGTCAGTCTCGGGCATCACCACGACGAATTCCTCCCCGCCCAGGCGACACACCAGATCGATCCCGCGCACCGCCCGACGCACCCTGCCAGAAAATTCCCGCAGAACCTCGTCACCGACATCATGACCATGGGTGTCGTTTACGGCCTTGAAGTGATCGATATCGAGGACAAGGAGCGACAGGGAACGTCCTGTTTCACCGGCTTGGCCGACCAGGGTCGCAAGGTGGCTTTCCATATAGCGCCGATTGTAGAGCCCGGTCAGCGGATCGGTGATCGCCATCGTCACCGATAGCTGCACATTATCGCGCAGCTTCTCGCCATATCGCTTTCGACGCACCTGCGTGGCCACGCGCGCGACCAGTTCGTTACCGTCAATCGGCCGCTGGACGTAATCATTGACGCCGAGATCAAGCCCACGCAAAAGGCGCTGATCGTCCTCCGGCTGCATAACCAGAAGGATCGGCAGATGCCTTGTCCTGTCGAGCGTGCGGATCTGCGAGCACAGTCTGAGCCCGTCGAAATCCTGAAGCTCGAGGGAGATGACGACGACGTCGAAATCGCCGTCGGCAACGCGGAACAACGCCTCCTGGGGGCGCTCCTCAACGGCGACATGGTGATGTTTGCCGAGCGTGGCGGCAATCCGCTCGTGAGAAGATTTGCGGTCGTCGACGATGAGGATACGCCCGCCTTCGCCGCTCACATTGACGGCATCGCGCAGCGAGTCGTCGATGCCGAGCTGGCGGCTGGTCGTGGCGCGCATGCGCAGTTCGTCGGTCAGAAGCTTGACGCGCACCAGGCTTCGCACCCGGGTAATCAGCGCGATATCATTGACCGGCTTGGTCAGGAAATCGTCGGCGCCGGCTTCCAGTCCGCGCACCCGGTCCTCCGGCTGGTCCAGCGCCGTGACCATGACAACGGGAAGGTGGTGCGACTGCGGGTTCTGCTTGATGCGCCGACAGACCTCGAATCCGTCCATCTCCGGCATCATGACGTCGAGCAGCACGATATCGCACTGCCCGCGCGCGGCAATCTCCAGGGCGCGCGGACCACTCATGGCGGTTTCGACCTCGAAATACTCGCTGAGCAGCCGCGCTTCGAGCAGCTTCACGTTGGCCAGGATATCGTCGACGACGAGGACGCGTGCGCTCACGGACGGTCTCCTGAATACTCGCCGAGATAGCGGCGAATCGTCTCGAGAAACTTGGCTACCGAGATCGGCTTGGAAATATAGGCCTCGCAGCCTCCCTTGCGGATGCGCTCTTCATCCCCCTTCATGGCGAAGGCGGTAACCGCCACGACGGGGATCGCATGGAGTTCATCGTCCTCCTTGATCCAGCGCGTTACATCGAGGCCCGACACCTCGGGCAGCTGGATATCCATCAGGATAAGGTCCGGCTTGTGCTGGCGGGCCAGCCCGAGCGCCTCCGTGCCGCTGCGCGTCTGGATGGTCTCGTAGCCATGGGCCACGAGGAGGTCATTGAAGAGCTTCATGTTGAGCTCATTGTCCTCGACAATCAGAACGGTCTTGGCAGCCATTCGATTTCCAGACCCTGCGCAAGGTTGCGTCGCGTCTCGCCGCCGACGAGACACTGCGCTAAGAGATACCCGTAAAACATTACTCAAGCGCAAACCACATCTATGACTCGAAGACCCAGTGATGCCGCGCTCGCATGCGCGGTCGACGCCCTGAGCTTCCTGGCCCGCGACGGCGAGCGCATCGAGCGCTTCCTTCTGGCCACCGGGCTGTCGCCCGGCGACATCCGGTCCGTAGCCGAGGAACCGGCCTTTCTGGCCGGCGTGCTCGACCATCTGCTGGCCGACGAGCCGCTGCTCCTGATCTATTGCGAAGAGGCCGGCGTGCCGAGCGAGGATGTCTGGGCTGCCCGGCGGACCCTTGGCCGGCTCTCGGAGGATCAGGGTTAGCGGTGCCGGCAAGCGGCCTCACGATCGGCATTGATCTCGGCGGAACGAAGATCGCCGGCCTCGTGCATGCGGAGGACGGCAACGCACGTGCCCAGCGCCGGCGCCCCACGCCGCGCGGAAGCTACGATGCGACGGTGACAGGGGTAGCCCGCCTGGTGAGGGAGCTGGAGCACGATGTCGGCGCGAGGACCCGGCTGCCGGTTGGAATCGGAATGCCGGGGTCGGATCTCTCCGGTCACCGGCCGCGTCCAGAACGCAAATTCTGTTTGGCTCAATAACCGCCCCTTCCCCGCCGACATCGAAGCCGAGCTTGGCTGTCCGGTGCGGCTTGCCAACGACGCGAACTGCCTCGCCCTTTCGGAAGCCGCCGACGGCGCCGGGGCCGATGCGCGCAGCGTCTTCGGCATCATTCTCGGCACCGGATGCGGCGGCGGCTATGCGGTGCACAGCCGCCTCGCCGACGGGCCGAATCGCTGCGCCGGCGAATGGGGGCATTTGCCGCTGCCCTGGCCGGAGACCGAAGAATATCCCGGCCCTGCCTGCTGGTGCGGGCGCCACGGCTGCCTGGAGACATGGCTGTCGGGGCTCGGCCTTGAACGCGACCACGCGCTGCACACCGGCGAAGCGCTCAGCGCCGAGGAGATCGCCGGCCGGGCTGCCGCCGGCAACCATGCCGCGCGGTCCAGCCTGGACCGGCACCTGTCGCGCCTTGCGCGCGGACTGGCGATCATAGTCGATGTGCTCGATCCCGAGGTGATCGTGATTGGCGGCGGACTGTCGCGCATGCCGCACCTCTACCGTCGGCTGCCGGACGCCGCCGCGCGCCACATATTCGCGGCCCACCCTATCATTAAGGTGCGTCAACCGCGCTTCGGCGACGCCAGCGGGGTGCGCGGGGCCGCCCGGCTCTGGGAGGTCTGAACGGCCGCCTTGAGCGATCGGACCCGCAGGTGCAGGCTAGGCTCCCTGCCCTACTCACATGCCGGCGTGTCGAGAAGCTCAAGGGACACGAGCTCGCCGCGCAGCGTGAAGTCGCCATAGTCGAGGAAAACATCGGTGCTCACGCCATTGGACAGTAGCGTGTAGCTGAACTCGTATTCGGGCAGCTCGGCGAGCCCCTCGGAATGATCGAAATAGGCGATATCGACGTGCCAGCGTGGCAGATCGCTCAGCGGCTCGATGTCGGCGATGACGGGCAGCACCGCGCCGCTTCCAGGCAGCCCGATGGCGGCAGAGGCCTCGTAGACTGTCTGGCCGGCATCGGCCCCCTCGAAGACATTGGCCGAAACCATGGTTTCACCGTTGTGCGCCGCCGCAATCAGCTTCTTCAGGTGCTGGAATGGAAAGAGCACGTCGGATGGCAGCAGCAGTTCGCTGTCTTGGGGTTCGGACAGATCGACATGGACCGCATTGTCGCGGCGGGTCGCGAGGCCATTGACCGATTCGCGCAGCGTCTCGCCATGGTAGCTGCGGGATATGAAACGGTAGCGCGAGCCGTCAGGCTCCTCGAATGTGGTCAGCCGCTGATCGTTCGTGGTCACCGACTGCTCGCTCGCGATATGGCTAACGAAGCGGCGGCTGACCGAATAGCCCGCGCAGGCGGAGCCCTGGACCTCGAAAACCAGCCGACCCGAAATGTCGGTGACGGTGCTGGCGCCGCGGCTTTGGCCCAGCGACATCTCATAGACCGCTCGATGGGCGGCAAGGCCCGGCTCCCCGGGTGTCGCCGCTTGAACCCCCGCCCCACTTGATCCCGCGATGACACAAGCGGTCACGGCAACAACAGCGGGGCCAAATGCGGCAGACGTTGATCTGGTGCCCTTCATGGAAGCGGCCCTAGGGTATGAGGGAGGCCGAATTGCGGCGTCTTGTCTTATCGGGTCGGCGCTGCGAATATCCTGCTCCACGAGTATCCCTTCGATCCCGAGTCTCACAAACCTCGCGAGGCATATCATGACCGAGACCGTCGAGTCGCGCCTAGCCGCACTTGGCATCGCCCTGCCCACGCCGAAGCCGCCGGTGGCCAACTACGTGCCCTTCGTCCGGTCCGGCAATCAGCTCTTCATCTCAGGTCAGGTGCCCATGGGACCGGACGGGCTGGAGTATCAGGGCAAACTCGGCGCCGGCTTCACAGTGGACCAAGGCCAGGCGGCGGCGCGATTGTGCGCGGTCAACCTGCTTGCCGTGGCGAAATTGGCAAGCGGCGATCTCGACCGCGTGCGCTGCTTGAAATTGACGGGATTTGTAAATTCCGCGCCGGATTTCGGCGATCACCCCAAAGTGATCAATGGAGCATCCGACCTCATGGTTGAAGCGCTCGCCGAAAAAGGCAAGCACTCCCGCTCCGCCGTGGGTGTCGCTGCCCTGCCCTTCGGCGTCGCCGTCGAAGTGGAAGGCATTTTCGAGATTGCCTAAGAGCCTGTTTGAGAAGGCGAAGGCTTCATGGCGCGGCTCGATTGGGTGACGAGCCGGCCCGTCGCCCATCGGGGGCTGCATGACGGGCGGATCGTCGAGAACTCGCTGCAGGCCGTCGAGGCGGCGCTGGAGGCGGGTTTCGCGGTGGAGGTCGACGTCCAGGCGGCGGCCGGCCTCGAGCCAGTGGTTTTTCATGACGCCGCGCTGGAACGGCTCACCGGAGAGGTCGGTCCGGTTGCCGCACGGACGGCCGACCAGCTCGCCAAGATCCCGCTTAAGGGGACCAGGGAGCGCATCCCTACCCTGCGGGCGTTGCTTGACCTCGTGGCTGGCCGCACGCCGCTCATCATCGAGGTGAAGACCGACTGGAGCGGGATGCCCGAGTTCTGCGCCCGTATTGTCGACCTCCTGAAAGATTATCCTGGCCCGGTCGCTGTCATGTCATTCGACCCTAAGGCGATCCAGGCCTTCCGGCGTATCGCAATATTCCTGCCTCGGGGCGTTGTCGCCGAGGCCTCTAACCAGTGGGCCCCGCCGGCCACCGACGCCGCGCAGCGCTTGCGCCTGCGCCACCTTCTTCACTTCCCGCAATCCAGGCCCCATTTCATTGCCTACCGGGTGGACGATCTGCCGCAGCTCGGGCCGCTCGTCGCCCGGCGGGTTTTCGGTCTGCCCCTTCTGGCCTGGACTGTGCACGACGAGACGCAACGAGCGCAGGCGCAACGCTGGGCCGACCAGATCATCTTCGAGGGCTTCCGGCCATAGGGCCGCGTTGCCGAGCAGGGTGCGCAATGAACGATCACGACGCCGGAGCGGCGACGGATGGCGGTCAGGTGACCGTCGAGATCATCGATGCAATCTCGACGGTGCACCCGGCAGAATGGAATGCCTGCGCACACACCGGGCCGGGTGATCCGGCCGGGCCAGACGCGGGCGATCCCCGTAACCCGTTCGTCGTGCACGAATTCCTGTCCTGCCTCGAAGCTTCGGGCGCGGTCAGCGCGCGGGCCGGCTGGCTGCCGCAGCATCTCGTGCTGCGTGATGCCTCGGGGCGTATCGCAGCGGCGATGCCCTGCTACCTCAAGAGCCACTCCCAGGGCGAATACGTGTTCGACCATGGCTGGGCCGACGCCTTCGAGCGCGCCGGCGGGCGCTACTATCCGAAGCTGCAATGCTCTGTGCCCTTCACGCCGGTGCCCGGCCCCCGGCTCCTCGCCCGGCCCGACTGCCATGACAGCCGCAAGTCACTGATCGCCGCGGCGCTGGAATTGTGTCGCCGCCACGCGGCTTCGTCGGTGCACTGGACCTTCCTCGAACAGCCGGAGTGGGACCTTCTGGCCAATCACGGCATGCTCCAGCGCACGGACCAGCAGTTCCACTGGCTGAACCATGGTTACGCCGACTTCGACGGCTTCCTTGCCGCCCTGACCTCGCGCAAACGCAAGACGATCCGTCGGGAGCGGCGCGCCGCCACCCATGCCGGGATCGCGGTGGAGTGGATATCCGGCACAGAGATTAGCGAGGCGCACTGGGACGCCTTCTTTGCCTTCTACATGGACACCGGCAGCCGCAAATGGGGGCGGCCCTATCTCAACCGCCGCTTCTTCAGCCTGTTGGGCGAGGCCATGGCCGATCGCCTGCTGCTCGTCATGGCCCGGCGCAATGGCCGCTACATCGCCGGCGCGCTCAACCTCATCGGCGGCAATGCGCTATACGGGCGCTACTGGGGTTGTCTTGAGGATCACGCCTTCCTGCATTTCGAGCTGTGCTACTATCAGGCCATCGAGTTCGCCATCGGTGCCGGATTGTCCCGAGTCGAGGCGGGCGCCCAGGGGCCGCACAAGCTGGCCCGCGGCTATGTCCCGGTGACGACTCGTTCGGCCCATTTCATCGCCCATCCCGGCCTGCGACGGGCCGTGGCCGACTATCTCGAAAGCGAACGGGCCTATGTGGCGGAGGAGTCGCAGCTTCTCGCCGCCCACGCGCCGTTCCGCAAATGCACCGGCGGGGACGCTTGACGCGAGACCTGACCTCTGGAAGCAAACGGACGGTGGCAACAGCGCGGAGGCCGATCGATGCCCGATTATGACAACGACAACATCTTCGCCAAGATCATTCGCGGCGAACTGCCCGCTCACAAGGTCTTCGAGGATGACAATACGCTCGCCTTTCTCGACATCATGCCGCGGGCCGACGGGCATGCGCTGGTCATTCCGAAGGCGCCGTCGCGCAATGTTCTCGACATCGAGATCGCCGATCTGTGCGCGGTAATGGCCACCGTGCAGATGATCGCGCGCGCCGGGTTGAAGGCCTTTCAGGCGCAAGGCGCGATCATCCAACAGTTCAACGAAGCCGAGGGCGGCCAGGTCGTCTTCCACACCCACTTCCATGTCATCCCGCGCCGCGCGGGGGTCGAGCTCAAGCCCCCGGCTGCGATCAAGGAGGACGAGGCGGTGCTCGCCCGTAACGCGGAACGGCTGCGCGCCGCTCTCCAGGACTGACTCGATCAGAACAGCTGGCCGGAGGCCGCCACCGTCAGTGCGACCAGCACCGCCTCGCCGGCCAGGATGCCAGCGAAGACGTTGCGCCTGACGAGGATAAAGACGAGAAAACCGACAGCGACGGCGCCGACCCGTCCGGACAGCGGGGCAAGGGCCATGGCGCCGACCGGGAACAGCACGATCCGTGCTACCAGCCCGGCAACGAGTGCCGTCGAGACGGCGCGGACCCAGCGCAGCAATTCGCTCGATTCGTCTATCCGCTGCGCCGTGAGCACGCCGAGCCAGCGCCACAGGTCGGTGGCGAGGAATCCCGCCACCAAAATAACGATGAACGGCCAGACCTCTCCCGAATAGATCATCGCCGCAGCCATCGGCTCAGGCCGTAGGCCAGGCTTCCGCCCACCAAGCCGGTTAGAAGCAGGTCGAAGCCGGGCGCGTAGACATAGAAGATCGGCCCCAGCGCAAGGCCAGTGCCGATCGCCATGCCATCAAGGCGCTCGCGGGCAGCGGCCACCATCGACAGCAGGAAGTAGATCGGGGTCAGGAACATCAGCCCGGCCGCCAGGGGGCCGGGCACAGCACCGGCGATCACATGTCCCGCCGCCGCAAAAGCCAGCACAGTCGGCAGCAGCCCGGTTCCCAGCCCGGCAAGGAAGGGCACACGCGCCGGGCGCGGCATCTGCGGAAGCTCCCGCAGCGCCATCACCCACACCGTGACGGCCACGAGGTGAGACAGGACGAGCTGTTGCCACAGCGGCGTGCGCTCGTCCCGGATAACGGGCACGAGCGCCACGGTCATGGGAAGCAGGCGCACCGCGGTCAGGGTGACTGCGATGAACGCCGCGGCCAACCCTGCCCCCGTGGCCATTTCGTCGGCCAGGACCACCTGCCCGGGCAGAGCGAATATGCCGCCCATGAACACGGTCTGGGCAAGATCAAGCCCGCTTTCGCGGGCAAACGCGCCGAAGCCGAAGAAGGAGGCGCTCAGCACCAGCCCCGGCACCGAGAAGACACCGCCAACGCCGCGCAGGAAGGCGCGTCCGCCCCTCGCCTTGCCCCCCGTCACGACGAGCCGTGGCCAGCGTCCGCTCCGGCAGGGATTCTATTCACTCGGTAGCGGGATCTTGGGCACGAAGGCGCCGCCGCCGCGACTATCGGACCCCGGGCGCTTCCTCGACCCCGTCCGACCGCCGCCGCCACTACCGCCCCCGCCCTTGGGCTTGTTACCGCTTGGACGCTTGCGCTTGGGCTTCTCGCTGTCCTTCTTGCGCGGCTTGCCGACCACCGGGAAGTCGAACGCCAGGCGCTCCTCGCCGTTGTCGTCGGTTTCGACCGTGACCTTGACCGCGCCGCCATCCTTGAGCCGGCCAAACAGCACTTCGTCGGCCAGCGGCTTCTTGATGTGCTCCTGTATCACGCGTGCCAGCGGCCTAGCCCCCATCTGCTCGTCATACCCGCGGTCGGCCAGCCAGGCGTTCGCCTCCTTCGACAATTCGATGGAGACTCCTCGGTCGGCAAGCTGGGCTTCGAGCTGGAGGACGAACTTCTCCACCACCATCGCCACCACTTCGGTAGGCAGATTGCCGAACGAGATGACCGAGTCGAGCCGGTTGCGGAACTCCGGCGCGAACATGCGGTTGATCGCCTCCTGGTCGTCGCCCTCGCGCTTGGTGCGCTGAAAGCCGATCGGCGGCTTGGCCAGGTCGGCGGCCCCGGCATTGGTGGTCATGATCAGAATCACGTTGCGGAAGTCGATCTGCTTGCCGTTGTGGTCGGTCAGCTTTCCGTGATCCATGATCTGAAGCAGGATATTGAACAGATCCGGATGCGCCTTCTCGATCTCGTCGAGCAGGAGCACCGAATGGGGGTGCTGGTCGATCGCGTCGGTCAGCAGCCCGCCCTGGTCGAAGCCGACATAGCCGGGCGGTGCGCCGATGAGCCGCGAGACGGTGTGACGCTCCATGTATTCCGACATGTCGAAGCGAACAAGCTCGACGCCCAGAAGCTCGGCAAGCTGACGCGCGACCTCTGTCTTGCCGACGCCGGTCGGCCCGGAGAAGAGATAGTTGCCGATCGGCTTCTCCGGCTCGCGCAGGCCAGCCCGGGCGAGCTTGATCGCCGCGGAGAGGGCCTCGATCGCCTTGTCCTGGCCGAACACGACGCGCTTGAGGTTCTCCTGCAGATGCGACAGCACCTCGGAGTCGGACTTCGACACCGATTTCGGCGGAATCCGGGCCATAGTCGCGACGGTCGCCTCAATTTCCTTGACCCCGATCATGCGCCGCCGCCGCGACGGGGGCAAAAGCATCTGCGAGGCGCCCGATTCGTCGATAACGTCGATCGCCTTGTCGGGCAGCTTGCGGTCGTGAATGTGCCGCGCCGACAGTTCGACCGCCGTCGAGATCGCCTCGTTGGTATATTTGAGGCCGTGGAAATCCTCGAAATAAGGCTTGAGTCCCTTGAGGATCTTGATGGTGTCGGGCACCGTCGGCTCGGTAACGTCGATCTTCTGGAAGCGCCGCACCAGCGCCCGATCCTTCTCAAAATATTGCCGGTATTCCTTGTAGGTGGTCGAGCCGATGCATCGTAGCTGGCCGCTCTGCAAGGACGGCTTGAGAAGGTTGGACGCGTCCATCGCCCCACCGGATGTTGCGCCGGCCCCGATCACGGTATGGATCTCGTCGATGAACATGATGGCGCCGGGATACTTCTCGATCTCCTTGACGACCGCCTTGAGGCGCTCCTCAAAATCGCCGCGGTAGCGCGTGCCAGCCAGCAGCGCGCCCATGTCGAGCTGAAAGATCGTCGCCTTCTTGAGGACCTCCGGGACCTCGCCCTCGACAATCTGCCGGGCCAGCCCCTCGGCGATCGCGGTCTTGCCGACGCCGGGATCGCCGACAAAGAGCGGATTGTTCTTCTGGCGCCGGCACAGGACCTGGATGGTGCGCCGCAGTTCCGGCATGCGGCCGATCAGCGGGTCGACACGGCCATCCTTGGCCTTCTGGTTGAGATTGATGCAGTAGGCCTCGAGCGCATCCGATTTCTTCTTCTCGCCATCCTCCGCCTCGGTCGCCTCGTCCTCAGCGCCGCGCACGGTGCGCGTCTCCGAGTAGCCGGGCCGCTTGGCGATGCCGTGGCTGATGTAATTGACCGCGTCATAGCGGGTCATGTCCTGCTCCTGCAGGAAATACGCCGCATGGCTCTCGCGCTCGGCGAAGATGGCGACCAGCACGTTGGCGCCGGTGACCTCCTCGCGGCCCGAGGACTGGACATGGATCACCGCGCGCTGGATCACCCGCTGGAAGCCGGCGGTGGGCTTGGAGTCCTCGCCCACATCCGAGACGAGGTTGTCGAGCTCGCTGTCGACGTAGTCGAGCAAATTCTGGCGCAGCACATCGAGGTCGACATTGCAGGCGCGCATCACCGCCGCAGCATCCTGATCCTCGATCAGGGCCAGAAGCAGATGCTCCAGCGTGGCATACTCGTGATGGCGCTCATTGGCGAGCGCGAGGGCCCGGTGCAGGGCCTGTTCCAGACTGCGTGAGAAGGATGGCACGGCTGAAATCCTACTTCTTCTCCATGACGCACTGCAAAGGATGCTGGTGCTTGCGGGCAAAGTCCATAACCATGGTTACCTTGGTCTCAGCCACCTCATATGTGAAGACCCCGCATTCGCCGACGCCGTGATGATGGACGTGCAGCATGATTCGGGTGGCCTCCTCCCGGCTCTTGTTAAAGAACCGCTCCACGACATGAACGACGAACTCCATGGGTGTGTAGTCGTCATTGAGCAGCAGCACTCGGTAGAGGCTGGGCCGCTTGGTCCTTGTGCGGGTTCGGGTGACGATCTCCGTGCCCGAACCGTTGTCGCCGTTGCCGCGGTCGCGTTGGCTCATCCTCGGCGCCATGCGGGTCTCGGCATCGAAGGCTGCGCCGCTCATCGTTCTCAACTCCGGAAACGCAATCATGCTCTGTCGGAACTCCGAGCTTTCCGAAGGACCACGGCCACTGTCAACGCTTTGCAGCATTGTAGGGTTGCGGGCGGCTGGATTCCAGCCATCGCTTAACATAAGCCGTCGATGCCTTGGGTCCACAGCCCGAGCGCGGCAAGCGCCAAAAAAATAAAGCCCGGCCAAAAGGCCGGGCTCATTTCGCTGGCATGCTCCCAAAAGGGGCGCCGAGCTTACTTTCCGTTGGTTGCGACCGCGCCTTCGAGCGGCTTGTAGGCCTCCTTGGTAAGGTCGACATAGAGCTCGCCGACCTTGGTGGCCTGTGCTACGAAGCCCTCATAGGACCGCTTGACGTAATCGCTCTGAATCTCGAAGGCCTTGTCCAGCGACTTGGCGCCCGCCAGCTTCTCGGCGGTTGCCGCGCCTTCCTCGAAAGAGCGCTTGGAATAGTCGGCCATCTCCAGGGCAATGGACTGCATGCCCTTGCTGAGCTCGCCGAAGCTCTTGAGCGCGAGGTCGAGATTGGCCTTGCCGAGCTTCTGGACGTCCTCAAATCCGTTGATCATGTCAAAACTCCTTTGTCGATATGCCGCCCGCATCGAGCGACACCGCCTCTGTTGCATTGCACCCTTTATATATGCGGTGCAGCATGCCCGTCAAGGAAATTGTGCATCGCACAAAAATTAGAATCAATGCCGTGGCGTCAGGTTTTACGGTTTCCTAACCGCCCGGCCATTATCTCTCCATGATTGAACGCCTAATGGAAAACGGGGATGTGGAGGAAACCGCTGCCTCGACAGGGCGTTAGCAGCGGAGATTCACGGCATGCCGCAGACATGAATTCACTACGGGGGATTGTTTCTCGCCAGCGTACCCGTCTCCGCCGCGCCTGCCAGGGGTGATTCCGGCGCATTCCAGGCGACGGGTGATGATCAGTGTGAAGGGGATCGATCCATGATCGGCGTACTCAGGCGGCTTCGCACCGCCATCTTCCCAGGCGCCCACAGCGTCATATTTCCCGTGCTTCTTGCCTGCGTCGTCGTCATTCAGACGGGACAGCCTGCGCAAGCCAATCCGCGCTATGCCGCGATTGTCTATGATGTGAAATCCGGCGAGGTCCTGTTCTCCCGCAACGCCGATGCGCGGAGATATCCCGCCTCGATTACGAAGGTGATGACGCTTTATATAGTGTTCGAAGAGCTCGAAGCAGGACGGCTATCGCTCGATACCCCAATGCGGGTCTCCCAAAATGCGGCGAATCAGGTGCCCTCCAAGGTGGGGGTCAGGCCAGGCACCACGATCACGGTTCGCGACGCCATCGGCGTTCTCGTCACGCGCTCGGCCAATGATGTGTCGGTGGTCGTCGCCGAGCATATCGGCGGCAGCGTACAGGCCTTTGCCGAGCGGATGACCCGCACCGCCCGCTCGATCGGCATGCACAACACGACCTACCGCAACCCTCATGGCCTGCCCAATTCCGAACAGGTGACGACCGCACGTGACATCGTGAAGCTCGGCCTGGCCGTTCAGCGCCGCTTCCCTCAATATTATCACTTTTTCGGCATGCGTTCGTACACCTATGCCGGCACGACCTACCGCAACCACAATCGGCTGCTCGGGCAGATGGCCGGCATCGATGGGCTGAAGACCGGGTTCATCCGCGCCTCGGGCTTCAACCTGCTGGCCAATCTGCGGCGCGACGGAAAGCATCTGATCGGCGTCGTGATGGGCGGACGCACCGGCGCCACCCGCAATGCGCACATGCGCGAGATCCTGTCCAATGCCTTGCCGCAGGCACGATCCGGCCCGCACCTCGCGCTTGCGAGCGCGCCGTTGCCACGACCGCGCCCCCTCGCCACACGGTCCCCGTTGTCGCCCGCGGCGCGGACGGCCGCCGCCGTCCTGATGCCGTCCACCGTAGTACCGGCCACCGTAGTGCGCGCCGGCCCGAGCCGGCCTGCCAGGGAAGCGGAGGACGCGTCGGTCGAAGCGATCGCTTATGCGCCACAGCAGGAGGAAGCCGGCTCCGCCGAGGCGGCGATCGACGAGATCGCCCCGGCCGAGCGCGACGGCGGCTGGACGATTCAGATCGGCGCCTTCAACTCGGAAGAACTCGCCAAGCGCACGCTGGACCGCGCGCAGGGTCAGGTCCCCGACGCCCTCACGGGCACGTCGCCCTTCACGGAAACGGTCAACAGCAACGGCACCACGCTGTGGCGCGCCCGGTTCGCCGGCTTCCAACAGCATGACGCCGAAGCCGCCTGCGCGGCACTCGAACGGGCCGACTTCGCCTGTTTTGCCGTGCGCAACTGATCGGCCCTCAGGAGCGCCGGGCATGCCTGCCAAGCAGAAGCTCTTTGGCCTCGTTGATCTTCGCGGCGAGATAGGTCGAGCCGCCGCGGTCGGGGTGGAACTTCATCATCAGGTCCCGGTGGGCGCGGCGGATCTCGGCATCCGGCGCCCCCGGCGACACGCCCAGTATCTCATAGGCCTCCTGCGGCGTCATTGGCCCGGCGCCCGTCGGCGCCTCGGCGCCCTGCCCCGTTGCGCCATCCGTCTCAGCGTCGTCACGCCATCCGGGCTCCCGGCGGTCCAGATACGCCTCGAGTAGCCGGCGGCTCTCGCCATCGTCGATCGAGGCGTGCAAGTCGAAGAGTTCAACCGGTTCGAGCGTGGATAGAGCACGCCCGGCATAGGTGCCTTGAAGCACCCTGCCCTCGAGATCGCCGGTATCGTGATCGAGTGTCATGTCGAGCCAGCGCGAGCTCACCCGCGAGGTCTGACCTCCACTGCGCTGCGTGTGGGCGGTGCCGGCGAACGGGTTGCGGCCCCACCCCAGGAGCGACAGGCCAAAGGCGCCGAGCGGCAGGGCCAGCATCCAACGCCCGGCGAGGGTGAGGACAAGAGCGCCGATGAGACACAACGCCCCGCCGCCGGTGCGCACCAAGCGCGCGACATTGGCCGGGTTGGCCTCGACGAAGGCCCGCACGGCAATAATCACCAGGACAAGCGCCAACAGACCGAGCAGAAAATAGCCCATCGCGCTTCGCCCGGACCGTCCTAGCGGATCTGCTCGATCAGCAGCCGCGCCTGTCCACCGCTCCTGCGGCCGTAATCTTCAAGCGCCGTGCGCCCGCCCGCTGCGTAGACCGCCACCGCCGACAGCAGCTCGCGAAGCTGCCTGGCTGAGCCAGCATCGAACGGGCAATAGGCGCCCCTGGTCAACCGCGCGACCTCCTTGAAGGCTTTCGCTGCCACCGGGTCCGGTCCTTCATGGAACATGAAGGCCGGAACGCCGAGCACACCGAGCTCGCCGGCAAGCGCACAGACCTCGTCGATCGGCTCCTCCATGGCATCTCCGATATAGACGAGCGCCTGAACCGACTTGCCTGCGGTCTCCTTGCGCGCATGCTTCAGGACGCGGCGGATCTGGGTGGCGCCGCCCCGGCAATCGATACGCGTCATCAGGTCGGCAAGGTGGCGCGGATCGTCGACCCATCGGCTCGACCGGCACTCGCCGAAACCACGAAAATAGGTGAGTTGAACCTCCAGCCCGCCGATTGCCGCCGTTTCGCGAAACATATCCGCCTGGAGCTGGCAGGCCCTGTCCCAGGTCGGCTGCCGACTCATCGTGGCATCAAGGGCGAAGATCAACCGCCCCCGCGCGCCGGGCTGGCGGCTCGACGTCATGCCCCGTGCCTTTTCCAGAAAGGCGTCGATCTCCGCCCGCGAACTGGAGTCGTCGGGCCGGCTGTCCGGCCGCTTGGAGGGAGTCGAATTATCGCGCGTCATTGCCTCAAGCAGATTTTCCTGCTGTCGAGTTCCCATGTCCTGAAGACTAGAAATGGCGTTTCTGCGCCGCTTAGCAATCCTTTGGCGCTACGCGCCCCCAGCGCACCACGTTCACATCGCCGAGCAGCCTGGCAAGCTTGTAAAGCAATCGGCGCAGTCCGACCATCATCGCCTCGCTGGCATCGCCAATCATCCAGCTACCCGCCCCGGGGCAGCCATTCGCATCCAGCGTAACGCGTGGCGCGGCGTGCGACCACCTCGGGGTCCAGAAAATCGAGAAGGCGGTCGCAATGCCGGCTTGTGGCGCGGGGGCGCAACAAGGCAGGGGGCAAGTCAACTCTCAGAACGGCGCGGGCCGGAGCCGATGCGTGGGGCCGACGGAATATGGGCCAGTTCCTCGGTGCAACGGGCCAGAACTTCCCGCCAGGGTCGCCGTCCCCATCCCGCCGGCATCGGCGATGCTGGCTCCGCGGCTGGCCGACCGGCTACACCTCGTGCCGGTATGTCTTCCTGTCCCGCCCTCGTCTCTCCTGCGCCGCGCGCCCTGTCATCCGGGGCGGGTCGATTGGCGTGATCCCGTAGCGCCGAGTCGTCGGGCGTAGCCCGAAGCTCCGCCCGCAAGCGGCGGCCGCGGCGGGTGAGCCGTACGGTACCGTCCTGCTTCAACGCGCCGACACCTCTCGAAACCAGCGCTTCACGCCAGTACTCCGGCAGGCGCTCCGGCGCATAGTCCATCCACACCTGCACGGCGAGGATATCGCCAATTTTCTTCGTCTTTTGAAGATTTGTCTTTCGAAACAACATGAGAGGCGCCTTACAGGTCCTTGCATCATCGCACAAAATAGGGCGAATATATGTCGGCTCGGTGCGCTGCCGTGGCGCGCATGGCGTTGAGCCCGCACGCGATTTCAACACGGCACGGCGAGAAATGGTTCCGGTGCGGCAATCGCGCCGGCCGGCGGGCCTGCACTGCGATGGCGGAACAGCCCTGCCACCGACCGCGAACGGCCGCTGCCCAAGGCTCTACCGGTAACAGTGCTCGACAAGTGAAAGGAGGTCGCAGACGGCGCAGGAAGCCGACGCTACGCCCGAGCCGGCTCAGGTCTAAAAGGGAATCTCGTCATCGAGATCGGCCGGGGCGCCACGGCCGCCGCCCTGCTCCATCGGCCCGGAGCGGCCGAAATCGGAGCCGCCGCCATATTCATTCCGGTCCCCGGCACCGCCCCCCGCGCCGGCGCGCGAATCGAGCATGGTGAGCACCGAGTTGAAGCCCTGCAGTACGACCTCGGTGGAATAGCGCTCCTGGCCGGACTGATCCTCCCATTTGCGGGTCTGAAGCTGGCCCTCCAGATAGACCTTCGAGCCCTTGCGCAGATACTGCTCGGCGACCCGGCACAGACCCTCGTTGAAGATCACGACGCGGTGCCACTCCGTGCGCTCGCGCCGCTCGCCGCTGTTCTTGTCGCGCCACGACTCCGACGTGGCGACGCGCAGATTGGCGATCGGCCGCCCATCCTGGGTGCGCCGGATCTCCGGGTCGGCCCCGAGATTGCCGACGAGGATCACCTTGTTGACCGAGCCCGACATGATCGCTCTCCCTGATGCGGCGACAGCCGCCGCTGGTTGGCCTGCGCGTCCGGCGCACCTTAGGCGCTAACCGCTGCCTGACGCCACCGCCGCACGTGCCTTTCCACAGGGGCGCATCTCCACCCCTCCCTATGTTCTTGATCCGTTCTAGCGTGACGTGCCGCCCGACGCAAGGCCCTACTCCCGCACCATGAGCATGGTAATCCAGTCGGCCACCAGGGCCGGGCGCGTCGCGCCCTCGCGCTCGACTGTGACTTCGTGGCGCAGACGGAATCCGCCGGGCTTGCGCTCGAGCGCTTCGGCGAGGACGAACCGACCGCAAATCCTTTCGCCGGCCGACACCGGCGCCAGGAAGCGCAACCGGTCGAGCCCGTAATTGACGCTGATGAGCGGCTCGCGAAAGCGCGGCAGAACGTCATAGGCCATCGCCGACAGGAGCGAGAGACAGAGGAAGCCGTGGGCGATCGTGCCGCCGAACGGCGTTTCGACGTGCGCCCGCTCAGGATCGACATGTATGAACTGATGGTCCTCGACCGCCACGGCGAAGCGGTCGATGCGCCCCTGGTCGATCAGAAACCACCGCGACACGCCGATCTCCTCGCCAGCCCTCAGCGCGAACGCGGATATCGAGACCGGCTCGCCTTCAGCTTCGTTCATCCCTGCCCCCTCGCCACTGCCCCACCTATCACTTTCAGCCATGACGGCCGACCGTCGCAACGGCTTCCATGCGCCCGGTCGTCGCGCGCACGTTCCGGATCAGTCTGGCTTGACCTTCGCCAGCGGCAGCCTCTGCCTTACCTTGAGATAGTCCGCCCACGGGTCCGCGCGCCCGGCGATCTTTCTCGCCTCGCCGACGGTTGCAAGCTGCGCGTTGTTGAGCCGGCCCAGCGCCCGCCAGGAGACCGGCAGCGCCACCGGCGCGCCGGCCCGCGCGCGGCTGCTGTAGGGCGCAATGGCCGACGCACCGCGCCCGTTACGCAGATAGTCGATGAAGATCTTGCCTTGCCTCTTCGCCTTGGACAGTTCGGCCGTGTAGCGCTCCGAGCTGTCTGCCGCCATCATCCGGGCAATCGCCTCGGCAAAATCCCTGTGGTCCTCCCAGCCGTGGCGACGTTCTAACGGTACGACCACGTGCAGCCCCTTGCCGCCGGTAGCAAGCAGGAACGAGGTCAGGCCAAGGTCCTCCAGCCGCTCGCGCAGCTCGTGCGCACTCGCCTTAACCCTGTCGAACGCCACGTCGTCGTCCGGGTCAAGGTCGAAGACCAGCCTGTCCGGGCGTTCCACCCTGTCGGCGCGGCAAGCCCACAGATGGATTTCCAGCACGCCCATCTGAGCGCAAGCCGCAAGCCCGTCCACGCCGTCGATATAAAGATAGGCGCCCTTCGCCGATTTCTCTCGGATCTCCAAGGCCTTGAAGGCGTCGGGGAATCCGGGCGAGGCATGCTTTTGGAAGAAGCACTCCTGATTCTGCCCCGCGGGGCAGCGCACGAGCGCCAGCGGACGGTTCGCGACGAAAGGCAGCATCCGGTCAGCCACCGCCACGTAGTAGTCGACCAGGGCGCGCTTGGTCACACCCTGGTCGGGATAGAGCACCCGCTCGGGATGCGTGACCCGGACGCCCGCCACCTCATCGCCGCCCGCACTGCTCGTCACTCTGGCGCTCTTTGCACCACCCCCTGCAGCCATCGGTCCTACTCCACGATCTCGCGCGCCGGCCGGCTATGGCGGCCTCTAGGGCGAACACCGCGCCGCGCACCGAGGTTCCGTCGTGAGCCGGCCGGCCAAAAGTTCCGCATTTGTTCTTGTAGATACCGTGCGATCGTGCAGAATGTCCACCGGATTCGTGTCACGACGTTCGACTATCATTCGCCGCGCAATGACCTATCTCTAGTGACCTGAATCCGAAATTCGATATCATTTTCAGCGATCTCCTCACGAATTTCGGAGTCGACAAGGACACCAGCAACTTTATGACTCTCGTGTGGTTTTGGATTTGACGTTCGTTTCGGGAGCCTGCTGCAAGCTTTGTAACGAACCTCATATCCCGCAAACTAGCCCAATGCGCCGGCCGGCGGCGCGCCGCCATCCGCTTCCATCTCGGAGCCGTCCAAACATGTCGTCCAGGGTGATCTCGGTCCGCGGGGCCCGCGAGCACAATCTGCAAAACATCGATGTTGAGATCCCGCGCGACCGACTGGTGGTGATCACCGGCCTGTCGGGCTCGGGCAAGTCGTCGCTCGCCTTCGATACCATCTATGCCGAGGGTCAGCGCCGCTACGTGGAGTCCCTGTCGGCCTATGCCCGGCAGTTCCTGCAGATGATGCAGAAGCCCGATGTCGATTACATTGAGGGCCTGTCGCCGGCGATCTCCATCGAGCAGAAGACGACCAGCCGCAACCCGCGCTCCACCGTCGGCACGGTGACCGAGATTCACGATTATATGCGGCTGCTCTTCGCCCGTGTCGGCGTGCCCTATTCGCCGGCCACCGGCCTGCCTATCGAGAGCCAGACGGTCAGCCAGATGGTCGATCGCCTCCTCGAGCTTCCCGAGGGCACGCGGCTCTATCTGCTCGCTCCCATGGTGCGCGGGCGCAAGGGCGAATACCGCAAGGAGCTTGCCGAGCTCCAAAAAAAGGGCTTCCAGCGTGTCAAGGTCGACGGCGCGTTCTACGAGCTGCCCGAGGTGCCCGCCCTCGACAAGAAGCTCAAGCACGATATCGACGTTGTCGTCGACCGCATCGTGGTGCGCGGCGACATCGCCGCCCGCCTGGCCGATTCGATCGAGACCGGGCTGCGGCTCGCCGATGGCATCGCGGTGGCTGAATTCGCCGACCAGCCCGACGATAGCGGCAAGCCGCGCCGCCTGATCTTCTCGGAGAAGTTCGCCTGTCCCGTCTCGGGCTTCACGATCCCGGAGATAGAGCCGCGCCTGTTCTCGTTCAACAGCCCACACGGCGCCTGCCCCACCTGCGATGGGCTCGGCTCGCAGATGAAGGTCGATGCCGACCTCGTCATCCCGGACCACGATCTGGCCCTGAAGGCCGGCGCCATTGCCCCTTGGGCGCGCTCTTCCTCGCCCTATTACTTCCAGACGCTGGACGCGCTGGCCCACCATTACGGTTTCTCGGTCGCCGATGCCTGGGAAGACCTGCCGGAACGGGCACGCGAGGTGATTCTGCACGGCTCGGGCCGGGACAAGATCACCTTTGTCTACGATGACGGGCTGCGCTCCTACGAGACCACCAAGACCTTCGAGGGGGTGATTCCCAATCTGGAGCGCCGCTGGAAGGAGACCGATTCGGCCTGGGTGCGCGAGGACATCGAGCGCTTCATGAGCGACGCGCCCTGCCCGGATTGCGGCGGCAACCGGCTCAAGCCCGAAGCCCTGGCGGTCCGGATTGCCGACCGGCATATTGGCGAGGTCTCGGCCATGTCGATCCGCGCCGCCGATGCGTGGTTCCGCGAGTTGCCCGGCCACCTCTCGGCCAAGCAGAACGAGATTGCGACCCGCATTCTCAAGGAGATTCTTGAGAGGCTGAGGTTCCTCAACGATGTCGGTCTCGAATACCTGACCCTGTCGCGACCCTCCGGCACGCTGTCAGGGGGCGAGAGCCAGCGCATCCGGCTGGCCTCCCAGATCGGCTCGGGGCTCACCGGCGTGCTCTACGTCCTTGACGAGCCGTCCATCGGCCTGCATCAGCGCGACAATGCCCGCCTCCTCGGCACGCTGCGCCATCTGCGCGATCTTGGCAATACGGTGATCGTGGTGGAGCATGACGAGGACGCCATCCGCACCGCCGATCACGTCATCGATGTTGGCCCGGGCGCCGGCGTCGCCGGCGGCAATGTCGTCGCCGAGGGCACGCCGCAGGAGATAATGGCCGCCCCGGACAGCCTGACCGGCCAGTATCTCACGGGCTTCCTTCAGATCCCGGTGCCGCCCGAGCGCCGTGAGATCTCGCCCCATCGCCGGCTCAGGGTCGTCGGCGCCGCGGCCAACAACCTGAAGGAGGTCACGGCCGAGATTCCGCTCGGCACCTTCACCTGCGTCACCGGGGTCTCCGGCGGCGGCAAGTCGACGTTGCTCATCGATACGCTCTACAAGGCGGTGGCGCGCAAGCTCAACGGCGCACGCGAGCACCCTGGCCCCCATGAGCGCCTCGACGGGCTGGAGTTCCTCGACAAGGTGATCGACATCGACCAGTCGCCCATCGGGCGCACGCCGCGCTCCAATCCGGCCACCTATACCGGCGCCTTCACGCCGATCCGCGAATGGTTTGCCGGTCTGCCGGAGGCCAAGGCCCGCGGCTATCAGCCGGGGCGCTTCTCGTTCAACGTCAAGGGCGGGCGCTGCGAGGCCTGTCAGGGCGACGGCGTCATCAAGATCGAGATGCACTTCCTGCCTGACGTCTATGTCACCTGCGAGGTCTGCAAGGGCAGGCGCTACAATCGCGAGACGCTCGACGTCACCTTCAAGGGCCATTCGATTGCCGACGTGCTCGACATGACGGTCGACGAGGCACGCGAGCTGTTCGACGCGGTGCCCGCCATCCGCGAGAAGATGGTCACGCTCCAGCGCGTCGGCCTCGGTTACATCAAGGTGGGACAGCAGGCTACCACCCTGTCCGGCGGCGAGGCCCAGCGCGTCAAGCTCGCCAAGGAACTGTCAAAGCGCGCCACCGGGCGCACGCTCTACATCCTCGACGAGCCCACCACCGGCCTGCATTTCCACGACGTCGCCAAGCTCCTGGAGGTGCTCCACTCCCTCGTTGATCAGGGCAATACGGTGGTGGTCATCGAGCACAATCTGGAAGTCATCAAGACCGCCGACTGGATCGTCGATCTCGGCCCCGAGGGCGGGGATGGCGGCGGCGAGATCGTTGCCGCCGGCACCCCGGAGGACGTTGCCGCCGAGCCGCGCTCCTATACCGGGGAGTTCCTCAAGGAGCTGTTCGCGCGCCGGCCGGGCCGCACGACGGAAGCGGCGGAATGATATTAGGCGCTCAGAACGCCAAAGGTCTGCACCCTCCCGTCTAACCAACGGTCACGCCGCATCCGCCGGTCTCCAGACTACCCTACCGGAACCATCCCTCGCTTCGGGACTTGTGACCTGGACAATTCGGTTTCGCGTAGCAGGAGGGTGAGAATGCACGACATATCCGGCAAGAAGGTCTTGATCGTCGCCACGCACGGCTTCGAGCAGTCGGAGCTCGAAATCCCGCTTGCCAGGCTCAAGGAAGCCGGCGCCACAGTCCATGTAGCCGCCCCGGCGAACGGCCGCATCCGCGGCTGGGACAAGACGGACTGGGGCCGCGACGTCGCCGTCGACAAGACGCTCGATCAAGTGTCCGCCGACGACTATGACGCGCTGGTCCTGCCCGGCGGCCAGATCAATCCAGATCTGCTCCGGGTCGACGACAAGGCGCTCGCGCTCATTCGGGATTTCAATTCCCAGAAGAAGGTGATCGCCGCCATTTGCCACGCCCCGTGGCTGCTGATCGAGACCGGCATCGCCAAGGGACTGAGAGCCACGTCCTACAAGTCCATCAAGACAGACATGATCAACGCCGGCGCCGACTGGCGCGACGAGAGTGTCGTCGTGGATCAGGGCATCGTGACCAGTCGCAATCCGGGCGACCTGGACCGGTTCAGCGCCAAGATCGCCGAGGAGATCGCCGAGGGCCACCACGCCGAACGGGCGGCGTGATGATCGGTGCTCAGTGGGCGGGGCTTCACCCCGTCCTCCCCTTGCTGTGAGCCGCGGGCTGCCGCCCTCAGGGAATGACGCGCTTTGCTCGCAGGGTATCGAACAGGTCGATGAACATCTGCTCGGTGTCCACGCAGTCGTGGAAGCCGGCGCGCCGGATCTTCAGCGTGTCGGTCATCACGTCATAGTCGCGCGTGAAACAGTAGTCGGCGAACGGCCAGCTCACCAGATCCTCGAAGGAATAGGGCTCGAGGCCGTATTTCTTCTGGATGTCCTGCCACAGGCCGGCCTTGTCCGGCATGAACTGGGCAAGCGAGATGTGCTGCACCTGGCCGAGCTCCATGTCGAAGGCCTTGGCGAAACGCGGCCACACATTCTCCCAGCGGAAGAAATCGGTATTGGTGATGTTGAAGACGTCGTCGCGCGCGCCCTCGGCGGTGGCACACCAATGCATGCATTTGGACAGGAGATCGGCATCGGTGACCTGATAGATGGCGCGATAGGCCGCTTCCGATCCAGGATAGCGCAGCGGCAGGCCCATTTCCTTGGAAATGGCGGCGTAGACCGCGATTGCGTTGATCAGGTTCATCGGGCTGCCAAGGGAAAATCCGCAGACCGTTTGCGGCCGCAGCGCCGACCACGACCAGTCCTTGCCCTGCCGGTGGCGGCGCAGCCACTGCTCCTGCGTGTAGTAGAAGTTCGGCAGCATGTGCGGCGGATCGTCCTCCTTGGCCGGCGTGCGGAAGCGGCCGAGATGGCTGCCATAGATCTTCGTCCCCTCGATCAGGTGGACATGCTCAAGCGCCGGCGAAGCCTTCTCGATGGCCTCGACCCCATTGGCCAGGATCGCCAGGTTCGGCGCATCGTGCTCGGGCCAGCTCGGCATCGGCACGAAGCCACAGAAAAAGACGTGGGTAACGTCCTTGAGATGGGCGAGCGCCTCGAAGGTCGCATCGCGGTCGAGCAGGTCGACTTGCACGAATTGCGCCCGCGTCTCGAAGTTGGGCTTGCGGCGCGCCACGCCGGTGATGCGCCAGTCGGTGTTGGCTTCGAGCCAGTGTAGAAGGTTGCGCCCCGTCACGCCGAGCGCGCCGAGGATCACAGCATGTTGCGTCGCCAAGAGTAACTCTCCCGATTGTGCCTGGGAAACGGACGGAGAATACCGCCGATGGTGCGGCATCCTACAATCGGCCTGCCGCCGGCGAAACCCATCCTTGGCGGTGACGGGGCATCATCGAAGCCCCCAACGAGCGCGGCCAGGACGGATCGGAGCGGGCTGCCGTCCCCCGTACCGACACGAGCGTATGCCTTGCCGAACACGCGATGACATCTCCCTTCAGCCCGCGCGCAGCCAGACTTCCAGCGGCATGATCTTCGGCGGTTGGCCATGGGCGCTCGCCCAGGGGTCCACGGCCCATCGCCCGCCTCCCGCCGTCGCCCGAATCACCGCGGAGGAGTGGGGATAGCGCCCGTCGATCAGGAAGCCGCGCGTGCGCGGCCTGTCGACCACATGATGGCTCAGCCAGCCATTCTCTGCGGCGACATTCAGGAGATGCATGGTGTTCAAGGAATGATCGATGCAGTCGAGCTGCGTCGGATCCCCCGCCCCTGACGGCGGAGAGCCCAGTTGATCGGCGGAGGTTCCGAGCGCGCGGCCGACGCGGCGCTCGAACCACTGGATTGCTGCCGAGATCGCCTGGCGTTCGGCCTTCGGACCGGAGCTGCCGCGGCGGAGGATGGCCCGGAGTCGGCGAAGGTCGGCCGGCGAAAGCTGTATCGGCGTGCGGTGGAAACAGCCATAGCCATGGCAGATCACGATCCGCCCGCCCTGCGGCGCCGGCACGTCATGGACTGCGACCGACTTCACCCGCTGCGCCTCGACCGGCGCACCGCCGACGATCAGAGGCGCGGCGATGGCCGTACTGAACAGAATTGCCACACTCACTCTGGTCATGCTTGCCGCTCAACGCCAACTACAGCGGCTTGTCCTAGGCTTACGCTCATCCTACCTTGCGCAGCATGATGCACCAAGCTTTACATGTCATCGGGGCCGGCCTCGCCGGCTCGGAAGCTGCCTGGCAGATCGCGCGGGCCGGAGTGCCGGCCGTGCTTCACGAGATGCGACCGGAGCGCGGCACCGACGCCCACAAGACCGGGGGCTGCGCCGAGCTCGTCTGCTCCAATTCGTTCCGCTCCGACGATGCGCAGAGTAATGCCGTGGGCTTGCTTCACGAGGAAATGCGCCGTTGCGGCTCGCTCATTATGCGCTCGGGCGATGCCCACAAGCTGCCCGCCGGGGGCGCCCTGGCGGTCGATCGCGACGGCTTCTCCGACGCTGTGACCGAAGCGCTTGAAGCCGACCCGCTGATCGAAATCCGCCGCGAGGAGATTCCGGACCTGCCTCCGGCGGACTGGGATTCGGTGATCATCGCCACCGGCCCCCTCACCTCGCCGGGCCTGTCGCAGGCCATCGCCGCCCTGACCGGCGAGACGGAGCTTGCCTTTTTCGACGCCATCGCCCCGATCGCCTACAAGGAGACCATCGACTTTTCGAAGGCTTGGTTCCAGTCGCGCTACGACAAGCCGGGCCCCGGCGGCGGGACGGGAGCGGATTACATCAATTGCCCGCTCGACCGGGACCAGTACTACGCCTTCGTCGACGCGCTGCTTGCCGGCGACAAGACCGAGTTCCGCGACTGGGAGGCGTCGACGCCCTATTTCGACGGTTGCCTGCCCATCGAGGTAATGGCCGAGCGCGGCCGCGAGACCCTGCGCCACGGGCCGATGAAGCCGGTCGGGCTGACTAATCCGCACCAACCCGACGTCAAGCCCCATGCCGTCGTCCAGCTCCGCCAGGACAACGCGCTCGGCACGCTGTACAACATGGTCGGGTTTCAGACCAAGCTGAGATACGGCGCCCAGGCCGACATATTCCGGATGATCCCGGGGCTCGAGCGGGCCGAGTTCGCCCGGCTCGGCGGCCTGCACCGCAACACCTTCCTCAACAGCCCGCGGCTGCTCGATGCCACGCTGCGCTTACGGGCGATGCCGCGGCTGCGCTTCGCCGGCCAGATCACCGGTGTCGAAGGCTATGTGGAGTCGGCCGCGATCGGCCTCCTGACCGGCCGCTTCGCCGCCGCCGAGCGCAAGGGCGAGCCGGTCTCGCCGCCGCCGCAAACGACGGCGCTCGGGGCGCTTCTCGCCCATATCACCGGTGGCCACCTGGCGGCCGACCAGGACGGCTCGCGCAGCTTCCAGCCGATGAACGTCAATTTTGGCCTGTTTCCCCCGGTCGAGATCCCGCGCCCCGTGGGCAGAAGGTTGCGCGGCAAGGAGAAGTCACTGGCAAAGAAGCACGCCACCACGGCGCGCGCGCTCAACGATCTCGATGGCTGGCTCGCCGCCCACCAGGTGGCCGCCGCTTAGCCGCTCCGGCCTCCGCCTCGACAGGCGCGGCCGCCTCCGCCAGCACAAGCGCTGCTTCGCGGATTTCTTGACGCCGGTCAACGGGCAGATCGCGTGCCGCAGCCAACTCGGCTGCCATCGCTTCGACAATCTCACCCAGCAGATAGTGGTGGAGATGGATTCCGACCCGACGCTTCTGCGCGCCGCCGCTCTCAAGTGTGAGATGCAGCCCGATCTCGTCTACCTTCAGATCAAAGGTCGCGTGCCGCCCGAAGGAACCAGAATAGAACTTGTCGGGAAAGTCGATCGAAACCAGAGCCTTGTCGATTATCGGGTGCTTCATCGCCCTTCGCCTGCCATGGGTCGCCTGAGAACCGCCGCGTTCACAGCGGCGGTGAGGCACGCGGAGACCGCCGGATAAGCATGCGTGCGATCAGGAACGCGACCACCGCGGCGACGGCCACCGCGAGGGCCAGAGAGAGATTGCCGACAACGCCAATCCGCGCGATGAGGGAGACCAGCAGGCCGTAGACGAGCCCGACCGTCACCGAGAAGGCGACAACGAAGATCAGATAGGCCGCCAGCGGCTTCTGACCGGGATGCCTGGCCATTGCCACATAGACCCAAGCCGCGACAAGGAAGGCCGCGAATAGGAGTACCGCTATCCAGGGCTCGGGCATGCTTTTCCTGCCAGTCTTCCGGGCTCGCCGGCCGCATCCGGCGCCATCCTGACTATCAACCCGTCGCCGGCCAGGCCTTGCGCTGGATCAACCCCGTCCGACAGGCCATTCGCGGCTACCCCGCACGCCGGGCCGCACGCCACAGCACCCATTGCCGGCGCCACTGCGCCATGGTGCCGTCGGAAAAGGGATCGTGGCGCCGCCGCTCCATGCGGTCGAGATAGGGCCGAACCAGGGCCAGCGGCAGAAGCGCTGGCGCCGCCTCGCTCGGGAGTTCGCGATGGGCCGCCGCGGCGCGGTCGAGGCGCTCGCGGGCCGTGTCGCGCAGCTCGGCCAGCGCCCTGTCGAGCGGCGCACTGCGCCGCGCCATCAATATGTCGTGCGGGGCCACCCCGTGTCGGGCGAGCAACTCCTCCGGAATATAGACTTTTCCCTGAGCGGCATGGTGGGCCAGCGCGCGCAGCAGACCAGCCAGGCCATAGGCGATCCCGCCGTAATGGGCCATGGTTTCGGCCGCGTGGTTACCGCCCGCGCCGATGATGCGCGCCACCATGTGGAAGGGGATCGCGGCGGTGCGCGCCAAATAGGTTTCTAGATCGACCATGGTCGCCATGGGCTCGTCATAGAGGTCGAAGGCGCGCGCCTCGAGAAGGTCGATCAGCGGCTCCGGGTCGAGTTCGCACCGGTCCAGCGTATCGATCAGTGCCGCCGCCACGGGATGGCGCATCACCTCGCCCTGGCCGCAGCCGGCCAGCGCTTCGCTCCACCATTGCAGACGCACTTCGCCGGGCAGCGCGTCGCTCACCTTCTCGCGCACCTGGGCAACCTCGGCGTTGAACGCGTAGAGCGCGTAGACGTGGTCGCGCCGGTCGGCCGGCACGAACAGGGTGGCAAGAAACCGATCCTTGTCGGCGCGCCGCACAATCTCGCGACATTCCGCATAGCTTTCGGCCGTAGCCGGGCGCCGCATCGGTCCCATTCACTCCACCGCGATCAGCGCCGCCCCGACCAGGCGCCCCTCCGCCAGGAGGACATTATAGGTTCGCGCCGCCGCGCCGGTATCCATGGTCTCAAGTCCGACCAGCCTTTGCTTGAAGGCAAGGCGGACCGCCATCGGCGCCGGCGTGAGGGTGCGTCCGGTGCCCACCAACAGGAGCTGCGGCAACGCCGCCTCTTGGAACACCCGGCTCAAGGCGTTCGGCGTCAGCGCGCCCGGATCGTCGATATCCCAGGCATAGACCCCGCTCGGCAGCGCCATGATTGATCCGCGATGGGACATGCCCGCGAAACGGAAACCGCCTCCCCCATAGGAGTCGATCGGCACCGTTCCGGGGAAATGGGCTTCCTTCAACTCCATGACGACGGATGGCTGTCCTCGAGACAGTTGGCGATCCGGCGCGCCACGCGCAAGTTCCGGCGCCACCCCTATTCGGCGGGCTGCGTCGCCTCCTGTCCGGCCGCCGGAGCGCCGCGTTGCAGGCCGAGATAGAGCAGCACCGGCGCGGCTATATAGACCGAGGAGTAGGTGCCGACGATGACGCCCCAGATCATGGCGAACACGAAGGTCCGAATCACCTCGCCACCGAAGACATAGAGGGCGCCGAGCGCGAGCAAAGTGGTCAAGGACGTCATCACCGTGCGCGGCAGCATCTGGTTGATGCTGACATCGAGCAGCTCGATGATCGGCATCTTCTTGTAACGCCGGAGGTTCTCGCGTACCCGGTCGTACACCACCACCGTGTCGTTGAGCGAATAGCCGACGATCGTGAGGATGGCGGCGATGCTGGCCAGCGCGAAATCGAGCTGGAATAGGCTGAATACGCCGATGGTCAGCACCACGTCATGGACGAGCGCGATCACCGCGCCGATGGCAAACTGCCACTCGAAGCGGAACCAGATATAGATCATGATGGCAAAGATCGCGACGATCACGGCGATGGTGCCGGCCCGCGCCAGCTCGGCGCTGATCGTCGGCCCGACGGTCTCGACGCGGCGGTAGTCGACCGCATCGCCCAACAGGTCGCGCACCTGGCTTATCGCCACCTGCTGCGCGGCGTCGCCGCCTTCCTGCTGCGCGATCCGGATCAGCACGTCGTTGGGGGCGCCGAATTCCTGAATCTGGACGTCACCCAGCTCGAGTTCCCCGATCTGGGAGCGCAGCTCGCCGATGTCGGCTGGTCCCTCCGTCTGGATCTCGATCAGCGTGCCGCCGCGAAAGTCGATGCCCAGATTGAGTCCGACCGTAAAGAAAAGCGCCAGCGAGAGCACCACGGTCGCCATGGACAGCGGCAGCATGACCCGCCGCAGCCACATGAAGCGGATGTGGGTATCGTCGGGTATGATGCGAAGTAGCCGCACGATTCAGTCTCCCTTGCCGTCCGCCGGACTAGATCGGCACCGCGGACGGCCGCCTCGCGCGAACCCACTGGGCGACAACGAGGCGATTGAACATGTAAGCGGTGAACAGTGTCGTCAGGATGCCGATGGCTAGCGTGATGGCGAAACCGCGAATCGGCCCCGACCCGAGATAGAACAGGATCGTCGCCGCGATCAGCGTGGTGATGTTGGCGTCCATGATAGTCGACAGGGCGCGGCTGTAGCCGGCATCGATCGAGGCGATGGCGCTGCGCCCGGCCCGCTGCTCCTCGCGTATTCGTTCATAGATCAGCACGTTGGCGTCCACTGCCATGCCGATGGTCAATACGATTCCGGCAATGCCCGGCAGTGTCAGCGTCGCGCTGATCGCCGACAAGATGCCGAACAGCATCGTCATGTTCACCAGCAGCGCGATGTTGGCAAAAATGCCGAACAGCCCATAAACGGCGATCATGAAGACGACGACGAGGACCCCGGCGATTATCGCCGCTATCCGTCCCGCCTCGATGGAATCAGCCCCAAGGCCGGGGCCAACGGTCCGTTCCTCAAGCACCGTCAGGGGCGCCGGCAGGGCGCCCGCGCGCAGCAGGATCGCGAGATCGTTCGCCTCCTCGACCGTGAACCCGCCGCTGATTTGGCCCGAGCCCCCGAGGATCGGCTCGCGGATCACGGGCGCGCTGATCACCTCGTTGTCGAGAATGATCGCGAAGGGCCGGCCGACATTCTGCTGCGTCGCACGCCCGAAGCGCTGAGCGCCGGACGAATCGAAACGGAAGGTGACGATGGGCTCGTTGGTACGCTGGTCGAAGCCAGGCTGGGCGTCGACCAGATCCTCGCCGCTGACGATGGTGCGCCGCTCGATGAGGTATGGCTGGCCCTGGTCGGTATAGAGGATAATCGAGTCGGCCGGCGGCCGCGACTCCACGGCCTGCTCGGCCGGCATCGACATGTCGACGAAGCGGAAGGTGAGCTGCGCCGTCTGGCCCAGCAAGTCCTTTAGTCGCTCCGGATCGTCGAGGCCGGGGACCTGTACCACGATGCGGTCGGCACCCTGGCGCTGAATCGTCGGTTCGGTCGTGCCGAGTTCGTCCACGCGGCGGCGCACGATCTCGATCGACTGGTCGACCGCGGCGCGAACCCGCTCGTCGAGGCCGTCCACCGTCAGCTCCAGCGCAAATCGCCCGTCCCCGACATGGCTAATCGAGACGTCCTCAGTCGCCGGCGCACCGGTAATCAGCGAGCCGACCTGAGTCGCCAGTTCGTCGAGCTCCCGCCCCGCCTGATCGATGTCCGCGCTGTCGCGGATCTGCACATGAACGGTTCGCCCCTCGGCCTCCAGCCCGGTATAGCCGATGCGCGCGCGACGCAGCGTCTGGCGCACATCGTCACGCAGCGTCTCCAGTCGGTCTTCGCGGATGGTCTCGGCATCGACCTCGAGCAGAAGGTGCGATCCTCCCTGCAAATCGAGGCCAAGCACGAGCTGTTGATGCGGCAGCCAGTCCGGCCACGCCGCCACATCCTCCTTTTCGAAGAGGTTGGGCAGCGTCGCCAGAATCCCGAAGACGCTAACAATGATGATGGCAATGGCCTGCCAACGGGGAAAATGGAGCATTCGAAGCCTTCGGCCCGTGTCTGGTCGGTCAGCGCCTTCCGATCATCCGTCCTGTTTGACCGGTTCGCCCTTGGCCCGCACCTCCGATATCATATTGCGCACCACGCGCACGCGCACACCCTCGGCGATCTCGAGCTGGATCTCGCGGTCGTCGATCACCTTCGAAATCTTGCCCATCAGCCCGCCTGACGTGACCACGGTATCGCCGCGGCGCAGCGACGCAACCATTTCCTGATGCTGCTTCACGCGGCGTTGCTGCGGCCTGAGGATCAGGAAATAGAGCACCACGAAGATCAGGACAAACGGAAGCAGCGAAATCAGGAACTCGCCCCCGCCTCCCCCAGCCTGTGCGTAAGCGGGCGTAATGAACATCGCCTTCTCCTGAACATCCTGTTTCCGTGGAGCCTCGCCCGCGGTCGCCGTCGCGAAGCGCGCGGACTATACTCACCGGCCGCGACTTTGCAAACCGCAAGGTTGCGCCGCGCGCCGGCCGGCCATTGACCCCCGCTCGGCACGCCAATACGTTCCGCCCATCCCTCACTTGGCGCGGATTTCTTGACACGGCCCTTCAACCGCCGGCCCGCCCCGGAGCACCGCGATATGAAGCAGGACAGCAACGACACCTCGAACCTGTTGCGGCGGATTGCCGACGCCCTCGAGCGCATGGCGCCCGCCGCCGCGCGTCAGATCGACCTTGACGGTGCCGACGCCTTCATTTGGCGCCCCAGGCCCGGCGAGCTCGTGCCGGTGCCGCGCGTCAATCGCGTCGACATGACCCTCCTGAAGGGAATCGACCGGGCCCGCGATACCTTGCTGGAAAACACTGAGCGCTTCGCCCGCGGCCTGCCCGCCAACAACGCCCTGCTATGGGGCGCCCGCGGGATGGGCAAGAGTTCACTGATCAAGGCCACCCATGCCACGGTCAACATGAGATTCTCAAAATCCGGCGATAAGCCCCTGAAGCTTATCGAGATTCACCGCGAGGACATTGAATCGCTCCCTGAGCTCATGGCGCTCATTCGTGGTTACGATCTGCGCATTTTGGTGTTTTGCGACGATCTGTCCTTCGACGCCGACGATACCTCTTACAAGTCGCTCAAGGCGGTGCTTGAGGGCGGGATCGAGGGCCGGCCGGCCAACGCGCTATTCTACGCCACATCGAACCGGCGGCACCTTCTGCCGCGCGACATGATGGAGAACGAGCGCTCAACCGCCATCAATCCGTCCGAAGCGATCGAGGAAAAGGTCTCGCTCAGCGATCGCTTCGGCCTGTGGATCGGCTTTCACCGCTGCAGCCAGGACGAGTATCTCGCCATGGTGCGCGGCTATGCCGAGCATTACGGCCTACGACTTGACGCGGAAAGGCTGGAGCGAGAGGCGCTCGAATGGGCGACCACCCGCGGTAGCCGCTCCGGGCGCGTGGCATGGCAATACATTCAGGATTTGGCCGGCAGACTCGGCGTGCCGCTCGCGCCCGCCGAGGATGGCGTTTGACGCGGATTTCCATGCCCGCGGTCCGGCCAGTGCTGGGCCGCGGGCATGATCCTCAATTCTCGGAGAGATGGCGCAGCGGATCGACGGGCTGCGATCCCTTGCGCAACTCGAAATGGAGCTGCGGAGAACTGACCGATCCCGTTTGCCCCGCCTTGGCAATCACCTGGCCGCGCTGGACCTGATCGCCCCGGCTGACGCTGATCTCGCTGTTATGGGCGTAGGCGCTCACCCAGTCATCATCGTGACGAATCAGCACCAGATTCCCGTAGCCTTGGAGCTCGTCTCCGGCATAGGCTACGACGCCGTTCTCGGCGGCGCGCACAGAGGAGCCCTCGGGTACCGAGATCTTGACCCCGTCATTGGTCGCGCCATCGGAGCTATCGCCGAATCCGGAGATAACCCGCCCGCGCACCGGCCAGCGGAACGTGCCGCTCGCCAGGGGCGCGGGGTCGGCGACGCCGGCGCTCGTATCGGGTTGCTCCGCCCGCTCTTCGCCGCCGGTGGTCAATGAGACGGGCGCCGGCTCGGGGATCTCTGCCTGGGCAAGCTGCCCGCCAGTACCCTGACCTTCCGCACCTTGCGACTGCGCATCGGAGTCAGCCTGGCGCTGCGCCGCCGGCTGAACCTGCGGCTGCCCGCCCGCGGTCTGCGTGGCACCGGCCGCGCCGGGGATCGTCAGGCTCTGGCCGACACGAATCTGGTTCGGCGAGTCGAGACTGTTCGCCCGGATGATGTCGTTCGGGCTCACATTGTAGGCGCGGGCGATCGAGAACACCGTCTCGCCGTGATTGACCTGATGGCTGCCGCCGCCCTGGCGGCCGGCGGTCGGCCGCTCTTCGGTTGTCGGGGCTGGTGTGGAGACCGGCGCCGCCGCGACTTGCTGGGCGCCTGAAGTCGGCGGGCTGCCCTGATCCTGCGGTTGGCGCGCCTGCATGTTCTGCGCCGGACGCGAATGGGTCGGAATGATGAGATGCTGGCCCGGCCTCAGATTGTCGGGACTGCCCAGATTGTTAGCCTGCATCAGGGCGTCGGGCGGCACCCCGTTGGCCCGCGCGATCGAATGGACGGTGTCGCCCTGCTGGACGGTCACCACATTGCCGTTCGAGCTCTGCCCCGGCGCGCCGGCCTCCTGACCGCCGGGCGCATCGAGGGATTGGCGTTGCACGCCGGTCGTTGGGCTCGGGGTGATCGATCCGGTGTAGCGGGTCTCGCTGGAGCTGCCGAACAGCGGCTGGCTGAACCGGGTGACTTCCGAACTGCAGCCAGCGGCCGCAAGCCCGACGGTTCCGATCAGAAGCGCCCGCGCTACCCGCCGCGACCGCTTGGTTCCGTTGACTTCACGCATGGCCTCACTCGCACCGCACTTGGACTCTCAAGGCGAGTAAAGACATGTTGAGGTAAACAGGCGCTTAAGGAGATCAAAAGAGTTTCCGGCCCAACGCATGGCACCTACCCGTGCCGGCGGCGCCCGTTATTCGGCTGCACGCCCGATAGCGGGCCGGCCGGGCAAGTCGCCGGTCAGGACATAACGCAGGATCTCGACGATCTGCCCGGGCGTCTCGGCCACCGCCAGCGCGGCGCCATCGACCTCCTTGAGCGGATGGGTCAGTGCCGGGTCGTGCATCACGATCAGCGCCTTGCCGAGGGCGGCGGCATAGCCAGCATCGAAGGCGGCGTTCCACTGCTTGTATTTGTCGCCGAAGCGCACCACCACCACATCCGCCTTGTCGATCAGCGTGCGGGTGCGAATGGCGTTGAGTTTGGCGCCCTTGTGGTCCTTCCAGAAGCCGTCGGCCTCATCGCCGAGGATCGCCACGCCGCAGTCGTCGCTGTTATCGTGGCTGGTCACTGGGGCGGAAAAGGCAATGTCGAGGCCAGCCTCCCTGGCGCCCGCCACGATGCGCTCGCGCCAGTCGCTGTGGATCTCGCCGGCGAGATAGACGGTCAGCTCGGACATTAAGACACTCCCTGGCCTGACTGTTTTTCCCTGTCGCCCCCCGCGGAGGCCATTGTCAAAGGTGCTCGGCCCGGCCCGGCACCAGGGGCACGAAGCGCACCCCGATCAACTCCTCCACCTCGGTTCCCGCCTCGGTGAGGGTTACCCGGCAGACATGCTGGACGCCGCCCACAGGCCCCACCGGCAGCACCATGATACCGCCCACCTTGAGCTGGTCGACCAGGGTCTGCGGAATCTCCTCGGCCGCTGCCGTCACCAGGATGCGGTCGAAGGGCGCCTGGGCCGGCCAGCCCTTCAGCCCGTCGCCCACCATCGCCGTCACGTTGCGCGCTTCGAGGCGCTCCAGGCGCCCTTCCGCTGCCTTAAGGAGCGTGCGATAGCGCTCGATAGTGTAGACCCGGCGGCAGAGCTGGGCCAGCACCGCGGTTTGATAGCCGGACCCGGTGCCGATCTCCAGCACCTTGTGCAGATCGCCCACGCGCAGCGCCTCGGTCATGAAGGCGACGACGAAGGGCTGGCTGATCGTCTGCCCACAATCGATGGGCAGGGCCCGGTCGTCATAGGCGTGGTCGGCCAGCGCTTCGTCGACGAACAGCGAGCGCGGCAGCTTCTCGATGGCGTTGAGCACGCGGTTGTCGCGGATGCCCTGGGCGCGCAAGTTCATGATCAGGCGCGCCGCCGCCACGCGATCTTCGTCAAGCCCCGTATCGTCCTCATCGTCCGGCCCGCTCATGGCCACCAATTGACCTTTCGCCCGGTTGGTTCCTTCATGCCCCCTCCGCGACCCGAAGCCGCTCGCTGAGCGCCGCGCTGGCGCGGTGATCGGTCAGGTTCAGCGACAGGGCGGTGACCGAGATCGCCCCGTCATAGATCGCCCGCAGATCGGTGCCGGGCGCCGGGTTCTGCCGACCGCGGTCGAACGCCACCCAGTAATATGGATTGCCCCGGCCGTCGAAGCGCGGCTCGATCTTCAGGTGCGACTGGTCGCGCTGGCCCTGCTCGGTGATGTCGATGCCGGTCACCGCGTCCGGCGCGACCCAGGGGAAGTTGACGTTGAGCACGACCGACGGGTCTATATCGGCGTCGAGCAGCCGGCGCAGCACGTCCGCCCCGTGGCGCTCGGCCACCTCCCACGGGATGTTCTCCGGATCGCGATAGGCCTGGCTCAGCGCGATCGAGCGCACCCGCAGGATGGCACCCTCGAAGGCGCCCGCGATAGTGCCCGAATAGGTCACGTCGTCGGCCAGGTTCTGGCCGCGATTGACCCCGGACAGGACGAGGTCCGGCGCGCCATGTGCAAGGATGTGGCGCACCCCCATGATAACGCAGTCGGTCGGCGTGCCCTTGACCGCGAAATGGCGCGGGCCAACCTCGCGCAGGCGCAGCGGGTCGTTGAGCGACAGCGAATGCGACGACCCGCTCTGGTCGGTTTCCGGCGCGACGATCCACACATCGTCGGACAACTCCCGCGCTATCGCCTCCAGAACCGTCAGGCCGCGGGCATGGATGCCGTCGTCATTGGTGACCAGAATGCGCATGTGGTCGCTCTTGCTCCTTTTGTTTCAGGGTTGGGGAGATAGCGCGGAGCGAACCGTCAAGAGGGCCGGCCCAACCCAATACCGCTACTTTCCAATCCCTACTCGCCATTCGCTGTTCGCTAATCACCCGATTCGCTCAAGGCCGCCCATATAGGGCCGCAACGCTGCGGGCACATCGATGCTGCCATCGGCCCGCTGATAGTTCTCCATCACCGCGATCAGCGCCCGGCCGACCGCAACACCAGAGCCGTTCAGCGTGTGGACGAAGCGCGGGGAACCGCCCTCCTTGGGACGGTAGCGGGCGTCCATGCGCCGGGCCTGAAAGTCGCCGCACACCGAGCAGGACGAGATTTCCCGGTACGCGCCCTGCCCCGGCAGCCAGACCTCGATGTCGTAGGTCTTCCGCGCGGCGAATCCCATGTCGCCGGTCGACAGCGTCATAACGCGATAAGGGAGCCCGAGGCGCTTGAGCACTTCCTCGGCGCAGGCGGTCATGCGCTCGTGCTCGGCCAGCGATTCCTCGGGCGTGGTGACCGAGACGAGCTCGACCTTGGAGAACTGATGCTGGCGGATCATGCCGCGGGTGTCCTTGCCCGCCGCACCGGCTTCGGCGCGGAAGCAGGGCGTGCCGGCGGTATAGCGCCGGGGCAGCGTGTCCTCGGCGATGATGTCTTCGCGCACCAGGTTGGTCAGCGGGACCTCGGCGGTGGGTATGAGCCAGAAATGCTCCGATTGCCAAAGACTCGCTACCAACTCGGCGCCAAGAAGCCCGCTGTATTTCGCTTCCGTCATGAGCGCTTGCCGCTCTTCAGGAGAAAGGGCGCGGACGGCCGCGAACTGATCCTCCTCGAACTTCGGCAATTGCGCCGTGCCGAACATCGCCGCCCTGCGCACCAGAAGCGGCGGCGCCGTCTCCTCATAGCCGTGTTCAGCCGTATGAATATCGAGCATGAAGCTAACCAGCGCCCGTTCCAGCCGGGCCAGCGGGCCCTTCAGCACCACGAAGCGAGCCCCCGACAGCTTCGCCGCCAATTCGAAATCCATGCATCCCAGCGTCTCGCCGAGCTCGAAATGCTGCTTCGGCTCGAAATCGAAGGAGCGTCGGTCGCCGACCTCGCGCTCCAGCCGGTTCGCCGTCTCGTCCGGCCCGTTCGGCACGTCGGGAAGCGGCAGGTTGGGAACTTCGGCGAGCGCATCGTGGAGCGCCTTTTCGGCCTTCCTGAGGGCCGCCTCTTCCACTGGCATCGTGTCCTTCAGGTCAGCCACTTCCGCCATCAGCGAATTCGCGCGCGCCTCGTCACCCTCGCGTTTGGCCTGGCCGATCTCCTTCGACGCCGCGTTGCGCCGCTCCTGCATGACCTGCAGGCGCGTTATGACCGCGCGGCGTGCATCGTCCAGCGCGATCAGTCGCCCCGCTGTTCCCTCAAATTCCCTGTCGCGCCGCTCCAGGGCCGCATCGAAGGCCTCAGGATCGTCGCGAATCTGCTTGATGTCGTGCATTAGGAGAGCCTGAGCATGGCGAGACCTGTGAACTCAATCCGGCATTTCAACGCTCGTTCCCGCGACCGCGGGCACCCGGTTTCGGAGTCCCGCCTGGGCAGGAATGAGCGGAGGATCAGAACGCCCACTGATGCGTTGCGCCCCGCGGGGACGGGCAACCGCATACTCCGGCCGGCAGGCAAGGCGCAAGCGTCCCCTACAAGTCGAGCTCTCTATAAGCCGAGCTCCGCCTCGCGCTCGGCCTGGGCCTCCTCGCGCTTGCGCTCCACCAGGCGCACCGACCAGATCGATATCTCGTAGAGGATCAGCGTCGGCAGGGCGAGCCCGATCTGGCTGATCGGATCGGGCGGGGTGAGGAAGGCCGCCACGGCGAACACGCCGACAATGGCGTATTTGCGCTTCTTCTTCAGCCCTTCCGAGGTGGCCAGGCCCACCCGGCCGAGCAACGTCAGGAGCACCGGAAGCTGGAAGCAGATCCCGAAGGCGAAGATCAGCGTCATGATCAGCCCGAGATACTCGCTGGTGCGGGCCAAGAGCTGAATGCGCGCCAGCCCCTCGCCGGTCTGCTCCATGGACAGAAAGAAGGTCATGGCCAGCGGCATGACCACGAAATAGACCAGCGCCCCTCCGATCAGGAATAGGACCGGCGTTGCCACCAGAAAGGGCAGGAAGGCCTTGCGCTCGTTGCGGTACAGGCCCGGCGCCACGAACATGTAGATCTGCGAGGCGATCACCGGGAAGGAAATGAACAGCGCCCCGAACAGTGCAATCTTGAGCTGGGTAAAGAAATACTCCTGCGGCGCGGTGTAGATCAGCTCCAGGGCGCGGGTGCCGCCGACCGCCTGCTCATAGGGGTAGAGCAGGATGTTGAAGATGTCCCTGGCGAAATAAAATGAGAAGACGAACGTAATGGCGATGGCGAGCAGCGACCACATCAGCCGCTTGCGCAGCTCGATCAGATGCTCGACCAGCGGCGCGCGCGACGACTCGATTTCGTCGGCGTCGTCGTCCTGGGCCATATCGTGCTGCGCCATCGCTTAAGACCCGCCGCTACCCGGCCGGGTCCGTATCGGCCTTGGCCGTTTTCGGCTTCGCCGTGCCGCCCCGCTTGGCGGCGGGCGCGCTCTTGGTCGCCGGGTTCCGCTTGGCCACGCCGGAACCCGACGCCCGCTGCTTGCCCGCGGACGCGGATTTGGACCGGGCCGACCCGGCCCGCGAGGTGCCGCCGCTGGTCGCGCCCGATTTGGCGGTCCCCGCCTGCCCGCCAGCCTTCGCCGGGCTCTTCTTGCCCGCGGTGCCGGACCTCGAGCCGCCGCTTGCAGCGTCGCTGTCCCCCTTGCCCGCGCCCGGCGCCTTGGTCCCGGCGGCGCCCTGGGACGCGTCGCCTGCGCCGGCAGCGCTCGACGAAGCTTTCTTCACGCTGTCGGACCGACCGGCGCCTTCCACCGACTTGCGCATCTCGTCGCCGGCGTTCTTCAACGGATTGAGATCGTCCTTGAACTTGTTGATCGGATTGGCCTTGCGAACCGAATCGAAGCCCCGCCTCACCTCGTCCAACTCGGTCTCCTTGAGCGCGTCATTGAACTGGCGCTGAAAGTCGCCGGCGGTGCGCCGTACCATCCCCATGAAATTGCCGATGCCGCGCAACATGCGCGGCAGCTCGCGCGGGCCGACCACCAGAATGGCGACCATCGCGATGATCAGAATCTCAGTCCAGGCGAGGTCCAGCATCGGCGTCACATGAGGTTCCGGCCGCCGATCATCCGACAGCCGGAGGAAAGCGGACGGAGTGTCCGATCGCTCAGCCGGCCTTGGCCTTGCTGTCGGATTGCGTGTTGACGGAGGCCTCGGGCTTCACTTCGGCGGATTTTTCCGCCTGATGCTCGATGGTCTTGTCGTCGTCCTTGGCGACCTCGTCCTCTTCGTTGAGCCCCTTCTTGAAGCTCTTGATCCCCTTGGCAACGTCGCCCATGAGCTCCGAGATCTTGCCCCGGCCGAACAGCAGCACGAGGAGCACTACGACAATCAGAATTTGTAACCAGCTGGGCGCCATGAAATTCTCCTTTGGGCAGCGTCCGTTGTCGCCCTTCGGCGACCTTATATAGGTCAATGCGCCGCCGCAACATAGCCCGGGCGTGGAAATCGCGCCCCGCGCGGAGTCGGTTAACCGTGCCGGCGACATCGCCGGTTTATGTGATTGCAGTAACCTCGCATTTGCATTCTTGTGGCAAATCAATCCGGTAATCTAAGTCGGTCGATCATGGAGGTCATGATGCCGCAGCCACATGCATCGGATTCCGCGTCCACAGGGCCGGCATCGGCAACGAATGCCCTTGTCTCGCGCATCGAGCGCCGTCTGCGGGAGGGGCCCTTCGCCCGCGCCACGCGATACGGGCTGCGCCGCGACCTCGACGTACCATTCGACCCGCCCGAGGCGAAGATCCCGCTTACGATGCGCCCGCTGGAACAGGCCGACATGATGGCCCTCTTTCCAGCCGAGAGCACCGGCCGGGACGCTGCCGAGTTCGGCGAGGCCGCTTCGCGCCTGGGGCTTGCCGAGAAGGCGCCCGATCGGGGTCTGGTCGCGGTCGACCCGGCAACCGGGTCGCCATGCTATGTGCAATGGCTTCTCGGCCCACAGGACAATGACATCGTGCGCCGGATCGGCGGCTTTCCCGAGCTTGCGCCCGACGAGGCGCTGCTCGAAGGGGCCTATACGCCGCCCGCCTATCGCGGCTTGAAGATCATGCCGGCCGCCATGGCTGCGTTCGCCGAGCGTGCCCGCGAACTCGGCGCCCGCTACGTGATCACCTTCGTCGATGTCGGCAACGTGCCCTCGCTCAAGGGCTGCCAGCGGGCCGGCTTCTATCCAGATCTGCTTCACCGCTATTTGCAGGTCGGCTTCGGGACGATCCGGCGCAACCGCTTCGAGAAGCTGCCCGAGGATGATCCGCGGCGAGCCGCAGCGTTCTAAGCTCGTCCCTTCTTTATAGGTACAGCCGGCGATGATGGGCGCGACGGAAGCGCATCAAGTCGTTATGGCCGGGCGGGTGGGAAACGCCCTGCCCTTGCCACTGGCACCCGTCGCAGCAGCGGCCGGCGCTACAACGAGCTGAGTTCCGCCATTGCGGGTATGCGTGGCGGTGCGCGGAGGTCGCCCACGGGCGATCTCCGCGCAATGGGTCACGCTCTCAACCGAGAGTTCTCCGGATCGAACGGCGATTCGACAATGACGGTGGCCGGGTGGTTCCGCCCGAGGATCTGAACT
Organism: Rhodobiaceae bacterium; assembly: GCA_007118805.1. Classification (GTDB taxonomy): domain Bacteria; phylum Pseudomonadota; class Alphaproteobacteria; order Rhizobiales; family Tepidamorphaceae; genus SKQW01. The sequence continues at coordinate 8,888 of SKQW01000177.1, read as the reverse complement.
TCCAGCTCGCTGCCGAGTTCGCCCAGCTCCGGCCGCACCATGGCGAGCGCCAGGGACTTGTCGAGCCGCCAGCCGAAGCCGCCCGAGGTGCAGCGGCCAACCAGCTCGCCCTCCTTCCACACCGCCTCGTTGCCGCGGGCATCGGCCGTCTCCGCATCGTGAACCTCGAGCGTCACGAAGCGGTTGCGGAAGCCCTGCTGCTGCCATTCGACCAGCGCATCGCGGCCGATGAAAGTGCCCTTGTTGAGGTGGACGAAGCGGTCCAGGCCGGATTCCAGGGCCGCGTATTCGATCGACAATTCGCGCGGGATCAGCCGGTAGGATTTCTCGATGCGCATGGCGTCCATCGCGCGAATGCCGAAGGGGCGGATGTCGAATTCGCGGCCGGCTTCCATCAGCAGGTCGAAGATGGTGGTCTGCATCTCGATCGGGTGGTGCAGCTCCCAGCCGAGCTCACCGACAAAGTTGACCCGGAGCGCATCGGCCATGGCGTGGCCGACATTGATCCGCTTGCCGGTCAACCAAGGGAAGGCCTCATTGGACAGATCGGCGTCGGTCAGCTTCTGGAGCAGTGCGCGCGCCTCAGGGCCGGCCAGCACCAGGACGCCGATCTGCGCGGTGACCGGCTGCAACCGCACGCTTCCATCGCGCGGCATGCGCTTTTCGAGATAGTCGTGATCATGGCGCTCGAAGGCGCCCGCCGAGACGAGATAGAAGCTCTGCGGGCCGGTCCGATAGATCGTGAACTCCGAGCGCACGCCGCCATTGTGGGACAGCATGTGGCAGAGATTGACGCGGCCGATCTTCTTCGGGATCCGGTTGGCAACGAGCGAATCCAGCCACGCTTCGGCGCCCGGCCCACTGACCACGCACTTGGCGAAGGCCGACATGTCGAGCAGCCCGACCGCCTGATGGACATGGCGGCACTCGCTGCCCACGAAGTCGAAATAGTTGGAGCGGCGGAATGACCAGCGCTCGCGGATGCGCCCGGAATGGTCGGCCGGGGGGTGATTGTGCCGGGTGATGACATCGTCGACGTCGAGCTCCCCGGCCGGCACCACATAGCCCTCGGGCGCGAACCAGTTGGGCCGCTCCCAGCCATAGACCGTGCCGAAGACGGCGCCGAGATCCGCCATGCGGCCATAGCAGGGCGCGCGCTTGAGCGGCCGCGCGGCGGGGCGCTCCTCGTCCGGATAGTGGACGGTGAAGACGTTGGCGTAGGCCTCCTCGTTCTTGGCCTTGAGGTAGCCGCGTGAGGCATAGGGGCCGAAGCGGCGCGGGTCGACGCCCATCATGTCGATGGTCGGCTCGCCCTCGACGATCCACTCGGCGAGCTGCCAGCCGGCGCCGCCGGCCGCGGTGACGCCGAAGGAGTGGCCCTCGTTGAACCAGAAGTTCCTGAGGCCCCAGGCCGGGCCGATGATCGGCGAGCCGTCGGGAGTATAAGCGATGGCGCCGTTATAGACCTGCTTGACGCCCACCTCGCCGAAGGCGGGCACGCGCTCGATGGCCGCCTCGATATGCGGCATCAGGCGCTCGATGTCCTCCTGGAAGAGCTCGTATTCGCTGTCGTCGCCGGGCCCATCGAGATAGCAGCACGGCGCGCCCACCTCATAGGGCCCGAGCAGGAGCCCGCCGGCCTCCTCGCGCATGTACCAGGAGGAATCCGACTCGCGTAGCACGCCCATCTCGGGCAGCCCCTGACGCTTGCGCGCGAGGATCTCGGGGTGCGGCTCGGTGACGATATACTGGTGTTCGACCGGGATCACCGGCACGTCGAGCCCGACCATGGCGCCGGTCTTGCGCGCAAAATTGCCGCTGGCCGAGATCACATGCTCGGCGATTATGTCGCCCTTGTCGGTCTTGACCAGCCACTCGCCGCCGGCTGTCTGCTCGATGGCGATGACGGCGGTGTTGCGATGGATCTGCGCCCCGCCGGCGCGCGCGCCCTTGGCCAGCGCCTGGGTGAGGTCGGCCGGCTGGACGTAGCCGTCGTCGGGATGCTGGATCGCGCCCAGGATACCGTCGGTATTGCACAGCGGCCAAATCTCCCGGAGCTCCGCCGGGGTGAGCCAGTTGACGTTGACGCCGATGGTCTTTGCAACGCCGGCATAGTAGTGGAACTCGTCCATGCGGTCGGCGGTGCGGGCGAGCCGGATATTGGAGCAGCGGGCAAACCCGACATGCTGACCGGTCTCGGCTTCGAGCTCGCCATAGAGCCGGACCGAGTATTTGTGGATCTGGCCGACCGAATAGCTCATGTTGAAGAGCGGCAGCAGGCCCGCGGCATGCCAGGTCGAGCCGGAGGTCAGCTCCTTGCGCTCCACGAGCATCACATCGGACCACCCCTTCTTCACCAGATGATAGAGGGTGGAAACACCCACCACCCCGCCGCCGATCACCACCGCCCGGGCATGTGACTTCATCGGATCGTCCTCGATCGACCGGGGCGCCCGCGCCGGCGCGCCCGCATTGACGCCAAGTCTCCGAACGACCTACTAGCCTGCCCGCGCGGCGCGGTCTGATCGGGGCACGACATCCACTGTCTTGCCACCGCCATCCCGGCACTGCGACAGGCCCGGCGCGGCCGCCGGACCACGACCGGCCAACCCTTTTTCGGGGGCTGGCAAAGGCGGCCCGTCCGAGCTAAGTCTGCCCTCCGCCCGGCCCCAGCCAGGAGGAGAGATGACCGGCGATACCCTTCCGCGTGTGCGTCTCGAGGACTATCGGCCCCCGCCCTTCCTGGTGGACCGGGTCGACCTCGATATCCGGCTCGAGCCCGAGCAGACCCAGGTGCGCGCGCGGCTCAAGATCCGGCAGAACCCGGCGCGCCCGCATGCCGACACGCTGGTGCTCAATGGCGAGGAGCTGAAGCTCGCCGCCATCACCCTCGACGGCATGCCGTTGCCGCGCTCCGACTATGTGGTCTCGGACCGCGCGCTGACCATCGCGGATGCGCCGGAGGTGCCGTTCGAGCTCGAACTGGTGACCATTCTCAACCCGAGCGCCAATACGCGGCTGATGGGCCTCTACCGCTCAAACGGCATCTACTGCACGCAATGCGAGGCGGAAGGCTTCCGGCGCATCACCTATTTCCCCGATCGGCCGGACGTGCTCTCAGTTTATACGACCCGGATCGAGGCGCGGAAAACGGACGCACCGGTGCTGCTGGGCAACGGGAACCTGGTGTCGGCCGGCGACCTGCCGAACGCCGACCGCCATTATACGGTCTGGCACGACCCGCACCCAAAGCCCGCCTACCTGTTTGCGCTGGTCGGCGGCGAGCTCGGCGCGATCCGGGACGAGTTCACCACCATGTCGGGGCGCCGCGTCGCGCTCGCGATCCATATCGAGCCGGGCAAGGAGACCCGCGCCCGCTACGCCATGGAGGCGCTCAAGCGCGCAATGAAATGGGACGAGACGGCCTTCGGGAGGGAATACGACCTCGACATGTTCAACATCGTCGCCGTCTCCGATTTCAACATGGGGGCGATGGAGAACAAGGGGCTCAACATCTTCAACGACAAATACATCCTCGCCAGCCCCGAGACCGCGACCGACGCCGACTACGCCCATATCGAAGCGGTGATCGCCCACGAATACTTCCACAACTGGACCGGCAACCGGATCACCTGCCGGGACTGGTTCCAGCTCTGCCTCAAGGAAGGGCTGACCGTGTTCCGCGACCAGGAGTTCACCAGCGATCTGCGCTCGCGCGCGGTCAAGCGGATCGCCGATGTGCGCCTGTTGCGCAATCACCAGTTCGTCGAGGATGCGGGGCCGCTGGCGCATCCGGTGCGCCCGGAGTCCTACAGCGAAATCAATAATTTCTACACTGCAACTGTCTATGAGAAAGGGGCCGAGATCGTCCGCATGCTGCGCCTGCTGATCGGCCCGGCCGCCTTTCGCGCCGGAATGGACATGTTCTTTGCGCGCCATGACAGCACCGCCGCGACGGTGGAGGAGTTTCTCGCCTGCTTCGAAGACGCGTCGGGCCGGGACCTCACCCAGTTCCGCCTGTGGTATTCGCAAGCGGGGACGCCGCACCTTGCCGCCAGCACGCATTTTGATCCCGCAAAGGGCCGCTACGAGATCAGTCTGGAACAGACCTGCCCGGCGACGCCCGGCCAGCCCACCAAGGAAGCGATGACCATTCCCATCGCCTTCGGTCTGGTCGGGGCCGACGGATCGGACCTGCCGGCCGTGGCATCCTCCAATACGCCGATCCGCGATGGCGTCATCGAACTCAACGCCGGGCGTCAGACCATCGTCTTCGAGAACCTGACCGAGCGCCCCGTCCCTTCACTGCTGCGCGGCTTCTCTGCGCCGGTCCGGCTCGATCTTCAGCTCAGCGCCGAAGATCGGCTTTTTCTGGCCCGCAGCGACAGCGATCTGTTCAACCGCTGGCAGACTGCCCAGCAACTCACGACCACCCTGCTGGTCGAGGCCCAGGCCGATCTGGCGGCAGGCCGGCAACCGGCTTTCCTCGACGGGCTGGCCGAGGCGCTCGCCACCACCGCCGGCGACAGCAGCCTCGACCCCGCCTTCCGCGCCCAGATGCTGCAGCCGCCCTCGGAAGCCACCATCGCCCAGGAGATCGGCGAGGACGTCGATCCCGACGCAATCCATGCCGCCGATTCGTGGCTTCGCGAGTCACTCGGGCAACGCATGTCGACGACGCTGGAGGCGCTCTATGCCGCCCCTGCCCCCGAGATCTACACCCCCGATCCGCAGAGCGCGGCCCGCCGGGCGCTCAGGAATGCCGCGCTGACGCTGCTTACGGCGGTGCCCACCCCGGAAGCGACAGCCCGCGCATTGGACCATTACCACAGCGCCGACAACATGACCGACCGAATGGCCGCGCTGAGTGCCTTGACCCGTCACGCGGCAATAGAGGCTGAAAGTGCGCTTGAGGATTTTCACAGGCGACACCAGGACGACCCGCTGGTGCTCGACAAATGGCTCGCCCTGCAAGCGGCCATTCCGCGCGACGACACCGTGGAGCGGGTGCGCAAGCTAATGGCACATCCGGCCTTCTCGCTGTCCAACCCGAACCGGCTGCGGGCCCTGATCGGCGCCTTCGCGGCCTCCAACCCGACCCAGTTCAATCGCCGCGACGGCCAGGGCTATCGCCTAGTGGGCGAGGTGGTGCTTGAACTTGACCGGCGCAATCCGCAGGTCGCCGCAAGGCTGCTGTCGGCCTTCAAGACATGGCGGGTCCTAGAGCCGGTGCGGCGCAAGAAGGCGCAGGCCGAATTGCGCCGCATCGCCGATCAGGACGGCCTGTCGCGGGACGTCTCTGACATCGTCGAGCGCAGCCTCGGCGTGTGAGCGGTGTCGAAAGCGGGAGCGGCACGGCTGGCCCGACACGCCCCGTACCGGATTCAATCAGGCGCCGCAGAATGGCGCCGCGCTGAAGCGTCGATCCGCGCGCCAAGGCAATGGCCCAGCCAGACGGCGAGCATCCATAAGCCCAGCGAAACGCCGACATAAAGCCCCGCCAGGCCCGGCGTGCCCGCCCTGGCCAGCGCCAGCGTTTCGAGGCTGAAGATCGAGAAGGTGGTGAAACCGCCGCAGAACCCCGCGACCACGAAAACGCGGGTAGCCTGCGCGGCGGCGAACCTGCAGCCCGGCTCGGACACAGCGACATAAAGGCCCATGACAAACGAACCGGCGGTATTGGCGGCAAGCGTTCCCCATGGAAAGGCCGGCCCCAGCAGCGACAGCATCCCGAGCGAAAGGAGATAGCGAGCCAGCGCGCCGAACGCGCTGCCGGCGCCCACGGCAAGATAGAGGCGAGCCGGCATCTCGCGCCTCACCCGCCAAACTGGTGAGCGGCGGCGACCCATCCCGCCCCCGCCGCCGAAAGGCAGAGCACCAGGGACGCGACCACATTGCCGGCCGCCCGAACCGGTTCGCGCTTCTGAATCAGGGTCAGTGTCTGCAATGAAAAGGCGGAAACGGTGGTGTAACTGCCGAATACACCGATGGCGAGCCCCGACCAGGCGGGCGCACTCGCCGGGTCGAAGCCGGCGCCGCCCGCGAGCATGGCGCCCGCCAGCACCCCGATGGCCGCCGCACCGCTGACGTTGACAACGAGCGTGCCCCAGGGAAAGCGCTCGCCGAAGCGGCGCGCCACCACGGCTGACACCCAGAAGCGGCCGATCCCGCCCAAGGCACCGCCGAGCGCAACGACGAGGAGGTGGAGCAGATCGCTCAATTAGCCCTTCCCCGTTCAGCCGCTCTCACGGGCGGGCAATCGCCAAGCCGCGCCTCCTGCCAAGACGGCCGGTCAGTCCGCTTAGGAGATCCCGCAGGCTTGCATCTGCTGAGCATAGCGCTGGGCAATGTTCGCCTTGCGCCGGGCGGCGCGCTGCATCTCCGGGCGCTGACGCCAGACCCCGCGCTTAAATCCCGCGTGGCCGGCATAATAATTCAGATAGAGCCGATAGGCGTCGTTGAGGGCGACCCTGTTCCGGCGGTGGCTCTGGTAGTGGTACCAGCCGACGAAGTGAATGGAGTCCGAGAAGCTGGTGCGCCGCGCCGAAGTTCGCCCCGTGGCGCGGCGATACCAATCCCAGGTGCCGTCGAGAGCCTGGGAGTAGCCATAGGCCGAGGAAGCGCGTTTCCAGGGAATAACGCCGAACAGCTTCTGGCGGGGCGGCCGGGCGTTGGCGCGGAAGTTGGACTCGGTCTTGATGGTGGCCATGAGGATCGGCACCGGCACCCCGAATTCGCGTTCGGTGCTCTTGGCAACCCGGTACCAATTGTTGAACAGCCCACCCTTCTCGCTGAAGATCGCGCACACATTGGCGGTGTGGGACGGCGGCGGCGTCGCGCAGGCGCCGACCACGAGGGCAAAGGCGATGACGAGAGCGATACGCATGAACAAAAGGTCTCCCGTTTTCGGGAACCCTAGCGCGGAAACGTAAAGATTTCGCTTTTTCGGCAAGGCACGATTTACACTGGCAGCGACGATCTCCGGTCAACCGGGACGACGCTCGAAGGCTGCCACAATCGTCTCGACTGGCGCGCCGCGTTCCACTAGCGTCAAGCTCTCGGAACTGACGCCTTGGACGGCCATGGCACGGATCGCAACCGAACAGAGACATCGCAGACGCGTGATGGCGCTGCTCGGCGTGCTTGCCCTGGTGCTGCAGGCCGCGCTTCCCATCGCCGCCCACACCGTTGCAGCCGCGACAAAGCACGGCACGCAGTGGGTCCACGCCCATCACGCTTCGCACGCGCATGACGGGGCGCACGCCGCGCACGGGCCGACCAATGACGCCGGGGCGCAGGACGGCGGCGGGCACGGACACCATGGCGACACCGCGCTGCATGAATGCCCGGTGTGCAATCTGGTCAAGAGCGTTAGCGTGCTGGCGCCGCCCCATGGCCCAGTGCCGCACCTTGAGCCAACAGCCGGCCCAGTGTTCGGGCCGGCCGCCCGGGCCGTCGCAACCCACCCCCGTGACTACAGCCATGCCCCGCCGCGCGCACCACCCCTGCTGAGCTGACGGAAAACCGTGACCGGCCCGGCCGGATTTCGCCGCCGGGCCGTCATTCGCACAATCCGCAAGCCTTCAGGAGAAACGCAAATGCGTGCAATCCCCTATTTCCGCGGGGCGGCGGCCGCCGCCGTTGCAGTCACCGCCATAGCCATTCCGGCATCGGCGCATGTGACACTCGAATCCAGCGAGGCCGTGGCCGGCAGCTATCACAAGGTGGTCCTTCGTATCCCCCATGGCTGCAGCGGCGCGGCTACCACCGCCGTTCGCGTGCAGATCCCGGACGGCGTCGTTGACGTCCGACCCCAGCCCAAGCCCGGCTGGGCGGTCGACACCGTCATCGAGACCCTGGATGAGCCGGTCGACGCCGGCCATGGCAACATGGTCACGGAGACGGTCCGCGAGGTGCACTGGACGGACGGGCATTTGCTCGACGCGCATTATGACGAGTTCGCCATGCGCGTCCGGCTGCCCGATGCGCCGGATACGGTCCTACACTTCCCAGCCGTGCAGGTGTGCGAGGAGGGCGTCCATCGCTGGATCGAGATCCCCGAGGAAGGCCGCTCGGCGCATGACTATGACGAACCGGCCCCGGCCCTTCGCCTGATCAATAGCGGCGGCAATGGGCACAGCCACGGCGACTGAAGCCAGCGCGGAGCCAGCGCCCCGGCAACGGCTCCGCACCCCAACGCGGCAATGACCATGCGCTATTGGATTGCCAGTCTGGTGGGCCTTGCGGTCCTTCTGGCCACGCCGGTCGTGGTGCTGGCGCATGCCGTCCTCCTCGACACCACGCCCGAGGACGGCGCGATATTGGACGCGGCGCCGCGCGAGGTCGTGCTGGTCTTCAATGAGCCGGTGTCACCGATCCGCATCCAGGTGCTTGGTCCGGCCGGCGAGACCGTTGCAGGAACCGATGCCGTGCGCGCCGAGAACCATGACCTACGCATTGCGCTGCCCGACTCGCTGGACGATGGAACCCATCTCGTCAGCTTTCGCGTGCGCTCGCTCGATGGTCATCCGGTTGGCGGAACCGTCACCTTCTCGCTGGGCGCCGAGACCGGGACGGCCATCGCCGCGCCGGACGAGACCGCCGGCACAGCCTGGCGCGTGCTGGCGAGCCTGGCGCGCATTGTGCAGATACTCGCCCTGTTCATCGCTGCCGGCGGCGCGTTCTATCTCGTTGCCGTGGCGCGCGTTTCGCCTGCCGGTGCCTATGTCGGCGTGCTGGTCCGGACAGCGTTTGCCGGCATCTTCGCGACCGCGCTTACGGCCGGGGTTTATGGCGGCCTTGTGCTGGAGGCAAGGCCGGCCGCGCTTCTCTCGACCGCCCCCTGGGCCGCCGGGCTTGACGGCAGCCGCGGCCTGAGTGCCCTTCTG
>SKQW01000274.1 GCA_007118805.1 Rhodobiaceae bacterium | reverse complement strand
GGCATCGCGCCGCGCCAGGGCTCGAATTTCACCGAGCGGGTGGCGCGCTACACGGTGAGAGAGGGCGGCGCCTTCGTCACTGAGATGGAGAGTTCGCACCGCAGCTATGTGGCCAGCGGCCAGACCATGACCCAGACCAGCCAGCATACCATCGGCTTCAGCCAGCTCTATGTGGCGCTCGGCGAGCAGCGCGAGGGCAACGCGGCGGTCGTGCGCATCTTTCACAATCCGCTTGTCACGCTGATCTGGCTCGGCACCTTCGTGATGTTCGCCGGCGCGGTGTGCTCGCTCGCCGACCGCCGGCTCAGGGTCGGCGCCCCGCAACGCGCGCGTCAGGGTGCGGCGGTGCCGGCGGAGTGAGGGCCATGTTTCGTCGCTTCATGGTGCTGGTGATGGCCGTGCTGGTGAGCGCCGGCCCCGCTTTGGCGGTGCTCACCCCCGAGGAGCGGCTGGACGATCCCCAGCTTGAGGAACGCGCGCGGGCCCTCTCCCTCGAAGTGCGCTGCATGGTCTGCCAGAATCAGTCGATCGACGATTCGGACGCGCCGCTTGCCCGCGATCTTCGACTGCTGATCCGCGAGCGGGTGGCCGCCGGCGACAGCGATGACGAGGTGCTGGCGTTTCTGGTGGCGCGCTACGGCGAGTTCGTCCTGATGCGGCCGCGAATGGCGCCCCACACCATCGTCCTGTGGGCGGCCCCCTTCGTTCTGCTGGGCGCCGGCGCGGCGGGGCTCGCAATCTGGCTCGTCCGGCGCCGCAGCCAGGTTCAGACTGCGGCGCTGAGCGACGCGGAGCGCCGCGAACTGAGCCGCATCCTCGACGAAAAGCAGCGCGCGCCTTAGCTCACCAAGTTGTGAGAGCTGCGTAGGCAAAGCTTACCAAGGTTTAATTCGTCCGACACCTATGCGTAAGGTGCCGCGGTCCACATATGACGGCCACTATGGACGAGAACGGACCGCGCATGAGCCCAGGAGGTTATCAGAACATGCATCAACTGCCAGAAATCTACGCGCGGCTGCGCCGTTTCCGTGGGGCGCTCCTCGCCGGCGGAATCGCCCTGGCGCTTGCCGGCAGCGTTGCCGTGACCGGAATCGTCGCGCCGTCGCCCGGCTCGGCTCAGAACGACAATGGCGATGCGGTTACCGCTCAAACCGCGCAGGCCCAGACCACCTCGCGCACCCCGTTCGACTTTGCCGACCTCGCCGAGGAGGTTCGCGGCGCGGTGGTCAGCGTGCAGGTCGAGGGCGCCGGACCGGACATTGCACGCGGCCCCGGCGGCGGGGGCGGGATGCCGGAATTCTTTGAGAATCTGCCGGAAGATCATCCCATGCGTCGCTTCTTCCGGGAATTCGGTATGCCGTTCGACGATGAAAACGGGCAGGAAGGTCGCCCGGAACGCCGGGGCGGCATGCCATCGGTCTCCCAGGGGTCCGGCTTCTTCATCTCCGAGGACGGTTATCTCGTCACCAACAACCACGTCGTCTCGCGCGGCGACGACATTCGCGTGGTGCTGGATGACGGGACGGAATACACGGCCGAGATCGTGGGCATTGACGATCAGACCGATCTTGCGCTGCTACGGGTCGATCCCCAGGATGGCGAAACCTTCGAATATGTGAGCTTCTCTGATCGCGAGTCCCGGGTCGGAGAATGGGTGGTGGCCGTCGGCAATCCCTTCGGCCTTGGCGGCACGGTTACGGCCGGCATCATATCGGCGTCAGGCCGCGAGATCGGGGCTGGCCCTTATGACGACTTCATCCAGATCGATGCCTCGGTCAATCGCGGGAACTCGGGCGGCCCGGCCTTCAATCTCGACGGCGAGGTCGTAGGCGTGAACACGGCGATCTTCTCGCCCTCCGGCGGCAATGTCGGCATCGCCTTCGCAATTCCCGCCCATGTGGCCACACCCGTTATCAATCAGTTGCGCGAAACCGGGGTGGTGGAGCGCGGCTGGCTCGGCGTTCAGATTCAGCCGGTGACCGACGATATCGCGCAGAGTCTGGGTCTCGATGAGGCGCGCGGCGCCATTGTCGCCGACCTCATGGATACCGGCCCGGCCGGCGATGCGGGTATCCGCCCCGGTGACGTCATCCTCTCGGTTGACGGAGAACCGGTGAACGATGCGCGCGACCTTGCCCGCCGCATCGGCAATCTGCCGCCCGGTGCGGAGGCGAGGATCGAGCTGTGGCGCGACGATCAGGTGCAGGACATGACGCTGACGCTTGGCCAGCGGCCCAGCGATGCCCGGCAGGCGGCGGTCGAGCCCGATGTCGAGCCGGAGGCCGCGCCCGAGCCGCAGATCGACGAGGAGTTGCGTGAACGTCTCGGCCTGGCGCTGGCGCCGGGCGACATGGTGGGGTCCGATCGGGGCGTTGCCATCATGGAGGCGGATCCGGACGGCGAAGGCGCCCGCAAGGGGCTGCAGACCGGCGATGTCATCCTTGAGGTGGCAGGCCAGGAGGTCAACACGCCCGATGAGGTGCGCGTCGCGGTCCGGCAGGCCGAGGAGCGCGGCCGGGCGGCGGTCCTGATGCGGGTGCAGTCCGATCAGGGCCAGCGCTTCGTCGCCCTGTCGCTCGGCGACACCGGCTGACATGGCCAGCGGGACGGAGCGCTCTACGGAGCGGTCCCCGGTTTCGGTGGCAGACCGGTCGAACCGGTCTGCCATCGAGGCGCGCGATGGCCTATGCTCCGCGGCCATGCGAATCCTGGTGATCGAAGACGATTTCGAGGCGGCGACTTTCCTGGTGAAGGGTCTTCGCGAAGCGGGACACGTGGTCGAGCTCGCCGCCGACGGAGAAGCGGGGCAGGCCCTCGCCGAGGGTGGGGACTATGACATCCTCGTCATAGACCGCATGCTTCCCAAGCGCGACGGGCTGTCGGTGGTCAGCGCGCTGCGCGCCCACGGGGTGCAAACGCCGGCCTTGATCCTGTCGGCGCTCGGCGAGGTCGATGACCGCGTCAGGGGACTGCGGGCTGGCGGCGACGACTATCTCGCCAAGCCCTACGCCTTCTCCGAGCTGCTCGCCCGGATCGAGGCGCTGGGTCGGCGCCGGTCGCCGGCGGAGGGTGAGACCGTGCTCAAGGTAGGCGATCTGGAACTTGATCGCCTGGCGCACCGGGTCACCCGCGGCGGCCGGGCGATCCCGGTTCAGCCACGCGAGTTTCGCCTTCTGGAATATCTGATGAAGCACGCCGGCCAGGTGGTGACCCGAACTATGCTCCTGGAAAACGTCTGGGACTATCACTTCGACCCGCAGACCAATGTCATCGACGTGCACGTCTCGCGGCTCAGGTCGAAGGTGGACAAGGGATTCGACCGGCCGCTGCTGCACACCATCCGGGGCGCCGGTTACATGATCCGCGACGCCGAGGCGTGACGGCGCCGGCGCGCGCAAAACGGGGGCGGGGATGATGGCTTTTCCGGGCGCACACCATATCTCCTCACACCAAATGTCCTGGACGTGGCCGAGGGCTTGACCCTCGGCCGATCACGAGCTCGGACCTTCAATGGTAGACGCACCACCGTCTCGACCGGACCGGACTGCGTTTGGCGCGGATCGTTTGAACGGCGGCTCGGCCGGCCATGACATTGCGCGGGGCCAGCCAGCCGAACGCGCCGGCTCCACGTCGTTTCTGGGGCGGGCCAGGCGCACCGGCTACGGCCTGCTCGGCTCGACCGCGTTCCGGCTGTCGCTGATTTATCTCGCGGTCTTCGCCTTCTTCTCCGGAATCCTGATCGCCTACGTCTACTGGAACACGCAGGTCATCTTCTACGGCCAACTCGTCGACACCATCGAGGCCGAGGCCCAGGGGCTGGCCGAGCAGTATCGCATCGGCGGTGTCGGGCGACTGGTGCAGGTCGTCAACTCCCGCACCCGCAGCCCCACCAACACGCTCTATCTGGTCAGCGACCGCGACGGCACGGCGCTGGCCGGGAACGTGTCGGCGCTGACCACCGGCGCGCTCGAGCGAAGCGGGCTGATGCAGATCAACTACCAGCCTTATGAGGAGGCCGAGGACCGCCAGCACCAGGCGCTCGTCCATGTATTCATGCTGCCCGGCGACTACCGGCTCCTGGTGGGCCGCGACATCGAGGAGCGCCAGCGCCTGATCAACCTTCTGACACGGGCCACGCTGTGGGGCATCGCGCTGATGATCGTGCTCGGGGTTGGCGGGGGTTACTATGTCAGCCGCCGCGTCCTGGCCCGCATCGAGGCGATCAGCGATACCAGCCGCACCATCATGCACGGGGATCTGAGCGAACGGGTGCGGCTAACCGGCCGCGGCGACGAGTTCGACCGCCTGGCCGAGAACCTCAACGCCATGCTGGAGCGCATCGAGCAGCTCATGCATGGCTTCAAGGAGGTCTCCGACAACATCGCCCATGACCTGAAGACGCCGCTGACCCGGCTGCGCGGCCGCGTCGAGGCGGCGTTGCGGGGTGCGCCCGACCTGGCGGCCTATCGCGACGCGCTGGAGACCACCATCGAGGAATCGGATCGGTTGATCGCCACCTTCAACGCGCTGCTGATGATCGCCCGCGCCGAGGCCGGCCATTCCGGCATCTCCTTTGCGCCGGTGGAGCTGTCCGCCGTCGCCTGCGACGTCGCCGAGCTCTATGAGCCGCTTGCCGAGGAGACCGGCGTGGCGCTGTGTGTCACGGCGGACACGCCGGTCACCATTAATGGCAACCGCGAGCTCATCGGCCAGGCAATCGCCAATCTGTTGGACAATGCGCTCAAATACGGCGCCGATGGTACCGATGGCACGGGCCGGGGCGGGGCCGAGATAACGGTCGCGGTGACGCAGGTCGCCGGGGCGGCGGAGCTGGTTGTCGGCGACCGTGGCCCGGGTGTGCCCGAGGCAGACCGCGACCATGTGGTTGAACGCTTCGCCCGGCTGGAGGATAGTCGGTCCCGGCCCGGCGCCGGCCTCGGGCTGAGCCTGGTCGCCGCCGTCGCCCGGCTGCATGGCGGCGCGTTGCGGCTGGAGGACAACTGGCCCGGCCTGCGGGCGGTGCTGAGCCTGCCTGCGCGGGGCGGATCAGCGGAGCGGGAGTGACGGGGCAAACCCATGGCGATGCACAAGGTCATAAACGCGTGAATGACACGCTTTCCGGTGCGCCCGCCAGTGACGTGCCGCTCGCGGCCGATGGCGAGCGCGCGCGCGCGGCGCTCGAGGATCTCGCCGGGGCGGCGCGCCAGGCAGAATGCGAGGAGCTCGTCGAGCGGCTCGCAAGCGACCGGGACCTGAGCACCGCGCTGTCCGGGGCGCTGGACGGTTCGCCCTGGCTGCGCGCTTTGCTGACCGCCGAGCCGGAGCTGGCCCAGCGGGTGATCCTGTCTGACAAGCGGCGCCATCTCGATGACCTGTGCGCGCAGGTCCGCGCCCGCGTCACCGAGGCCGATGCGCGCGACGAGGTCATGGCCGCCCTGCGCAAATTCCGCGCCGAGGCGGCCGCCGTGACCGCGCTCGGCGACATGATCGGCGATTGGCCGGTCGAGGACGTCACCGCCGCCATGACCCGGATCGCCGACACTGCCGTTCAGCTTGCGGTGGACTGGCTGCTGCGCGAGGCCGCCGGGCGTGGGGTGCTCTCGCTGGCCGACCCGGCCGATCCCGGACCGGGCAGCGGCTGGATCGTCCTGGCCATGGGCAAGCACGGGGCGGGCGAGCTCAATTTCTCCAGCGACATCGACCTCATCGTCTTTTACGACCCGGTTCGCGCGCCGCTTGCCGATCGCGACGAGGCGGCGAAAAGCTTCGTGCGGCTGACCCGCGACTTCGTCAAGCTGCTCCAGGAGCATACCGGGGACGGCTATGCCTTTCGCGCCGATCTGCGGCTGCGGCCGGACCCGGGGGCGACGGCGCTTGCGATCTCGCTCGACGCGGCCCTGGAATATTATGAGAGCCTGGGCCAGAACTGGGAGCGCGCCGCCCTCATCAAGGCCCGCCCGGTGGCCGGAGACCTCGCCGCCGGCGAGGCGTTCCTGCGCGAGATCGCGCCGTTCATCTGGCGCAAATACATGGATTTTGCCGCCCTGGCCGACGTCCATGCCATGAAGCGGCAGATCCATGCACAGAAGGGGCATGGTCGGGTCGCCGTCCACGGCCACAACATCAAGCTGGGCCGGGGCGGCATCCGCGAGATCGAGTTTTTCGTCCAGACCCAGCAGCTCGTGGTCGGCGGGCGCCACCCGGAACTGCGCAGCCGCGAGACGCTGGAGACGATGGACCGGCTTCTCGCCGGCGGCTGGATCGACCGTCGCGTGCGGGACGATCTGTCGGCCGCCTATCGCTTCCTGCGCCGGATCGAGCATCGGTTGCAGATGGTCGCCGACGAGCAGACCCATACCTTGCCGTCCGACCCGGACGGGTTTGCCGCCTTTGCCCGCTTTGCCGGCTACGAGACCGGCGATGGCCTGGCCGAGGCGCTGCTCGATCACATGCGCAAGGTGCAGCGCCACTATGCCCAGCTCTTCGAGGACGCGCCGGAACTTACCACGGTCGGCGGCAGCCTGGTCTTCACCGGCGACGACGACGACCCGGAGACCCTTGAAACCCTGTCGCGCTCGGGCTTCGAACGGCCCAAGGAGGTCACCGCGGCGGTCCGGGCCTGGCATTACGGGCGGATTGCCGCGACCCGCAGCGCCCGCGCCCGCGAGGCGCTCACCGAGCTCACCCCGGCTTTGATCGACGCGCTGGCGGGAACCGCCAACCCCGATGCCGCCTTCGCCGCCTTCGACCGGCTCGTCGGCCAGCTTCCCGCCGGGGTCCAGCTCTTCACGCTGTTGCGCTCCAATCCCCACATTCTCGGCCTTCTGGCGGAAATCCTCGGGACGGCGCCGCGCCTTGCCGAGCTCCTGGCGCGCCGGCCCCGGGTGTTCGC
>SKQW01000370.1 GCA_007118805.1 Rhodobiaceae bacterium | reverse complement strand
CGGACCCACGAAACCGAAACGTCGGGGACGTCCCCGACATAGTGCCACGCGCGCTTGAATTTTCTGAATTCCGCAGCGAAATCAGCTAGTTCGCCAATCGCGGTGTTGAACTTGGGCTTGGCCGCCGGTCGTAAGGAGTGCGCTGCTTCCCCAGGCTCTCCCATTTCGACGAGTTCACTTCGAGCCAACGGGTGGCTGCATCATTTCAGCAGGATGCAACGAAGCGTTCCAGTTTGCCCAGAGTTTGCAGGCCGAGCTCCTCAGCACCCATTCGCTTTGCCCCTTGAAAAGCGGCAACCGTGCTCAATGCCATGCCCAGCGTAACCTTGGTTGCCCCATCCTGATCCTCGAACAAGACCCAGGCGTCGGCATGCTTCGGTCCGTTCTCGCCCCAAAGCAGGGTATAGCCGATCCTTTCCTCGGGCCGGACCTCGTTATAGAGATGGTGGTTCGGGAAGACCGTGCCGTCAGGCGCGATCATGTCGAACACCCATTCGCCGCCCGCGCGCAGATCGATCCTCTTCGTGCGGCAGGAGAAGCCTTCCGGCCCCCACCATTGCGGCAATGTCTCGGGGTTCATCCACGCGCCCCACACGGAAGATCGCGGCGCCCGGATCACCCGCTGCAGCACCATCGTCCGTTCAGCCATGCCCGCGAGGTTGTCCAGGCCGGCACCGAAGCCTTCGCGGTACCCCGCCTCCATGTCGTCGGCCAGCGAGGAAAGCTGCACCGTCACTACCAGCCGGCTGAGATCGCCCGTGGCGGCAATATCCGCCGTCACCAGCGCGACCGATTGCGTCACGCCTTCAGATGAGATCACCTCGTAGTTCACGCTGCGCAGCGCCGGTTGCAACGCCAGCCAGCCAATCTCGCAGCGGATGTCCGGCTGGCCCGCCACCTTGCAGAGCGAGACCTCGCGGCCACCGACCCTGGTGTCGGCCTCCAGGAACTCCACGGTGACCGCGGGCACGGGCGCGGCCCAGATGGCCCGCGCAGCCGGGGCCGTCCATGCCTCCCACAGCGCGGCCAAGGGCGCGGCCACGTCCCGCTCGAAGGTCAGCGTCGCAAAGCGGCCCTTCCCATCATCAGGTGCCGCACGGGGCGTGCGGTTCGTAGCCAGATCCTGTGTCATTCTTCGCGGTCCTTCGTCACATTCATCACAAAGGCGTCCAACCGGTCGAGCCGGGCCTCCCAGATGGCTCGCTGTTCATCGAGCCAAGTCCGCACGGGGTCCAACGCCTCGGGCACGATGGCGCAGGTGCGTATCCGCCCGTCCTTGGACGTGGTGATCAACCCCGCCCCCTCCAGCACGGACAGGTGCCGCATCACCGTGGGCAGCCGCAGCCCGGTGGGGCCAGCCAGATCCGTCACCCGCGCGGGCGTTTCGGCGAGCCGGGTCAGGATCGCACGGCGAGTTGGATCAGCCAGCGCGTGGAACAGCCGCGAGAGATCGAGATTATGCTTAGCCATATCGCTAACTATCGTGCAATCTACCGGCTGCGCAAGCAAAAACTTCGTCAAGTCGCTAAATTTTCCCCATCGTGCCTTTGACGCAGTGGGCTCCTATTGCGGGGCTCGCTGACACGGCCATTCGCAGCGATGCTGGCGCAGGCCGATGCCTGCAATCGAAGACAAATCCCTGAAGCCGCCAACCGGCTTCCCACCAGTCTGGGACGTGGGTGTGGGGAACGCCAAGCACCGAAGGCCGGGAGGAAAGCCCGAGCGTGACCGAACTGAGGGCGGGGCCAGCGCCCCGCGATCACGACTTGGAAGGCCCGCCGTCACGCGAAACGCCGCGGCGCGGCCATCCCTTCAGAAGCGCTCGAGCAGTCGCTCCAGATAGTCCAGCTCCAGGCGGGGCCGACTGGGATCGGACAGGCGCCGGCGAAGCTCCTCCAGGATCTGCCGCGCCCGCTGGGCGTCGATCTCGTCGGGCACCTCGACGGAGCGGCCTTCATCCGGCCCCTGGTTGCGCAAGGGGCGGCCGAACGGGTCGGTCTGTCGGCGCGCCTGTCCGCCCTCGCCGGGCGCGAAACCCTCGCCATCCTGCATCATCTGGTCGGCCAGTTGCTGGCCGCCCTGACGCAGGCTCTCCAGGGCGCGGCTCTGCTCGCCCGTTGCCGCGCCGGGCCGCCCTTCGCCGAGCCTGCCTTCGGCTTCGCCCATGGCCTCGCCCGCATCGCCGAACTCATCGCCGGGCTCTATGCCCATCTCCGCAAGCTGTTCCATAAGCTGCTCGAGCGCCTGGCGCAGATCGGCCTGTCCCTCGCCCAGCTCGCCGAGCCGCTCCTCGGTGCCCTCGCGGCCGTCGCCGCTGCGCATGTCCTGATCGAACTGATGGGTCTGGTCCATCAGCTCCTGCTGGCGGCGGATCATGTCGGCCAGCTCGTCCATGGACTCGCCCAGCGGGCCGGAATCCATGCCCTCCGGCATGCGGCCGGCCTGCAGATTCTCCATCATTTCGCGGAGCTGGCTGAGCATCTCCCGGGCCTGATCAAGAGCCCCGCTGCGCGCCATGTCTTCGATGGCTTCCAGCATCCGGTCGAGCTCGCTCCGGGACAGCATCTGCGCATCCGGGTCGGTCGGCATCTGCGAGAATTCCTCGTCCGACATTGCGCGGCGGGCCATCTCCTGCATCAGCCGATCGAGCGCCTCGCGCAGCTCGGCCATCATGCGCTCGATCTCCTCGTCGCTGGCGCCCTGTTCGAGCGCGTCCATCAGCTGCTCCTGGGCTCGGCGAAGGTCCTCGGCGGCCAGCGACAGCTCACCATCCTCGACTCGCAGCGCCAGATCCCACAGCAGGTCGACCACCTCGATCAGATCCGCGTCCTCGCGGGCATGGCGCGTGCGAAAGTAGGCCGAGCGCAGGCCGAGATAGACGGCGGCATCCTCGATGTAGCGATCCGGGGCGATGGCGAGCCCGTCGAGCGCCAGGGCAACCTTGTCACGCGTCTCGCGATCGAGCGCCAGGTTGCGCCGCTGCTCCACAAGGGCACGGGCAAGCGGTTCGCGGAAGCGGCGCTCGGGCAGGGTGAACTCTACGGCCTCACTCACCCCTTCCTGCTCCAGGTCGTCGCGCGCGGTCAGTTGCACACGCACCTGCGCGCCCGCCCAGGGATGGGAGGTGAGATCGCGAATGGTCTGCGCGGTGCCGCGCCGGGCGCGCATCTGGGGCAGGGTGAGGTTGAATTCGGGCGCGTCCACAAGCGTCGCGTCGCGCCGGCGCAGTTCGTCGTCGAGCACTTCGAAATTTGCGCGCGCGCTGACCACGCCGTAATCGTCCTCGACGGCGTAGGACAGGCGCAACGCCCGCGACAGGGTCCTGTCCGGCTCGCTCGTGAATTCGATGCTTGGCGGCGCGTCGGCAACCACGTCGAAGCGCCACTCGAAAGCCTGGCGCCCCTCGGCGTGAACGCGATAGGCGGCGGTCTCGTCAAGCCTGATAGTGTATTCGGTAGGCGCGGCATCGGCGGTGTCATTGTCCGAGGACAGAGCCTCTTCCGCGCCGTCATCGTCAATGCGCGCGACCTGGAGGTCCGCCTGGGCCGAGGCCCGCACCACGAGATCGGAGCCTTGCGCCACGCGGACCGGGCCGTCATCGGCGTCGGCCGTCTCGACTGTCGCGGATTGGCGGTTCAATCGCTCCGCCCCGCCAGACAGGAGCAGGGGCGGACGTCCCGTATAGGTGGGGGGCGAAACCCAGGCGTCGATCCGCGCGGCGACGGCCTGGGGGCGCTCCAGCGGCGCGAAGGCGGCGCCGATCCGGCCATGCCAGTCAGGGCCCGCCCAGGCGAATGCGACGATCAGCAGCAGCAGAACGGCCGCGCGCAGGGCAAACGGATCGCGCTCGGCGGTTCGCGGCTCCGGCACGCCGACCGACAGCCGCTCGATGCCGCTGGCAGTGCGCTGGCGATGGGCATCCCATAGGCGCCTGGTGGCATCGTCCGGCGACTCGCCCGCCAGTCGGTCCTCCAGCGCAGTGATCGGTCGATGGGCGAGCTGCGAACGGGTCTCGACCCGGGTCCGCGCGTCGGACCGATGGGGCAGGCGCACCGCCAGCATCGGCCAGACCGCCAATATGAGGGCGACGGCGAAGGCGGCGACGACCCCGGCCCGCACATACCAGGGCATCAGCTGCCACAGGCCGAACCAGGAGACGATCAGAAACAGGGCCACCACCATGGCGGCCGGCAACAGGCTGGGCCACACGCGTTCGAAGGCGAGAACCGCCCCGGCGCGGCGCAATGCAACCCGGATCGTCCGGGCCACAGCGGGGGCCAGGCGGTTCGGGGCAGCTGGCCGGTCGTCGCTCACGTCTCTGTCCTTCTCGCCATCGCAGCGAAGGTAGCGCAAGTCGCGCCACGTTCCATCCCCGAAAACCTGGACCCCGAAGGTGGCGTCAATCGGACAGCGGCAACCACGGCGGCAGCCGGTCCTGGGCAATCAGCTCCTCATAGCTCTGGCGCGGCCGGACAACATGATGGTCCGCCCCGCGCACCAGCACCTCGGGCACCAGCGGTCGGCTGTTATAGGTCGAGGCCAGCACCGCGCCGTAAGCGCCCGCTGACATAACCGCGAGGAGATCGCCCGGTTCCACCGCAGGCATGACGCGCGCAAGCGCGAGATAGTCACCCGTCTCGCAAACCGGGCCGACCACATCCGCCACCGACTCTGCTGCGCCATCGTCCGGCGGACCGACGGTCACAATTTCGTGAAACGCCTCGTAGAGCGTCGGCCGGATGAGGTCGTTCATGCCGGCGTCCACAATGATGAAGCGCCGGCTCTCGCCCTCCTTCACATGGATCACGCGAGTGACCAGTATGCCGGCATTGCCGGCGATCAGGCGGCCCGGCTCGAAGATCACCTGGCAATCGAGCGGGTCGATCCGGCGTTGCACAATGCGCGCATAGGCGCCCGGGTCAGGCGGCGGCTCGACCGCCATGGTGTAGGGAATGCCAAGTCCGCCCCCAAGGTCGACATGGTCGATGGCGTGGCCGTCCGCGCGCAGTTCCACGATCAGCTCGGCCAGCCGGGCGAAGGCCGCGTCGAAGGGATCGAGCGCGGTGATCTGGCTGCCGATATGCATGTCGATGCCGGTGACGATCACGCCCGGTAGCGCCGCCGCCAGCCGATAGGCTTCGCGCGCGCGCGTCCACGGAATGCCGAACTTGTCCTCCGCCTTGCCGGTCGAGATCTTGGCATGGGTGCGCGGATCGACGTCGGGGTTGATCCTGAGCGAGACCGGGGCCTTGAGCCCGCGCGCCGCGGCGATCTCGGAGAGCAGCCGCAGTTCGGGCTCCGACTCCACGTTGAAACAGTGGATCGATCGATCGAGGGCGAAGCTCAGTTCCTCGGCCGTCTTGCCGACACCGGAGAACACGATCTTGCCCGGCGGTATGCCGGCGGCTAGGGCGCGGCGCAGTTCTCCCTCGGAGACGACGTCGGCCCCGGCCCCCAGCCGGGCCAGCGTGGCCAGCACCGCCTGGTTGGAGTTCGCCTTCATGGCGTAGCAGATCGTCGCCGGCATGGCGGAGAACGCCTCGGCGAACACCCTGTAGTGCCGCTCCAGCGTCGCGGTCGAATAGCAGTAGAATGGCGTGCCAACCGCCTCGGCGAGGTCGGGCAGCGCGACATCCTCGGCATGGAGGATGCCATTGCGGCGATTGAAGTGATGGACCACGGGCTGGCTGTCCGCAGGCCCTAGAGCAGCCCGTCAAGGATGAACGGCTCCTCCGGCCGCTCGCCTTCTGGCGGCGGAGTCTGCGGACCGGGCGCCCGGATTTCCTCGGGCTCGGCATCGGGCGGCGGTTCCGGCGTGCCCTTCACGCCGCAGCCGGCGAGGCCGAGCAACAATGCCATCCCCAATGCCGGCACAAAATGCCGGCGCTTGCCGCGCGGAATGCGTTCCATCGAGTCCGCCCCTTTCGACGTGTGAAGCTGGCGACAGGTAGCAGAATTCCTGCGGACGGCAAACTCCGGCGCGGGCTAGCGCTCGGCCGCCGCTTCGAGCGCTTCCATGTCGTCGTCCGACAGGCCGAAATGATGGCCGATCTCGTGGACCAGGACATGGGTGACGAGGTCGCCCAGCGTCTCCTCGTATTCGGCCCAGTAGTCGAGGAGTGGACGGCGGTAGAGCCAGATCATGTTGGGCATCTCGCCGGTATGCAGGGTGCCGCCATGGGCAAGCCCGACGCCCTGGAACAGGCCGAGCAGCTCATAGGGCGAGGTTAGGCCCATCTCCCGCATGACGTCCTCGTCGGGAAAATCGGCGACATTGATCACGATCTCGCCGCACAGCGCGCGCAGCTCCTCGGGCAGCCCAGCATAGGCCGCCGCCGCCAGTCGCTCGAAATCGGCCAGCGTGGGGGCCTTGGCGTCCTTCCAGACACTTCGTTCAGGGGGAGGGGCGTCGCTCGTCATCGCGCCGGGAGATCAGGTCGAACGGCTCGGGCGGGCATCTTGTCGGCCGTCACGACGGCGAAGCCGCCTTGCGGATCGCGGCCTGAAACGCCTCGTCCTCCTCGGTGGTCCGATGCGGTAGCCCGTCGGCGAGCTTCAGCCACGACAGTTGCGATTCGACGCCCCAGTGAAGGGTTGGCGGGGCAGCTTCGGGATCGTCGAGCGTACCCACCGTGAGCCCGACCAATGCCGGCTCGTGGTCATACTCGAAGGTCAGGGCCGAGCCGCAGATGGGGCAGAAGCCCCGCGTGGCAAAGCCCGAAGAGCGGTAGCGCCGAACCTCGCCCGACAGGGACAGTGCCTGGCGTTCCGCCGTGACAAAGCCCATGAACGGGGCGCCGGACTGCTTCTGGCACATGCGGCAATGACAGGTGCAGGTTTCGCGGGCGACCTCGGACACGGTATAGCGCACCGCGCCGCACAGGCAGCCGCCGGTCAGGGGCAGGGCAGGGGACATCGCACGATCTCCTTTTCCGGCCCTGGTCATCTCGCAGACGATCAGACGGCGCGCGGCCACTCCCGAACATCGACGAAATGACCGGTAATGGCCGCTGCGGCGGCCATCTGGGGCGAGACCAGATGGGTGCGCCCCTTGAAACCCTGACGGCCCTCGAAGTTGCGGTTCGAGGTCGAGGCGCAGCGCTCGCCCGGCTTCAGCTTGTCGGCATTCATGGCCAGGCACATGGAGCAGCCCGGCTCGCGCCAGTCAAAGCCCGCCGCCCTGAAGATGCGGTCGAGCCCCTCGGCCTCTGCCTGATGCTTGACAAGGCCGGACCCCGGAACCACCCAGGCCTCGATCGCCTCGTGCACCCGATGGCCTTCGACGATCCTGGCCGCAGCCCGCAGATCCTCGATCCGGCTGTTGGTACAGGAGCCGATGAAGACCCGGTCGGGCCGGATGTCGGTCACCCTGGTGCCGGGCGTCAGCCCCATATAGTCGAGCGCCCGCTGCTTGGCGGCGCGGCGCGCCTCGTCCGCGATGTCGTCCGGGTCGGGCACCACGCCGGTAACCGAGATCACGTCCTCCGGGCTCGTGCCCCAGGTGACCAGCGGCGGCAGCGCCGCGGCGTCGAGCCGGATCTCCCGGTCGAAATACGCGCCGTCATCGCTCGGCAGTGTGTCCCAATACCTGCGCGCCATGTCCCAAGCCATGCCCTTGGGCGCGCGGGGCCGGCCCTCGATATAGGCGTAGGTCGTCTCGTCGGGCGCCACCATTCCGGCCCGCGCGCCGGCCTCGATCGACATGTTGCAGACCGTCATCCGGCCCTCGATGGACATGTTCCGGAACACGTCGCCGGCATATTCGATGACGTGGCCGGTGCCGCCCGCGGTCCCGATCTCGCCGATGATCGCAAGGATCACGTCCTTCGACGTAACGCCGTCGGGCAGCGTGCCGTCGACGACAACGCGCATGTTCTTTGCCTTGGACTGGATCAGCGTCTGAGTGGCCAGGACGTGCTCCACCTCGGAGGTGCCGATGCCGTGGGCCAGCGCCCCGAAGGCGCCGTGGGTCGAGGTGTGGGAATCGCCGCAGACGATCGTCGTGCCCGGCAGGGTGAAACCCTGTTCGGGGCCGATCACGTGGACGATGCCCTGGCGCTGGTCGCGCTCGTCGAAATAGTCGACGCCGAAATCGGCCGCATTGCGCGCCAGCGTTTCGACCTGGAGTGCCGACTCCGGATCGTCGATACCATGGGTGCGGTCGGATGTCGGCACGTTGTGATCGACCACGGCCAGCGTCTTGTCCGGCGCGCGCAGCTTGCGTCCCGCGAGTCGAAGCCCTTCGAATGCCTGGGGGCTGGTCACCTCGTGGACGAGGTGGCGATCGATGTAGAGGAGGCATGTGCCGTCCTCTGCCTCGTGGACCAGATGATCGTCCCAGATCTTGTCGTAGAGCGTACGGGGTTTGGCCATGGCTGCGCTTGATCCGTGGTTTCGATGTTACGTCCGGCCGAATTCCGGCGCTCGCGGAGACATCCGGGGCTCCGCCAGCGCGTCCCCCCGGCGAGCCGGGGATCGGCGACTTTCGGCCACAACATACTGTCGCAATCGCCGAACGACAACGGGCGGCCCGAGGGCCGCCCGTGAAATTCGGCTTGTCTGGTTCGTCAGACGGGAACCGAGCGACGCTCAGTCCTTCTTCTCCGGCTCCTCGGCCGGTGCCGCCTCGCCCTCGGGCTGGGCCGCCTCGGCGGGCTGGTCGTCCTCGGGCAGGGCAACCTCGTCGGCGGTCGCCTCCGCGATCAGGGCGCGGCACTGGCCGATCCAGTCATCCCTGTCGATCACGCCGTCAAGGGACAGGGCCTCGTCGAGACGGGCAATGTCCTCGTCGGAGAAGTTGGCGATCTGCTCGAACTGGGTTACCCCCATCCGGTTGAGGCGGGCTTCCAGCTCGGTGTCGACGCCCGAGATCCGCGTGAGTTCGTCCGTCGCGCCCTTGGGCCGGGTGAACAGCGGCCCGCCGGACTTCTTGGCCTCCTGGGCCGCCTTGATCTGGGCGGCGCGAGCGGCGTCGACGCGCTCGGGAATGCGCGCTGCCTTGCCGCGCAGCGCGCGCAGATAATAGAGCTTGGCGCGGCGGACCTTGCCGCGGCGGCGCACCTCGATCGACTCGATCGAGGGCGAATGGATCGGGAAGACGCGCTCGACCCCCTCGCCATAGGAGATCTTGCGCACCGTGAAGCTCTCATTGATGCCGCCGCCATTGCGCGCGATGCAGACGCCCTCGAAGGCCTGGACGCGGGTGCGGTCGCCCTCGGTGATGCGGACATTCACGCGCAGCGTATCGCCCGGGCGGAATTCCGGTACGGGGCGTTTGGCCGCCAGCGCGGCCGCATGCTCCTGCTCGAGTTCCTGCAAGATGTTCATCGGACCTGTCCTTGGAATTCGCAAAACAGCGCCGTGGCGGGGCCCAGCCACCCCACCAGCGCCGTGGTTGCCCCGCATCTACTTCAAACTTTTGCCCTTGTCGATATCCGAAGCCGATTTATTGCCCGTTTCGGCCTGATAGCGCGCCCACAGGTCCGGTCGGCGCGCCTGCGTCGCCGCCTCGGCCCGCGCCTGTCGCCAAGCCGCGACACGGGCGTGATCGCCGGAAAGAAGCACGTCCGGTATGCGGTGGCCGTCCCAGTCCTGGGGGCGGGTGTAGTGGGGGTATTCGAGCAGTCCCGCCTCGAAGCTTTCCTCGGCATGCGAGGCTTCTGCGCCCATGACCCCCGGCAGAAGGCGCACGCAGGCATCGAGCACCGCCAGCGCGGCAACTTCCCCGCCCGACAATACGAAATCTCCGATCGAGACCTCCTCCAGGTCCCGCCCCGCGATCACCCGCTCGTCGACGCCCTCGAACCGGCCGCAGACAAGCATCAGCCCCGGCCCCTTGCTCCAGTCCCGCACCTGCGCCTGGTGGAGCGGCCGGCCGCGCGGCGACAGGAGGATGCGGGGGCGCGCCGGGCCTTGTTCGAGGGCGGCGTCAATTGCGGCGGCCATCACATCGGCGCGCATCACCATGCCGGGGCCACCGCCGGCCGGCGTATCGTCCACCGCGCGATGGCGACCGAGGCCGAATTCGCGGATGTCGACGACGTCGAGTTGCCACAGCCCGGAATCCAGCGCGCGCCCGGCGAGCGCCTGGCCCAGAGGGCCGGGAAACATCGCCGGATGAATGGTTAGGACGCTGGCGTGCCAAGTGGTCACTCGCCGGTCTCCTCCTCAATCAGGCCGGGCGGCGGCGCAATCTCGACGCGGCGCCCGGCCAGATCCACATGCGGCACGTTCTCCCGGGTGAAGGGCACGAGAGCCGTCCGCGACGCCAGGTCGAGGCGTATCTCGAGCAGATCCCCGGCGCCGAAATCATGCACGGCGATCACCCGGCCGAGCGGGCGCCCGTCGACGTGAACGGCGGCAAGGCCGATCAGATCGGCATGATACCACGCCTCATCCTCGGGTTCGGGCAGCCGATCACGCGCGATGTAGAGGCGGGCATTGGCCAGGGCGGCTGCGGCCTCCCGCGTCTCGACGCCGTCGAGGGTCGCGACGAACATGCCCTTGGCCGGCCTCAGGCGGCGCACCACCAGCGACCGGCCGTCCTCGGTCTGAAGCGGGTTGTAGTCGACCAGCGCCGCCGGCGCCTCGGTGAAGGAGCGCAGCCGCACCTCGCCCCGCACGCCGTGCGGTGCGCCGATCTGGGCCACGAGGACGCGTCTTTCCATCCTGCTCGGCCTGCTTGCATGCGGCGATTGGCTGCGACTGTCGGGACCGGAACCTCTACTCGAAGGCGAAGCGGCGGAGTGACTGGGGAAAGGCCGGGCGGCCTGAGGCGAAGCCGCCTCAGCCCGCCTTTTCTTCGGCGCCCGCGTCCTCGGCCGGTTCGCCGCCCGCCTCGACGGCGGGTTCCGCCGGCGCCTCGGCCTCGGACGGTGTTGCCTCGGCCTCGGCCTCGGCCTCGGCCTCGGCCGGCGCCGCCGCCGCCTCGGCGGCCGCTGCCTTGGCGTCCTCTTCGGCCTGGGCCCGTTCGGCGGCGCGCTCCTGCGCCTTCTTGCCCGGCTCGGCCTTCTTCGGATTGTTCCGCGCCGGGCGCTCCATCACGCCGGCGGCGTCGAGGAACCGCAGGACACGGTCGGTCGGCCTGGCGCCCTTGGCGATCCACTGCTTGGCCTTGTCGACATCGAGCACCACGCGCTCGGCATGATCGCGCGGCAGAAGCGGCTGGTAATGGCCGAGCCGGTCGATGAAGCGGCCGTCGCGCGGGCTGCGCGAGTCGGCCACCACGATACGGTAGGTCGGGCGCTTCTTGGCGCCGCCGCGGGCCAGTCGGATTTTCAGGGACATGCAGGTCTTCCTTCCATCTGTTCAAGATTCCACCGCGCTTGCAGATTGCCTCCCCGGATGTCCCATCCGCTCGTCCCCGCGAAAGCGGGGACCCAGTACTGGCTTGCCGCCTGCGCGGGAATGAGCGGAAAATCGAGAGGCCTGTACCGCAGAACGCGCATTACTTCTTCTTCCCACCCTTGGGCAGTCCGGGCAGGCCGGGAAACGAGCCGGGATTGCCGAGGCCGGGCGGCAGGCCCGGCGGCAGTCCGCCGCCGCCTCCGCCGCCCATGCCGGGCAGGCCCTTGAGATCCTGCGGCGACAGGCCGCCGAGCTGGTCCGGTCCCGGCATGCCGCCCTTGCCCATAAGGGCGCCGAGCCCCTTCATGCCCTTCTTGCCGCCGAGCTGCTTCATCATGTCGGCCATCTGGCGGTGCATCTTGAGCAGCCGGTTGACCTCTTCCACCCGGGTTCCCGAGCCGGCGGCGATGCGCTTCTTGCGGCTCGCCTTGATGAGCTCTGGCTTGCGGCGCTCGGTCCGCGTCATGGAGGAGATGATCGCGGTCTGGCGCTTGATGAGGGAGTCGTCGAGATTGGCCGCCTCGATCTGCTTCTTCATCTTGCCGATGCCGGGGATCATGCCGAGTACGCCCGACATGCCGCCGATGCGGCCCATCTGCTGAAGCTGCTCGGCGAGGTCGTCGAGGTCGAAGGCGCCCTTGCGCATCTTCGCCGCGATTGCCTCGGCCTTCTCCTGGTCGATGGTTTCGGAGGCTCGTTCGACGAGGCTGACAATGTCGCCCATGCCGAGGATGCGCCCGGCGACGCGCTCGGGATGGAACTCCTCCAGCGCGTCCATGCCCTCGCCCGTGCCGACCAGCTTGATCGGCTTGCCGGTGACCGCGCGCATCGACAGCGCGGCGCCGCCGCGGGCATCGCCGTCCATGCGGGTCAGCACGATGCCGGAAAGTGCCAGCCGCGCGTCGAAGGACTGGGCGAGATTGACGGCGTCCTGCCCGGTCAGCGCATCGGCCACCAGCAGCGTCTCGTGGGGCTTGGCCGCGTCGGCGATCTCGGCCATCTCGCTCATCAGCGCCTCGTCGACGAACTGGCGACCGGCGGTGTCCAGCAGCACCACGTCATGGCCGCCGAAGCGGGCGGCCTGAAGGGCGCGGTTGGCGATCTGCACCGGCGTCTGGCCGGCGACGATGGGCAGCGTGTCGATGCCGGCCTGCTCGCCCAGCACCTTGAGCTGCTCCTGCGCGGCGGGGCGGCGGGTGTCGAGCGAGGCCATCAGGACGCGCCGCTTTTGCCGCTCGCTCAGCCGCTTGGCGATCTTGGCGGTGGTCGTCGTCTTGCCCGAGCCCTGCAGGCCGACCATCATGATCGGCACAGGGGGCGGGGCGTTGAGGTCGATCGCGGCGGACTCCGAGCCCAGCGTCTCGACCAGCGTGTCGTGGACGATCTTGACGACCATCTGGCCGGGCGTCACCGACTTGACCACGTCGGCGCCGACGGCGCGCTCGCGGACCTTCTCGGTGAACTCGCGCACCACCGGCAGGGCCACATCGGCTTCGAGCAGGGCGCGCCGCACCTCGCGCAGCGCCGCCGCGACGTCGTCCTGGGACAGCGCGCCACGCCCGGTCAGCTTGTCGAGAATGCCGGAAAGGCGATCCTGAAGGCTCTCGAACATGTGGTCACCAATTCAGGGCGCGACAGCCGCGCCATCTGGTTTGCCAAACGCCAATTGCACCCGTGGGCGAACCTTCGCTGACGGGTGGTGACCCCTTGCGCCTCACGTGCGCAGCGGCCGGACCGGCTTATAGTCTCTCAATCAGAGATTAGCGGGAAATACGTGCGCGGATCGGCAAAGTCAAGAAAACCCGCGCGCTTTGGCGCTCTAATGGCGACGCGGACGATTCCCGCCGCCCTTATTGCCGCCGGTCGCCGGTGCCGGCCCGGCGCCGCGATGACGGAAGTTGATGCGCCCGCGTTCCAGATCGTAGGGGCTCATCTCGACGACCACACGGTCGCCCACGGTGGTGCGGATGCGAAAGCGGCGCATCTTGCCGGCCGTGTAGGCCAGCACTTCGTGATCGTTGTCGAGCCGTACCCGGAAATTGCCGTTGGGCAGAATTTCCGTCACGGTCCCGTCGAATTCCAATAATTCCTCTTTGGCCAAATCATACCTCCTTGCCTGCCCGCGCATCGGTTCGACACAGCCAGTTGACCGATACCGGGACAAAAATGGGATCTGTCAGTCAGATAGCTTCAAAAGGCCGCAGATTCAACCGATTCCGCGTGGAAAGTCTATCGCGGATTCGGAACCGCAGAGCTCTCTACCGGTTTGCAAATGCAACGGAACCGCCGGTGCATGGAGCACGTGAATGGTTACCCGACAGGCAATGGTCGCCGCCCTTCTCGAACAGCGGGGTCGCACCTTCTGCGCCGAGCTCGCCATACCAATCGGCTGCGGCACGCCGTCGCCGCTGTTCCGCTGGCTCTGCGCCTCGCTTTTGATGAGCGCACGTATCAGCACCGACATCGCCGTCAAGGCGGCGCGGGCGTTGGCGGAAGCCGGATGGACCACACCGCGCAAAATGGCGGCGGCGTCCTGGGAGGAGCGGGTCAAGGTGCTCAATCGGGCCGGCTATGCCCGATACGACGAAAGCACCTCGCGCATGCTGGGTGAGACTTGCGATCTCCTAATCGAGCGCTATCGCGGCGACCTGCGCAAGCTTCGCGCGGCGGCCGGGCGCGACACGGATACGGAACGCGCGCATCTCAAGGCCTTCAAGGGCATCGGCGATGTCGGGGTCGACATATTCTTTCGCGAAGCCCAACTCGTGTGGGACGAACTCTATCCCTTCGCCGACAAGCGCGCCCTGGAGGCGGGCGGGCGGCTGGGGCTGCCGGCCGATGCCGCGGGCTTGGCGCGCCAGGTTTCGAGAGAAGATTTTCCGCGCCTTGTGGCCGGGCTTGCGCGCCTGAAGCGGGCAGACGAATTCGAACAAATCCGTCAGGCGGCCTGAACGACATGCGCGCCGGTCCAGCTCACCTCTAGCGTCCGCCGGCCGTCGCGCCATATAAGGGCGCGTGACAATTCTCCCGACCGGCCGGACAATGCAGGCGATCCCCTACCGCAAGATGAACGGTCTTGGCAACGACTTCGCCGTGGTCGACGGCCGCAACGCGCGCGTTCGCCTGTCGCCGGACCAGATCCGCCGGATCGCCGACCGCGCGAGCGGTCCGGGCTGCGACCAGGTCATTCTGCTGGAGGCGCCGCGGACCGGGGCCGACGTGCTCATGCGCATCGCCAATGCCGATGGCGGCGAGGTCGAGTCCTGCGGCAACGCCGCGCGCTGCGTCGCTTGGCTGCTTTCCGACGAAGCCGGCCGGCCGGAGGTGTCGATCGAGACGCGCGGTGGGCTGCTCCAAGCCCATGTCAATTCCGACGGCACGGTGACGGTCGATATGGGCAAGCCGCGCTTTGCCTGGCACGAGATTCCCCTGGCCGAGGAGTTTCGCGACACCCGCATGATCGAACTACAGATCGGTCCCATCGACGCGCCCATCCTTCATAGCCCAAGCGTGGTCAATGTGGGCAACCCTCATGCGATATTCTGGGTCGACGACGTCGAAGCCTATGCGCTCGACCGCTGCGGGCCGATGATCGAGAGCCACCCGATGTTTCCCGAACGCGTCAATGTGAGCCTTGCCCAGGTTACGGCGCGCGACGCGCTGAAGCTGCGGGTGTGGGAACGCGGGGTCGGCGAGACGAGGGCCTGCGGCACCGCCGCATGCGCGGCGGCGGTATCTGCGTCCCGCAAGCGGCTGACCGGGCGCACCGTGATCGTCACGCTGCCCGGTGGCCCCCTTGTTATCGCCTGGCGCGAGACCGACGACCATATCCTGATGACTGGCCCGGTTGCCTTCGAATATGACGGCGAGCTGGATCAGTCCCTGCTCGCGGAGGGTCCGGTGTGATGAGTGCGCCTCGGATCGTCACCTTCGGCTGTCGCCTCAACACGGTGGAATCCGAAGTGATCCGTTCGGCGGCCGGTGAGGCGGGGCTGACCGATGCGGTCATCGTCAACACCTGCGCCGTTACCGGCGAGGCGGTTCGCCAGGCGCGCCAGGCAATCCGCCGCGCCCGCCGCGACAACCCCGCCGCGCGGATCATCGTTACCGGATGCGCGGCGCAGACCGAGACGTCGACCTTCGCCGGCATGCCCGAGGTCGATCTCGTCCTAGGCAATGCCGACAAGCTCAAGCCCGGGAGCTATCGCCCGGATGCGTTCGGGGTTGACGGCTTCGAGAAGGTCCGCGTCAACGATATATTCGAGGCCGAAGAGACGGCGGGCCATCTGGTCGAGGGCTTCGAGGGCCGCACGCGGGCCTTCGTGCAGGTGCAGAATGGCTGCGACCATCGCTGCACCTTCTGCATCATCCCCTATGGCCGCGGCAATTCCCGGTCGGTGCCCATGGGCGCGGTTGTCGACCAGGTGCGCCGGCTGGTGGACAACGGCTATCGCGAGATTGTGCTGACGGGCGTGGACCTCACCGCTTGGGGCGCCGATCTGCCCGGCACGCCGCGGCTCGGCGCGCT
The DNA here is from genome assembly GCA_007118805.1 of Rhodobiaceae bacterium. Lineage (GTDB taxonomy): Bacteria > Pseudomonadota > Alphaproteobacteria > Rhizobiales > Tepidamorphaceae > SKQW01. The sequence goes on along the minus strand of SKQW01000370.1, from coordinate 5,325 downwards.
GGTTCGCGGCATATTGCGTCACGTGCCCCGGCTCGACCGCCTGCGGATATCCTCGATCGATTCCGTGGAGGCCGACGACGATCTGTTGCGGGCGCTGGCCGAGGAGGCGCGGCTCATGCCCCATCTCCATCTGTCGCTGCAATCGGGCGATGATATGATCCTCAAGCGCATGAAGCGGCGCCACGGCCGGGCCGACTCGGTGCGGTTCTGCGAGACGGTGCGGCGGCTGCGCCCGGACATCGTCTTCGGGGCTGATATCATCGCCGGCTTTCCCACCGAGACCGAGGCGATGTTTGCCAACTCGCTCTCCATCGTCGAGGATTGCGGGCTGACGCATCTCCATGTCTTTCCCTTCTCGCCGCGGCCCGGAACGCCGGCCGCGCGCATGCCGCAGCACGAGCGCGGCCTGATCAAGGAGCGGGCGGCGCGGCTCCGGCAGATCGGCGGCGACGCGCTCAACCGGCATCTCGCCGGCGAGGTGGGCGGCGAGCGAACCGTGCTGGTGGAACAACCGGGCAGGGGACGCACTGAGCAATTCACGCAGACCCGCCTGTCCGCTGACCTGCCGGCCGGGGCGCTGGTCCCGGCGCGCATCACCGGGCATGACGGAACGAGGTTGCTGGCCGAGGCGGCATGAGCGAGATCGACAAGGCAAAGAAGCTGTTCGGCAAATGGTTCGGCGGCGGCAAGGCGGAGGAGGCCGCGCCGCCGCCTCCGCAGGCGGCGCCGGCTGAGGCGGACGAGTCCGCCAGCGAGGACTCTGGCGACCATGCGCAGACGGCGTCGGCGCTCACCGCGGACGGGGATGAGTGCGTGACGCCGGCGCAAGGGACGGCGCTCCAAGGAACAAGCTCACCCGACCCGGCCGCGACCCAGGCCTCGGCCGTTGAACCGATCCCGGCAGACGGCGCTGCCCCCGAGACAGGGCGCGGGCGCGGCTGGTTCCAGCGCCTCAAGCAGGGGCTGACCCGCTCGTCCAACGCCCTGACCGAGAACCTCACCGGGCTCCTGCGCAAGCGCCGGCTCGACGAGGACACGCTGCAGGATCTCGAGGACGTGCTGATCCAGGCCGATCTCGGGGTGGAGACCGCGATGCGGATCACCGAAGCGCTGGCGGAAAGCCGTTACGACAAGGAAATCTCGCCCGACGAGGTGCGCGAGGTGCTGGCCCGCGAAGTGGAGCAGGTGCTGGCGCCGGTGGCCCGGCCGCTTGCCATCGACGGGGGGCGCAAGCCGCATGTCATTCTGGTGGTAGGCGTCAACGGCTCGGGCAAGACGACCACCATCGGCAAGCTCGCCGCCCGGTATCGGGATGAGGGGCGGCGGGTCGTGCTCGGCGCCGGCGACACCTTTCGCGCCGCGGCGATCGAGCAGCTCAAAGTGTGGGGCGAGCGCACCGGCGCGGAGGTGGTCGCCCGCGACCAAGGGGCCGATGCCTCCGGACTTGCATACGATGCGCTGGCCCGCGCCAGGCAAGCCGATGCGGACGTGCTGATTCTCGATACCGCCGGCCGCCTCCAGAACAAGGCCAATCTGATGGCCGAGCTTGAGAAGATCGTCCGCGTCCTGCGCAAGCAGGACGAGACCGCGCCGCACGACGTGCTGCTGGTTCTCGACGCCACCACCGGTCAGAACGCGATGCAACAGGTCGAGGTGTTCCGGCAGGTCTGCGGGGTGACGGGGCTCGCCATGACCAAGCTCGATGGCACGGCGCGCGGCGGCATCCTCGTTGCCATCGCGGCCAAGCATCAGCTTCCGGTTCATTTCATCGGGGTCGGCGAGGGCGTCGACGACCTTCAGCCCTTCGCGGCGGACGAGTTCGCCCGCGCCATCGCAGGAAGGACGGCATGAGCACTGTCTCGAATCAGGCCGCCGGCCGCCGAGCGCTGCCCGAATGGGTCCAGCCGCTGCTGGAACTCGGGCCGCTGCTCGTCTTCTTCGGTGTCTATCTGCGCGCCGACATCTTCTGGGCGACCGGCATCTTCATGGCCGTCCTGCCGATCTCTATCGCCGCCTCCTGGATGTTGCGGCGCAAGCTGCCCGTCATGCCGCTCTTCGTCCTCGGCTTTGTCCTGTTGTTCGGCGGCATGACACTGTGGCTCCAGGACGAGACTTTCATCATGATGCGCCCGACGCTCAGCAACACGGCGATCGCCGTCATGCTGTGGACCGGGCTTCTGTTCGGCAAGCCGCTCCTTAAATACGCGCTGGGCTCGGTGTTCAGTGTGACCGACGAGGGCTGGCGGATCATCACCCTGCGGTGGAGCTTCTTCTTCCTCTTTCTGGCCATCCTCAACGAGGTCATCTGGCGCAACTTCTCCACCGATTTCTGGGTCAGCTTCAAGGTGTTCGGCAATATGCCGCTGACCTTCCTGTTCGCCATCGCCCAGATCCCGCTGCTCCAGCGTTATGCGCTGGACGAGGAGACAGTGGCCGAAGAGGCGCGCCCCTCCGCCGAGCGTGGCGGGGAATAGGTGAGCGATAGCCGGGCCGCCGCACCGACCTTGACGTTCAGCCCTGCATCCTTGTGCCGTCGGGCAATGTGTCGCCGGTCTCGCCGGGTGGGTTGGTGAAGGGGACCGGCGCCCCGGACGCCGCCTCGCGATCATGCCGCAGGGCCCAGTGGACGCTCGGAAAGGCGAGTTCGTCCCAGGGGATCGTTTCCCAGTCGAACAGGTGCACTTCGAGGGACTCGTCGCCCGCCGCGATCGGTCCCTTGAGGGTTGCGCGCCAGATGAGCTGGACCTGGCTCAAGCGCGCGACGGAATAGACCGCCAGCAGGTCGCGGACCTCCACCGCGGCGCAGGCTTCTTCCAAAGCCTCGCGCCGGGCGCCGTCTTGCGGAGTCTCGTTGAGTTCGAGATAGCCGGCGGGAATCGTCCAGTAGCCCCGGCGCGGCGCGATTGCGCGGCGGCACAGGAGGATGCCGCCCTCGGCCCGCACCACCGAGCCGACGACGATCTTGGGGTTATCATAATGGACATAGCCGCATTTGCGGCACACCGCGCGGGTTTCGGTGTCCCCCGGCGGCACGGTGCGGTGGAAATCGGGTCGTGCGGTCTCGCTCATCGCGCCGATGGTGCCGCCATCGGCGGTCCGGGGCAATCCTCAGGATCCATCGTCCGCGAGCACCCGCTCGACCTGAGGCATGAAGGTTTCTTCCAGCGAGCGCGCGTCGATCGGGCCGATATGCTTGTAGGCGATGCGGCCCTCCCGGTCGATGATGAAGGTCTCGGGCACTCCGTAGACGCCCCAGTCGATCCCCACGCGCCCGGCCGCGTCGACCCCGACGGCGTCGAACGGGTTGCCGTAATGGCCGAGGAACCGGCGGGCATTCTCGGTGGTGTCCTTGTAGTTGATGCCGAACAGACGCAGCCGATCGTCCCGGGCGATCTCGACCAGAATCGGATGCTCGTCGCGGCAGGGCACGCACCACGACGCCCAGACATTGACCACGGTGACTTCGCCGCCGCCCAGATCGGCGTCGGAAAAGCCGGGCACCGGCGTGCCGGCCTCGTTGAGGCCTTCGAGCGGCGGTAGCGCGAATTGCGGCACGTCGCGCCCGATCAGCGCCGAGGGCACCTGGCTCGGATCGCCGGCGAACAGGCGCACGAACAGCAGGATGGCAAGGCCCAGGAAGATGACCAGCGGCGCCGCGATGGCCAGCTGCACCCATGGCGAACGGCGCTTGCGGTGCGGCGGCCCGCCGGGGGCCGTGTTGGATGCTGCCTCCTGCGCGGTCATGGCCGCTCTCCCTTGGGGGCGGAGCGGTCGCCCCGGCGAAGGCCCGCCCGGTCGAGATCTTCGATAGCCTGGCGTTGCGCCCGCCCGTCGAGCACCACCCAGGCGATCAGCGCCGCGATTACCCCGGCGGAGACGAGATAGGACGCCAGCACATATCCGAAATAGGTCATCGCCTCACTCCGCCGGCGCCAGCATGGTCGCGGCCCGCACCCGCAGGCTGCGCACCCGCCGGCGCCAGATCTCGTTGCGCATCGCCATCAGATGAAGGCAGGCGAAGAGCAGCATATAGGCGGTCGCCATCACCAGGAGGGGCACCAGCATCGAGGGGTGGATGGCCGGCCCGTCGAGCCGCATGACGGAGGCTGGCTGGTGCAGGGTGTTCCACCAATCGACCGAGAACTTGATTATCGGCAGGTTGATCGCCCCGACCAGCGACAGGATCGCCACCGGGCGCGCCGCCCGGCTCGGCTCGTCGAAGGCGTGCCACAGCGCGATCAGGCCGAGATAGATGAGGAACAGGACGAGCACCGAAGTCAGCCGGGCGTCCCACACCCACCAGGTGCCCCACATCGGCTTGCCCCAGACCGCGCCGGTGACCAGCGCGAGCAGGGTGAAGGCCGCCCCGATCGGGGCCGCGGCGCGGGCCGACACATCGGCCAGCGGATGGCGCCAGACCAGCGTGCCCAGCGCCGACACGGCAATGGTAGCGTAGACGAACATCGCCATCCAGGCTGCCGGCACATGGACGTACATGATGCGCACCGAGTCGCCCTGCTGATAGTCGGCCGGCGAGGCGAACAGCCCGAGCCACAGCCCGGCCGCGAAGGCGATGGCGGTCGCCCCCCACAGCCATGGCAGGAGCGTGGCGGCGAGCTTCAGGAACCGGGTCGGATTGGCAAGCGCGATCATCGGCGGCGGAGAATAGCCACTAAACCGGGGTCATTTCAAAACAAACCGGCGTCATTGAACGGTCGTCATTCGAGTGCCAGCCGCAAGGCGGCCGCCGCGGCAACGGGCGCCAGCACCAGGCTGGCCAGGGTGATCGCGGCTAGAACCATGAGCGGTGGACCCACCGGCACCGGCCCGGTGATCGCCGCTTGGGTGGCGCTAACCCCGAAAATGAGCACCGGCACGCAAAGCGGCAAGATCAGGACTGGCAGAAGCAGCCCGCCGCGGCGCAACGTCGCAGTCAGGGCCGCGCCGATGGCGCCGATCATGGTCAGCGCCGGCGTGCCGACGGCGAGCGTCGCGGTCACCGCGAGTAGCCCCTGCGGCGCCACATTGAACATCATGCCGAGCAGCGGCGCGATGAGCACCAACGGCAGTCCGGTGGTCGCCCAGTGGGCGAGGCACTTGACCAGCACGATGACGGGCAGCGGCAGCTCCGACATGGCGAGCAGGTCCAGCGAGCCGTCCTCCAGATCGGCCTGGAACAGCCGGTCGAGCCCGATCAGCGTCGCCAGCAATGCGCCCAGCCACAGGATCGCCGGCCCGATTCGGGCCAGCAGATCGAGGTCCGGTCCGATGGCGAACGGGGTGATCGCGACCAGGATTAGGAAAAAGGCGGCCGCCGTCGCCGCG
>SKQW01000236.1 GCA_007118805.1 Rhodobiaceae bacterium | reverse complement strand
GGCCTCAACCTCATGCATCGACGCCCCATCAACGCCCTCAAATCACCACCCCACCCGCCACCAACCGACCGAAGGCAAATGCACCTCGATCTCGCCCCAATCTAAACCGGACAGTAGTGGATGCCGATCTGGGCATGCGGTTGTACCGGGCCGGCTACCGTTGCCGTGTTCTGGACTCTACGACCTGGGAGGAAGCCCCCAACCGTTTGCCGAGCTGGTTCCGTCAACGCGGGCGTTGGCTCAAGGGCTGGATGCAAACCTGGATCGTCCATATGCGGCGGCCTGGCGTATTGTGCCGGCAGTTGGGGCTGCGGGGCTTTCTCGGGTTTCAACTGCTGATCGGCGGCATGGTGATGTCGGCCTTCTTGCACCCCCTGTTCTTCATCATCCTGACCGGCCAGGTGATCGCCGGAGACGTCTTCCTCGGCCGGCATGACTGGGTGAGCGCCGCGGTAATCGGTATTGGCGCCTTCAACCTGGCGGTCGGCTATGTCTCCGCCTTCGCACTTGCCATAACCGGGCTTTCCCGGCGACCGATGCGCCACATGATGGGTGAGGTCGCCTGGTTGCCGGTCTATTGGCTTTTCATCTCGGTGTCTGCCTATCGAGCCGCATGGGAGCTTGCCAGACGGCCATTTCACTGGGAAAAGACCGCGCACGGCCTATGCCGTGCCGTGGCTCCCGTGCCGCGACTGAGGTGATTTCCGGCCGGCGCTATGCGGCATTCAAGTCTGGCCGGAATGGAAAGGGAATACTCATTTGAGCGCTGGCCGTATCGACGACGTGCTCATTGCGACGCGCGACGAACTCCTTGCTATCAATCGCGGGCGCCCGGTGGTGGAGAACTATCTGCGGGTTCACTATTCCCGCTATCGCTACGATATCCGGGAGATCCTGCGACTGGCTGCGCCGGGGGCCAGGATCCTTGATCTGGGGGCGGCTCCCTTCTGCACGGCGGAGACACTGTCCCGGCTCGGTTATGACGTTGTCGGCGTGGATGTGGCACCGGACAATTGGGGCTATGTCGACCGGCTGTCCTTTCCGGTCCGGGCAGCCAACTGCGATGGCGAGGAGTTGCCGTTCAAGCGTAACAGGTTCGACGTTGTCGTGCTCACCGAAGTGTTCGAGCACCTGCATATCGACCTGGTGGCGACGGCCCGTCAGATCCGGCGGGTGCTGAAGTCGGGGGGCAGCCTCTACCTCACGACGCCCAACGGCTTCGGCCTGCGCCGACTGGCCAAGGTATTGCGGACGCGCCGCTTTCAGAATGTCTATGAGGAATGGGGATCGATCCGGACCCAAGGGTTCTGCGGCCATGTCACGGAGTACACGCCGCGCGAGCTCGAGGACTTCTTCACCAAATGCCATTTCGCCGATGTGCGGGCACGCACCGTCAATATCTATCACAAACAGCGTCTTGAAACCCGGTTCTGGCACGCGGTAACCGCCGCGCTTCCCGGCATGCGCGAAACCATTGTGATGACCGCCAGGAAGCCCAAGGGTGAGGGCGGGAAGGCGGCGCAAGCAATGAGGCCGCCGCCGCCACCACCGCCATTGCAGTTCCAGGGGCGGGATTGAAGTGGAGGCGCCGGTCGCTACCGTTGTTCGAAGCGCCGGTGGGACTGGCAGGCTACCTGCGTGTGCGCGGTGTCGACACGGTCGTACTGGCTGGCCTTGCCACCGACTTCTGCGTTGACTTCTCTGCGCTCGATGCCCGCAAGCTCGGCTTTTGCCCAGCGGTCGTTCACTGATGCCAGCCGTGGCATAGATCTGGGGACTTCCTGTCCGGCATGGAGCGGCGGGTGATGGCGGTCGGCGCCAAGGCGGGGGAGGCAGCGGGCTAGTTCTTGTCCCCTTCGAACCTGTCCGGCTCGGGGTCGACCGATGGCTCTTGCAACGATTTCAGGATGCGGCGCACCGAGCGGCCGGCAGCCCGCGGGCGATCCTTGTCGCCGGCGATCAGCTTGGCCTCCGAATAGGCCCCGCGTGCGGCCTTGGCTGCGGTTTCGCGCACGCTGGGGTCGAAGACCGCTCGGCGGACGGCGAGACTGACAAAGCGGCGCAATAAGAAGGACATGTCATCAATATAGGGGCTCCGGCCGCCGCCGTCAGCCATGATCTGCATCTTTCGCGGGGCGGTCGCCAAGCACGTCCTGGACGTAGAGCATGTCCACCGAAACCATGGTGACCACGGCGAGCGGGGCCGCGAGAATGAGGCCGGCCACGCCGAACAGCGTGCCCAGGAGGACCTGCATGGCGATGAGCATGACCGGAGGCAGGCTGATCGCGCGTTTCTGGATTAGCGGCGTTATGAAGTTTCCCTCGAGGTTCTGAAGGATGAGATAGAATATCAGCACCGCAATTCCGGTTTCGAACCCTTCGGTGAAGGATATCAGCACCACGGGAATGCCTGCGACGATCGGGCCGAGGAACGGAACGAAGGTCAGGATGCCGACCAATACCCCAAGCCCGAGCCACAGTTCGACACCTAGAAGATACAATCCGATCGCGGTGCTAACGCCGAGTACGGTCATGGACACGAGTTGACCGAGCAGCCACCACCGCAGTGCGTAGCCGAGCTGGATCAGTGTCTCGCTGATCCGGGCACGCTTGTGAAAGGGGACCAGCCTGATAAGGCCGCGCTGATAGAGTCCCGGGTCGGTTGCGGCGAACAGGGCGATGACGATCACCAGGACAATCGAGGCCGTTGCGCCCAGCACGGTAACCGTGGCGGTGGCGACCGATCCCATGACGCCGCCAAGGTCGGCGCCATTATCATTGACGCCCGGCGCCAGTGGCCCGACGAGCTGCTGCATCCACGGGTACTCCTGCAGCCACTCCTGGGCGGAGACCAGAAACTCGGCAAGCTGGTCCCAAAGCTCGCCGAACTGGTTGAGAAACCTGGGCGCAATAGTCCGTGTGCCGAACACCGCCAGCGTCGCAATGATTGCCAATACGGCGAGTATGGCCAGACTGCGAGGCAGTCGCTCGTAGCTCAGGAGCGGGCGAGAGAGCCCGTCAAGTGCCACAGCAAGCAGAACGCCGGCAAAGATGAGCAGCAGTACAGACCCGGCGAGCCATACCAGCAACCCGAGGACGATCGTCAGCAAGACCACTTCGGTGCGTAGCCACGGCGCACGACGGTGGAGGGCTTTCCCCGAGGGGGCAGTGCCTGCGCTTTCCGTGGGTGATTGTGTCATTGCGAACCGTCCCTTCCGATCAACAACGACGCCAGTCGCTTATGGTTGCGCCATTTCGGATCGGTACGGAGCAGGGAGGGGGCGTTGCGAATTCGCCAGCGGGGTTTTGTCCTTGCCTCAGAGCGTGGCAAGATTGCTTGCCCGGCCATGAATGGGATGCCGGGCTCTAAGATTCTGAGGGCAGGATGCGTCAGACGGAGCCACCAACTCCCGGCCTGGATCTGAGGCTGCAGCAATGGTTCCTCGGGCTTGTCGGGGTCGGAATCGGGCTCCTGATTCTCGTGGTGGGCCGGTTCTTCTTGATCCCGTTGGCGATTGCGGTGCTGCTGTTCAGCCTGATGAGCGCCGCCATGAACCGCCTTACGGGGATGCGCATGGGCCGATTCGCCGTTCCCAACTGGCTGGCCAGCATCGTCAGCGTCGTCGTCATCATCGTGGTGATGCTACTGATCTTCCAACTGATCGCCGGCCAGATCGACGCGCTGATCGCGGCGGGTCCGCTCTATATGGCGCGCGGTCAGGAGCTCGTGGGCACGATCTTTGCCGTGCTCGGCGACGATGTCGCGGCCTGGATCCTGACCGCCTTCGAGGACATCGACGTGGCGGCCTATATCCGGGCCTTCGCGGGCTCGGCCGGCTACATCCTCGCGTCCATGCTTCTCATTGTGCTCTATGTCGGATTCCTGTTCACCGAACGCACGCGTTTCCCGCAGAAGCTGGGCACCCTGTTTTCCGACCCGCGACAGGCGCGCGAAATCGATCGGGTTTTCCAATCCATTGCGCGCAACGTCCATCGTTATGTGCTGATCAAGACGATCATCAGCGTCTGCACGGGCTTTGCCGTCTATCTGGTGCTGCGCGCTTTCGAGCTGCAATTCGCCGAGACCTGGGCGCTGCTCACCGTCTTTCTCAATTTCATTCCGAACATCGGCTCGATCGTTGCCACGTTCATTCCAATCCTGGTGGCGCTCGCGCAGTTCGATAGCTGGACGCCGGTGGTGATGCTGTTCCTGTCAATCGGTGTTATCCAGTTCGCCGTTGGCAACCTAATAGAACCACTTCTGATGGGGCGCTCGCTGCATCTCAGCCCGTTCGTCATCATCCTGTCGCTGACCTTCTGGGGCGCGATCTGGGGTGTCATCGGGATGTTTCTGGCCGTGCCGATCATGGTGATGGTGATGATCGTGTGCTCGCATGTAACCAGTCTCCATCCGATTGCCGTGCTGCTATCGCGCGACGGGGTGCCGATGCCTGTCGAAGAGTCTTATGAGCCGAACGGGGCGCCGGAGCGCGATCAGCGGACTGTCGCCGCGCCCGCCCACGGCGCAGAATAGGCTGTGTCGGGCCCCGACCCCTTGACCCGGCGCGTAATGCTGACTTTATCCTGTTAATGCCAGTCGGTCGGACGGCCGCTCCCCGAGGGGAGAGGAAAGTCCGGGCTCCATGGGAACACGGTGCCGGGTAATGCCCGGCGGGGGTGACCCTAGGGAAAGTGCCACAGAAAGCAGACCGCCGCGCCGCTTTCGGGCGGCGAGGTGAGGGTGAAAGGGTGCGGTAAGAGCGCACCGCGGACCCGGCAACGGGGACGGCACGGCAAACCCCACCGGGAGCAAGACCGAATAGGGATGGTGCGGAGCGTTCGCGCGCTCCAGGCGGGTTCCCACGCTTGCCATCCGGGTTGGTTGCACGAGGCGTCCGGCAACGGCCGCCCCAGATGAATGGTCGTCACGCGGCTGCCTTCGGGCATCCGCCATACAGAACCCGGCTTACAGGCCGGCTGGCATGGCGATTGTCGGCCGGAGCTCGCTGAATCGGGCTCCGGCCGTTCCTGCTCCATGATGTCAATTGGTGGCACTTACCGGCTGGGATGCGTCCTTGCGCGTGGCGATCAACAGGATGAGCAGCACCAGCGGGATCAGGATATCCGACCACAAGGTCGGCCCGGCATTGCCGAGCGACAGATTGCCGGTCGTCGCCATATCGTGAACGTGTCCGATGGCCGCGCCCAAAAGGAATATGCCGTAGCCGAGCGCTGCCGCGACCATCCAGCCGCGCGAGGCAAAGGGCGCGATCAGGCCGAGCACGCCGTATGACAGGTTCATCAGGCCGAGTTCGGCAACGAACGGGCTGAACGTCCACCCGGTATAGGCTGCGACGCTCTGCCCGGCGAAGATCTGTTTGAGACCGGCGGCGGCGCCCTGAACACCCACGCCGATGAACACCAGATGGCGCAGCAGCAGGTGAGGGTAAGCCAGGCCCGCATGCCCAATAAGCTGGTGCACATATGCGCTCAGCGGCGGCACCAGAATGAGCAGTACGTGAAAGCCGGCCAGCAGTGATCCATGACTGCCCATGTCGGCGTTCCGACTATCGCTCGAAGGTTTCGCTCAGCCAGTCGTAAATGACGGCGTTGGACAGCGGATAGTTGCCCATCTGGCAGTGCATGTCGGCCCCCTCGTCGACCTTGAAGATGCGTTTGGTGACCGGGCCCGATATGGAGGCGGTGAAGGTTTCGAGCTGACGCATCGTCTCGTCGCCTTCGCCTTGGCCGGCCAGCGCCAGAGCGGGGCACGCGATCGCGCTGAGATCGGCTACTTTGTAGGCCTCGAGCGCAGCCAGCCACTCATTGAACCCATTCACGCCATAGCGGCGACAGACTGCCTTGAAGCTGAGCTTGGTGGCGGGCGGCATGTATTCGTCCGGCACATGATCGAGGTCCTCGACCCGGACGTCCTTGACACCTTCCGGCAGTCCCGAGCTGCCGCCGAGGAAGCCCATCATATAGGCCTTCATGTCGTGGATCGGTGCGTTGGCAATCAGGGCCTTGATACGATGCTCGCGGGTCGCCGCCCGGGTCACGAAGTATCCGCCGAAGCTGATGCCGTATAGCGCCAGCCGGTCCGGGTCGACGTCGTTGCGGGACAGGGCAAAATCGACGATGGCGCTGATCGGGACCTCATAGTCGGGCCGGAAGGTGAGTTCGGGATGGCGCCGCATGGTGCTGACCTGCCCGGGCCCCTGGACGAGCAGAAGCGTATAGCCGCGCTGCACCCCGTCGAATGCGGTCTCGAAATAGAGTTCTTCGGCCGTGCCATCGAAGCCGGTCAGGCAGATCACCGTCTTGTTCGCACCCGCGGCCTGGGCGGGGCGGACCATGTATCCGGGCAGCGTTGCGCCCTCGAACGGGACTTCTACGGGCTCGACGTGGAAAGGAAGATGGGGCGCCGCCCGGGCGAACGCGTCGGCGCTGGCAAGGCCGAGCCGCTGGGCTTCGTCCGAATACGGGTCGCAGAAATATTCCGCCGAGCGGAGATAGCTTGAAGCGCGGAGCAAATGGTCGCGGGCTGATATGGTGTGCCCTTTGGCAAGGGCGGCCTCGGCCTTCGCCACGAGGTCGTCGGCGGTGGCGCCAAAGGCGCCCGGCCAGTTGGTCGGGTCGTCGCCTTCGATCCGGCTGCGGGCGGCCAGTATCTCGCCGGGGCTGCCTCCCCCGGACGTGCAGGCGCCCAATACCCGCATCAATTGAAAGTCGACCTCTCCGGAGGTAAATCCGACGACGCGGGTTGTGCTGCGTTCGACCTTGGCCATTTTGGCGACCCTCCCTGTGCGCTCTGCCCGGTGGCAGAGCCAATGCCCGGAGCAGTGTTCCGTATTCCCCTTGCGTCAAAGCAAGCCGTGAACTGTCCGTAAATCCGAGCCCTATCGAGCCATGGTTGAAAGTCGGTAAAGCTTTGGGGCCGAGCGTTGTTCGGCGCCGTGC
>SKQW01000056.1 GCA_007118805.1 Rhodobiaceae bacterium | reverse complement strand
TCGCCGTGCGCCTCGAGCACCGCCTGCCAGCGAGTGGCCGCTTCGCGCCAGTCCTCTCGGGCGCTTGCCACCTCCGCACGCTCTGCGATCAATAACTTGTCCGCCGGATGGTGAGTCAGCCCCTGCTGCGTCGCCTCTTCGGCCGTTATGAACTCACCCCGCTCCCGATGCACTTGGGCCAGCTGGACGTACGCCTTGGCAGGAGAAGCGTCGCCGAGCGACTCGAGCACCTCTTGCTGCTTGCTGCCGCGCATATACCTTCCTCCACCACGCCGCCACACTGCGTCGCCGATGGTTGAAAATCTGACCCACTCGGTGGTCCATCGACAGGCATTTCACCATCGGTCTTCCCTGCGCAGCTGCCGCCCAGAAGCCCATCAAGCTCAAGCGAGAACACGCCGGCAGGGACATCAATAGCCCGAATCCCTGCCGGGGAGCCTATCCTGCTAACCCGGATTCAGAACCCAGGGAGCACTGATCCACAAATTGCAATCGTATCAGTTTCTTGTAGACTGCGCCAAGATCGCCAATCGGCTCGGGCGCCAGGCTCTGGGCCCGTACGATCACACTCAAGGAGACGGGTAGCGTGGAAAGGCATGCCGAAGCGCTGGCGTTGCAGCAGCACGCCGGGAGGGCCGGTGCGGTGGAACTCCGGGAAGGCAGTGCGGCGCTTGGGGCCGCAGCCTACGCGGCTGGGGCCACGCTGCCCCTGCCTAAGGTCACCGCAGTGGTCATCAACTACAATTACGGACGCTACCTGCGCCGCTGCGTGGGTTCGCTCCTGGACCAGGACTATCCCAATCTCGAGATCGTCGTCGTCGACAACGCCTCGACCGACGAAAGCCACAGCGTAATTTCCGCGCTGAAGGACGAATATTCGGCGTTGACGATAGTCTGGATGGAGCGGAATGAAGGCCCGATGGGGGGCGGGCTGCACGGTATGGAGGCCGGCACGGGGGAGTTCATCTGCTTCATCGACGCTGACGACTTCTATCTCCCTGGCTTCGTCTCCGCGCACGTCCAGGCGCACCTGGCCGCGCGAACTCCGATCGGGGTTACGACCTCGCGCGTGCTTACAGTCGACGAGAACGAGGCCGTCGTCGCTGGTGGGCTCTTCCGTAGCGAGGAAACCGTCGACTTCGTCTGGCCCGCCCTGCGTGGCGGCCACGAAACCGTTCGTCTGCCGACCATCGACGAGGCCGAATACGAGACGCTTCGAAACGCCTGCGCCGTGTTTCCTGACGACCTGCCGGGCTGGCTGTGGACTACTGGGGCCGGCTCGGCGAACATGTTCCGCAGGCAAATCGTGGAGCTTGCCCGCCCCGACCGGGTCCGCCCGGACCTCGGCGGCATCGCCGCCGACGGCTACTATATGTCCATCGACAGCTACTATCTCTACCTGGGCTACTGGCTTGCGGGTTGCGCAGCCATTGGGCTGCCGCTGGTGGCTTACCGGATTCATGGGAGCAACATGAAGAACCGCATGCTCAGCATGCGGAACTTCAACGGGTCCATCGGGCGGGCGGATGCATGGAGCCGTCGCAGGCGGCTCGACCGCGCCGATGTCCTGCTCAGTCTAGCACCGAATCTCGCCGATCACATCGCTCCCAAACGCCTCTTCCAGATCCTCCAAATGGCGCTGCCGCCCTCGTTTAACCTCGATGATCCAGAAGTGCTGGCGCTTTTCGAACGACACTCGTCCAACCTCGTGAACCACTTTGGCGTCAAGCATGTGGGCAGGCAAACACCCTCGGAATTCCTGCACGCACAAAGGCAACAGCCTATCCGGGAAACCTACAAAGACGAAAGTTATAATCCTGCTGCAGCTCTCACCAATCTGCCACCCCCCTACAAATCAAAGCGGGGTGTAGCGCGGATCCTGAGCAAGATGCACTGGATGATTGTTGGTCGGCGCTGATAGAGAACGGTACGTGGCACTGGCCGGCTTCGCGAATGCTGCACATTCTCCCTCCATCCACGCTTCCGCTGGCGTTATCCGGCGCTGAGTTAACCTTCCGTTGGACCCCACCCTGCGGGGAGCGTCAGCAGCTCACTTATCGCACCGACGGTATCGTCGACACCGAGGATGTTGCCACTCAAGGCGTCGTTGAGCGCACGGTGCGGCGTTCTCTCGATTCCCGGGAAGGGATGGGACCCACCGGCTCTGCCCGGCCGGCCTGCCAGGAGGGCAAGCCAATCATGGCACACGGTCATGGCGGGTGACAGCACGCCTCCGGTTGGCAGCGAGGTCCGCCGGGCCTTCCCGCGCTGCGCGTGCCTCGAAACACGCCCACTGAAGGCCGGCAAGGCCGCCGAGGCCGTGTTCGTCCACCAGCTTGTCGGAGTGTTTGGCCCTTTCGACGCAGTGGAAAAGATAACCCGCAAACAGAACGAGATCCGGATCTCGCGGCAGCTCCTGGAGCACCCCGAAGGTCGGCTGACGGATGCGCTGCCCCGCCTGCTCGCCATGGTGGAACAAGAAGACCGCACGCATCTCTTCATGGAGCATATTTCCGGCGTCGGTGAACGACGGGAACCGGATCGAAGCGTGGCGCTCACTGTCGTGCGCGCCCTCTTGAGGATGTCGGACGATCTGGGGGGGTTACAGGTCGCACCAGCGCCAACCATACAAGCGCGAATGGTGGAAGCACTTTGCGGAGCTCCGGACGAACCGGGTCTCGCTGCCCTGCGCGACGCGGTCCCCGAGCTATGCGCACGCTATCGCGCATTGCCGCAAGCGATCTGCCATGACGATGTCTGGTGGCCCAACATGGCGGTGCGGCCTGAACCGAAGGGCCTTGCCTGCCGGTTCATCGATTTCGGGCGCCTTTCCCGGAATGCTGTCGGCGCGGACCTTCAGTGCTTTGCCCGCATGTCTCTGAAGGACGAAGGCGCCGGCGTAATGCTTGAGCACCTGGTGCACGGCTTTGCCGCCGAGACCGGTGTTCCGAAAAGGGATATCCGGTTCGCCGGCGCCCTGCACGCGGCATTCAGATCGCTGAAGCGCATGCAACGTCTTCGCAAGCAGGGGGCCACGCGAGAGGCGGAAAAGGAGCGAGTGACATTCGCCAATTTCGTCAGGGCCGCCAGAGACCATGCTTCATCTTGAATGATATTCTGCCCCTCGCTGAGGAATACCGAGTTCGCCTAAAGAAGTGACCCGATCCGTTGGGCGCTCTTCGCGGACATTCCCGGCGCTTCACTTCTGGGGCAAACCTGATAGGTAATGCTTGGCATGACCAAGCTTCGATCAAGCTCCGAGGGCGGGCGGCTCATCGTACGCTATGCGCCGGAGATCATGCTCAAGGCAAGCCGCGCGCGCACCGCGTTCTCGCGCAAGCTTCGCGAGAACATCGCTGTCGCCCTGCGTCGCCACGATGTGGCGTTCGAACTCATGCTTGGCGACGGCCGGCTGCATGTGCTGGCCAGCGACCTCGGCCGGGCACGGTCCGCGCTCACGCGCGTCTTCGGGCTGGGCAGCGTCTCGGCGGTCGCGACGGAAAGTGCGCCCACGCTGGAGGCCATGACCGAGGCTTGCAGGATGTTCACCGAGCAGGTGCGCGGTCGGCGCTTTGCGGTACGGGCGCGCCGCTTGGCGCCGCGGCCGTTTTCCAGCGTTGACGTCGAGCGCGCTCTGGGCACCGTGCTCAATGGGCCGGGGCGGGTCGACCTCACGGCGCCGGACATAACTGTCCACGTTGAGATCCATCACGACCGCGCCTTTTTCTTCACCGAGCGACTTGCCGGCGCGGGCGGGCTTCCCGGCGCGGTCGAAGGCCACGCTTTGGCGCTTATTTCGGGAGGGTTCGATTCCGCGGTGGCCGCTTGGCGGCTGATCAAGCGCGGCATAGCCGTCGACTATCTGCTGTGCAATCTCGGCGGGGCCGCCTATGAGCGCAGTGTCCTGCAGGTCACCAAGATCCTGGTCGAAATGTGGGAATTCGGCTATCGGCCAAGCCTTTACGTGGTGGATTTCGCTTCGCTCCTTGGCGAGCTTTCCGCGCAGGTGCCAGGTTCCTATCGGCAGGTG
Source organism: Rhodobiaceae bacterium (assembly GCA_007118805.1). Classification (GTDB taxonomy): domain Bacteria; phylum Pseudomonadota; class Alphaproteobacteria; order Rhizobiales; family Tepidamorphaceae; genus SKQW01. The sequence continues at coordinate 17,452 of SKQW01000056.1, read as the reverse complement.
GTGCTCAAGCGGCTGATGTATCGCGCGGGCGCTTCCTTGGCCGGCGAGATCGGCGCCGAGGCACTGGTCACCGGCGAATCGCTCGGTCAGGTCTCGTCCCAGACTGCAGCCAATCTGCGCGCCATCGAGTCGGCGGCCGGCGAGTTGCCGGTCTACCGGCCGCTCATCGGCGCCGACAAACAGGAAATCATCGCGGACGCCCGACATATTGGGACAGCCCCGCTGTCGGAGCGAGTGCGCGAGCTCTGCGCGCTGGATGCGGGCCCACCTGTGGTACGGGCTACGGCCGCCCGCGCGGCGCGAAACGAGGCGCGCGTCGATCCCGATTTTCTGGGCAGGGCCGTGTCGGAGCGCAAGGCGATCGATCTGCTCGACGTGACGGCGAAGGATCTGCGCACGCCCTATCTGTTCACCGACACCATCCCGCAAGATGCGGTGGTCGTGGATTGCCGGACGCCGCATCACTTCCGGGAGTGGCACGTCCCAGGCGCCGTGCAACGCGACCCCTTCGAGTTAATGGACAGCTTCCGCAAGCTCGACAAGCGGAACACTTATGTCCTGTATTGCAGCTACGGCACCCAGACGCCGCTGATCGCCGAGATCATGCAGCAGTTCGGATACGAAGCTTATGCGTTCCGTGGCGGAATCCAGGCGGTCCGCGATCATGTCGAAGGGGTGCGGGAACTCGACAGGGCCTGAGAAAGGGCCGCTCCTGGCAAGGCCGGCGCGAGCCATCGCGAATTGCGAGAGATGCGGGCCAGATCGAACCGAATTCCCGCCCGGCGCGTTCATAGGGGCATGGCAGCGACCGCGAGGGATTGGGAAGGCAACAGAATGCGGTCGGCGCAGATTCGGGCTGCCCGAGGGCTGTTGGGCTGGACACAGGATCGGCTTGCCACGGCTGCCGGCCTTCCGGTCGAAAGCGTCAAGCGCATGGAGGAGCCTGATGGGGCCCAGCGCAGTGCCCCGCAGGAGCTCGCCGCGGCAGCCCATGCCCTTCGCATGGCGGGGGTCGAGTTCATCAATGGCGGCGCCCCCGGCGTGCGTCTCAAGCCGAAGGCGGGCTTTGTCGCGCCCGGCGACCTGTCGTCGGAAACCGATCTGTGAGCGGACAAAGCCGCAATACCACGCTCAAGCATATCTGGAAAACTCAGCTTCGCTAGCGGGGTTGGCTGGACAAAGGCGACATTTCCGGGTTTAACGCACAGGCGCAAATTGTCCTAATTCAATTCGCGGAGGCCATTCGTGAATCCGATTGTGTATACGGTTGTTGGCTCACGCGGGCGGTGGTTCATTGAGCATCTCGGTGGTCGTTACGGCCCGTTGCCGACCAAGCGGGAAGCGATCAGCTTGGCAAGCGCTGCTTCCCGCGAAGCTAAGGTTCGCGGCCTTGACGCGAAGGTGACCGAGACGCCGGGCGAAGGCGGCAACTGACTATGCGCCGGCCCCGTTTCAGGTTTGCTCGTCCATAAGCCGCTTTTTCACGTCAGCGCACACCGCGTCGGGATCTCCGCCAGCGGGAATGCGCTCCCAGTCCGACGGGTCGCGTTGCCTTGCAAGCTGGCCGCGCACCACCTCGGCGTCGGCGTCCGAAGCGTCACCGTGGCGAAGGGTGACCCGATCGATCAGTCGAGTCGCTTCAACTTCCAGCCATATGCCTGAAAATGCTGCCCCGGCTTGCGAGGCGACGGACTCGATCAGGTCGCGCTCGGCGGTGCGATCATGCACCGCATCGACGATCACGCTGCGGCGGGCGGAAAGGGCCAGATGCGCCTTGCGGCGCAGGTGCGCATAGACGTCTTCCGTCACGTCTTGCGTGTAGGCGGCCTCGGGCAGCCGTGTTGTGTCGGACACATTGAAGATGCGCTTGCGTTCGATGTCGCTGCGCAAATGCAGGGCGCCGGGCGGAGCGCCGAGTCCAGGCGCGATGCATCTGGCAACCGTGGTCTTGCCGCTGCCCGACAGGCCGCCGATCGCGATCAACCGGGGCGGCGCGGGTTTCATGCAGGCTTCGGCAATCTCAAAATAGTCGCGGCCTTGCGCCTTCGTTCTCATGATTTCCGCTTCGTCCGCAAGATGGGGCAGGGCGTCGACGGCGACGATCGCTCGGATCGACGCTCTCAGGCTCATGAATAGCGGCAGCGCGCGGCACGCCGCGATGTCGCTGTCGTCATTCCGCTGCCAGAGATACCGGTTGAGGACCGCGTTCGCCGGTTGTTGGAGGCCCCGCTCCCAGAGATCCATCAACAGGAAGGCAAGGTCGTACAAAAGGTCCGAGGTAGCCAGGCGGTCGTCGAATTCCAGCGCGTCGAACAGGACCGGACGCCTGTCGATCAGCGCGATATTGCGCAGATGGAGGTCGCCATGGCAGCGGCGGACATGACCGGATCGGCCCCGCTCCTGCAGTACCGCACGAACGTCCTTGAAGGCATGCAGCCAGGTTTGCTCGAGTTCGCTCACCCGGTCCCCCGCGAACAGCTCCGGTGCTGCACCCAAAGCGGCCGCATTGTCGTGGATGAGTGTCTCGATCCTGTCGGTCGCCGCTGCGCCGTCGTGTTGCGGGGCGTGCTCATGGGACGCAACGATCCGGTCCACGAGATCGGCCAGGATGTCGTCGTCAAGCCCGCCTTCCTGTGCGATACGGTCGAGCGTGGCGTCGGGGTCGAATCGGCGCATATGCACCGCCCATTCCACGATTTCGCCGTCGCCGCCGATATGAAGCGCTCCGTCCCGGCAAACAATGGGAACGGTGTCGATATAGACCTCTGGCGCGCCGGGCCGGTTCAAGCGGATCTCCGCTTCGCAGGCCGCCTTGCGGCGCTCGAGCGTGGAGAAATCGAGATAGGGATAGGCGACCGCGCGCTTGATCTTGTAGGCCTCGTCGCCGGCGAGGAAGACAACGGCGGCATGCGTATCGATCCGCTGCGGCGGTTCGCGCAACCCGTGGGCCTCGGGCCGCGCCAGGAATGCCAGCACCGCGCGCTGGTCATTCTCGGGTGGGCAGTGGGGGGAGGCAGGTCGGATCACACCTTCCGACATGGACCGATCCGGCGCCGATGTCCACCCGTATGCCCCTGGATATTCGCGTGCGGGCAGCTCCTTTGGTAACCGTCGACATTGCCGCCGATTGCATTCGCGGCGCGTCCGTGCTTGACCGTCGCTAGAGAGGGAATTCGTCCGGTTATGCGGCAGTTCGAGCATCTTCATCCCGCCGAGGCCGCCGTCGCGGCCGCATTCTCCACCCCGCGACGGGTGGCGATGGCCGGCGTGGTGGGCATGATTGTCGCGGGTTGGGCGGCGCTTGTGGTGATGGCGGCTGCCGGCGGCGTGATCGGAACCGGCTTCGCCGCCCTCGGGCCGGGCATGGCCGTCTTCGACCGGCTGGCCGACTGGACGGGGTTCGAGCAGATAGTCTTTCCGGTCGTGGCGGCCAGCGGGTTGTTCGCCGTCCTCGCGGCGGTATGCGCGGTTGATCCGGCAGCGTGGACACTTCCCCAGGCCGGAATTCATTTCGCAATGTGGGTGGCCATGGCGCTGGCCATGATGCTGCCGACGGCGGCGCCGATGCTGCGCACCTATGCCGAGATCGCCGATACGGCGGCGTCACGGGGCATGGTTGTCGTCTCGCCGCTGGTGCTGGCGGCCGGCTATCTGACCGTGTGGATCGGCTTTGCCGCGGGCGCCACCGGCCTGCAATGGGCGATGGGGCAGGCCGGGGTGCTATCCTCCTCGCTCGCGCCGGTCACCGCCGGCATCGGTATCGCCCTCCTGGCAATGGCCGGCGTCTACCAGTTCCTGCCGCTCAAGGCGGCTTGCCTCATCAAGTGCGCCAATCCGTTCCCCTATTTGTTCGCCAATTGGAGTGAGCGCCGCGCCGGCATCTTTCGTCTCGGTCTCCATCAGGGCCTTTTCTGCCTCGGCTGCTGTTGGGCGATGATGCTTGTTATGTTTGCCGTGGGCGTTATGAACATCGTCTGGGTGGCGGCGCTTGCCGCGGTGATGACCGTCGAAAAGCTCGTCGGCCGGCCCTGGTTCAGCCGGTTGATTGGCGCCGGGTTCCTAGCATGGGCGGCGGCGATCGCCGTTCTTTGGCCCATGCCGGGGTGAGCTGTGATAGAGTCCAAGTGAAGGAAAGTCGACGTGACGGAGAATTGGAACATCGCCGGTGAACTCGCCCTGAGTTGCAATTGCACCGTGTTCTGCCCCTGCGTGCTCTCGCTCGGGCAGCATCCGCCCACCGAAGGCTATTGCCTGACCTGGGCCGGTATGCGGATCGATGAGGGGCATTTCGGCGATGTCGATCTGAAGGGGCTTAACGTGGCGCTGATGATGGAGATCCCCGGTCTGATGGCGCGCGGTAATTGGACGGCCGCCCTCGTCGTCGACGAACGCGCCGACGTCAGGGCGACCAAGGCGCTGACCCGGATCTTCTCCGGCCGGGTTGGCGGTACGACCGGTCTGTTGAAGATTCTCGTCGGCCGCTTTCTGGGCGTCGAGCAGAAGCCGATCACCTATGAGACAGAGGGGGCAACGCGCCTCATCCGGGTCAAGGACATGATCGACGGGCAGATCACCCCGGTTCGGGGCAAGAGCAAGGGTGACGAGGTGACGATCTCGAACAGCCAGTACTGGATCGCGCCCGACGTCACCGTGGCCCAGGCGGACCGGAGCCGGATGCGCGCCTTCGGCCGCAACTGGAACTTTGCCGGACGCAGCGCGGAGATTTGCCGGATCGACTGGCGAGGCCCATGAGCAGAGCGGTAACGTCGGAGCGGCGGGTAGCGGCAATCGCGGTTCATGCATTGACCGCCACGGGGGTCGTCTGGGCGTTCCTCGCCCTGGTGGCGGCGGCGCAGGCCAATTGGGAGGCCATGTTCATCTGGCTCGGCGTCGCGCTCTTCGTCGACGGCATCGACGGGCCCCTGGCGCGCAAGGTGGGCATCTCCGACGCCCTGCCGGAATGGAACGGCGAGATCCTCGATCTCGTCGTCGACTACCTAACCTATGTCTTCATCCCCGCCTATGCGGCAATGGCGGCCGGCCTGTTCCCGGACGGGCTCGGGGTTTTCGGCGCCGCCCTGATCTGCCTGACCGCGGCCGGCTTCTTCGCCAAGCGCGACCAGAAATCGGCGGACAACTATTTCGTCGGCTTTCCCGCAGTCTGGAACCTCGTCCTGTTCTACTGGATGCTGTTCGACGTGGCGCCGGAGGTCGTGCTCGCTACTACGGTCGCGCTCGGCGTGATGACTTTTCTGCCGATTCATTTCGTCCATCCGATGCGGGTTGTCAGGTTCCGTCCAGCCTCGCTGGTCATTGTCGGAATCTCGACCGCTCTGGCGATCATCGCCATCGTGCAGAACCTTGCGCCCGCCGACTGGGTCAAGGCGGGCCTGGCGCTGGCCCTGGTCTATCTCATCGGAATCAGCCTGTGGCGCACCTTCCGCGGTCTCGATTCATGACGGTGTTGTCCGAAATGTCAGGCCAATCCTTCGTCGCGGGCCACGGGGTGTCGACGCGCCCACCCGCCCTGGTTTAATCCTCGTTGAGCAGGAGGAAGCGGACATGGCGGCGACCCCAACCCGTGCCAGACCGGCCGACCGGGCCGAGACCCTCGACATCGCCACCCTCGAAGCGCTGGAGAAGCGCGTTCTGTGGCTGTCGACCTGGATGATCCATCACGCCAATCACGAGCGGGCGAATATCGACGGCGTGAAGGTCGGCGGGCATCAGGCCTCGTCGGCCTCTCTGGCGGCGGTGATGACGGCGCTGTTCTTCCGGGTGCTGCGGCCGGAGGACCGGGTGGCGGTGAAGCCCCATGCCAGCCCCGCCTTCCACGCCATCCAATATCTTCTCGGGAATCAGGACCGCGCGCAGCTCGAGCTGTTCCGCGGCTTCGGCGGGGCCCAGTCCTATCCCTCGCGCACCAAGGACGGCGACGACGTCGACTTCTCCACCGGTTCGGTCGGCCTCGGCGTGGCGATGACCGCCTTCGCCAGCCTGGTACAGGACTATCTCAAGGCGCGCGATTGGATGGGCGAGTGGCCAGCGGGCCGCATGGTGGCGCTCCTGGGCGATGCCGAGCTCGACGAGGGCAATATCTTCGAATGCCTGCTCGAGGGCTGGAAGCACGATCTCCGGAACTGCTGGTGGGTCATCGACTACAACCGCCAGAGCCTCGATTCGGTGGTCTCCGACGCGCTGTTCCAGAAGCATGCCGATGTCTTCCGCGCGCTCGGCTGGGAAGTCGTCACCATCAAATACGGTAAGCGCCTCCAGGCCGTCTTCGACAAGCCCGGCGGCGAGGCCCTGCGCCGCTGGATCGACGATTGCCCCAACATGCTCTATTCGGCGCTCGTCTTTCAGGGCGGCGGCGCCTTCCGCAATCAGCTCAAGGCGGATCTGGCGGGTGACCGGAAGGCCCTGAAGATCGTCGATGGCCTCGACGATTCCGAGCTTCACCGCCTGATGACCAATCTCGGCGGGCACGACATGGAAACCCTGGTGGAGGCGTTCGAGAGCGCGCCGCCGGACAAGCCGGTTTGCTTCATCGCCTACACCATCAAGGGCTTCGGCCTGCCGTTTCAGGGGCACAAGGACAACCATGCCGGCCTGATGACCAGGGATCAGGTGGAGCGTTTCCGCGAAGCCAGCGGAATCGCGCCCGGCCAGGAATGGGAGCCGCTGGCCGGCCTCGACGATCCTGGACGCATTGCGGAAAAGCTGCGTCACGTGCCGTTCAACGCCAAGGGTCGCCGCCGGCTCGATGCCCCGCGCATCGAGGTACCGGCGCTGCCCTTGCCCACCATCCGCGGCGCCATGTCGACCCAGGAGGGCTTCGGCAAAATCCTCGATGCCGTCGCCCGCAGCGACAGCGGCCTCGCCGACCGAATTGTCACCACCTCGCCCGACGTGACCGTCTCGACCAATCTCGGCCCCTGGGTCAACCGGCGGGCGATCTTCGCGCGCAAGACCCGGGAGGATGTATTCCACGAAAGAAAGTTGATGTCGGCCCAGCGCTGGGATATGGGGCCGACCGGCCAGCACATCGAGCTTGGCATTGCCGAGAACAACCTGTTCACGCTGCTTGCTGCGCTCGGCCTGTCGCACTCGCTGTTCGGCGAGCGTCTCCTGCCCATCGGCACACTCTACGATCCGTTCATTGCGCGCGGCCTCGATAGCCTGAACTATGCCTGCTATCAGGATGCGCGCTTCATCATCGGCGCCACCCCGTCGGGGATTACCTTGGCGCCGGAAGGCGGGGCGCACCAGTCGATCGGCACGCCGATGATCGGCATGGCGCAGGACGGGCTGGCCTATTTCGAGCCGGCCTATGTCGACGAGCTGGCGGTGATCCTCGAATGGGCGTTCGACTACATCCAGCGCAGCGGCAAGGCAGGCACCGGTGACTGGGTGCATGAGCGCGAGGGCGGCTCGGTCTATCTGCGACTGTCGACCCGGCCGCTCGACCAGCCGATCCGCGACCTCGATGAGACGGCGCGCGAAGCGATCATCCTAGGCGGCTACTGGCTGCGCGAACCTGCCGAAGGCGCTGATCTGGCCATCGCCTATACCGGCGCGGTGGCGCCGGAGGCGGCCTCGGCGATGGGCCAGCTTCTCGAAAAAGAGCCGGGGGCGGGGCTGCTCGCGGTGACCTCGGCCGACCGGCTGAATGCCGGCTGGCAGGCTGCCGCGCAGGCGCGCCATCATGGTGACGACGAACCGGTGAGCCATGTCGAGCAGTTGCTCACGCCCCTGTCGCGCAATGCCCGAATCGTCACCGTGCTCGACGGCCACCCGGCGACCCTCGGCTGGCTCGGCTCGGTGAAGGGGCACCGCGTGGAGGCGCTTGGCGTGGAGCATTTCGGCCAGACCGGAACCGTCCCGGATCTCTACCGCCATTATGGCATCGACGAGGAGGCAATCTTCCGCGCCGGCCTCGCCACGCTTCCGAAGGGCCGGCGACGCTGATAACGTCGGCGCCATGCTGACAAACTAACGGGGAGACTGAGCGATGACGCATGCGATCCGCGTGTATGAAACCGGCGGCCCGGAGGTCATGAAATGGGAGGCGGTCGAGCTTCCCGATCCAGGTCCGGGCGAGGTCCGCGTGCGCAATCACGCCGTCGGGCTGAACTTCCTCGACGTTTACAACCGGTCGGGCCTCTATAGGCGCGCGCATCTGCCCTTTACGCCCGGTAATGAGGGGGCTGGGGAGGTGGTCGCGGTCGGCGACGGCGTGACGGATTTCAAGGTGGGCGACCGGGTCGCCTATGCTGATCCGATCGGCTCCTATGCAGAGGAGCGCAACATGCCGGCGGCGCGTCTCGTGGCGCTGCCCGAGGGAATCGATTTCCGCACCGGGGCGGCGATGATGCTCAAGGGTATGACGGTCCAGTATCTGCTGCGACGCACCTTCAAGGTGGAGAAGGGGCACACGATCCTGTTCCATGCCGCCGCCGGCGGGGTCGGGCTGATCGCCGGGCAATGGGCGAATGCGCTCGGCGCCACCGTCATCGGCACGGTCGGTTCGGCCGAGAAGGCCGAGCTTGCCAAGGCGCACGGCTACCATCACGTCATCAACTACAACACCGAGGACTTTGTCGAACGGGTCAAGGAGATCACCGACGGGCAAGGGGTGGAAGTGGTCTACGATTCGGTGGGCAAGGACACGTTTCCCGGTTCGCTCGACTGCCTCAAGCCGCTCGGAATGTGGGTACCCTTCGGACAGTCCTCCGGAGGAACCCCGCCCCTTGAACTGGGAATGCTTGCCCAGAAGGGGTCGCTCTTTGTGACCCGGCCGACCCTGTTCACCTATGCAGCCAAGCGGGAAGATCTCGTGCGCATGGCAGGCGAGCTCTTCAAGGTGGTTGCCGACGGCACCGTGAAGATCGAGGTTAACCAGACCTACCCCCTCAAGGACGCGGTGCAGGCCCATCGTGATCTTGAGGGCCGAAAGACGACGGGCGCCACCGTCATGCTGCCTTGAACCGCCGCCGGCCTTGAAGTTGACAGGATTCTGTCGACGGTGAGCGCCTGAGCGACGCCAGTGCGCCGGTCCTAAGGGCGCTTGCCGCATTTGAACACAAAGCAGTTTGCAGGGATCATTCCATGAGCCAAGCCAGCATAGCCGAGGATGCCATCGCCGCACCGGACAGTGCCGATGCGGTGAGACAGGCCGTCGTTCGGTCCTTCCGCAACGCCGAGCGCCGGGACGCGCCGTATCCGCACTGGGTGCTCGATGCCGTCTTCCCAGATGCCACCAGCCGGGCGCTCCTGCGACTGCCCTTTGCCGCACCGGAGATCGACGACACCGAGGGCAAGCGCGACACGCACAACTCCACGCGAGTGTTCTTTTCGGTCGAGAACCAGCAGGTTCACGGCGTCTGCGCGGCCGTCTCGCAGGCCCTTCAGCATCCGCAGGCCGTGTCTGTAATGCAGGAGGTCACCGGGGCCGCGCTTGAGGGCTCCTCGTTACGGGTCGAGCTGGCCCAGGACCGCGACGGCTTTTGGCTGGAGCCTCATACCGATATCGGACCGAAACGGATCACTTTCATTCTCTACCTGATCGACTGGCCGGGCGGAGAGACGCTGGGAACCGACATTTACGCCGATGACGAGGCTCATACCCACGCTGGCAGCTCTCCGGCGGCCTTCAATCAGGGCTTCGTCTTCGTGCCCGCGAAGAACACGTGGCATGGCTTCGAGAAGCGCCCGATTCCCGGCATCCGCAAGTCGCTGATCATCAATTTCGTGGGTCCGGAATGGCGCAACCGCGACGAACTCTGCTTTCCCGACAGGCCGGCTTCGGCAAGCTGAACCGGCCTTAAGGCCTGCCAGGGTCAACGGATCGGACTCACTCGCCGGCATCACTCGCCGGGCTGCAGATCCGCCTCCTTGATCCGCTCGGCGAGGGGTCTGCCGCCTCTGGCGTTGTCATTGGCCCGCGCAGCACCCGCATCGCTTGAGATAGCGTCGATCAACTTGCGGATCTCGTCGTCACCGCTCGAAGCGGTGCGCGTTACGATGCGCGCCGCGAGCTCGCCGATGCTCTCACGCAGTTGCGCGGTATCGGCGGGCGACTCCGCCGACAGGCGCAGCGTCTCCACCTCATCGCTCAACTGGGCGATCTCGCGATCGCGTTGCTCGAGCTTGGTGCTAAGCTGAGCGAGCCGGTCAAGGAGCCCGGCCTGTTCTGCCTTGAGCTGGTCGATGAGGTCCGTCTTCTCGTCGAGCTTGGACTGCGCGGCTTCCAGCGACAGGGTACGAGTAGCGAGCGACGTGCGCGTCGCGGCGCGCTCCTCGCCCTCGGTTTGGACCTGTCGGCGGCGGGCGGTCGCCACCGCGCGGCGCTTGGCGAGCTGGCGCTCCAGCCATTCTTGCGATTGGCGCAGCTTTCCGATCTCGTTGTTGAGAGCGGAGATCTGATCGGCCCGTTCCTCTGCCTGCAGCGAGCGCGCGGCGAGCTCGGTCCTCAGGCTGGCGGCCTCTTCCTCCTTGCGTCCGGTCGCGACCGTCTGCTTGGCCACCTCGGAGCGCAGATTGTCCACCTGGGTGCGCAGCGCCACCAGTTCGATCTTCTGGCTGTCGATGACGGCCTTGGCTTCGTCGAGTTCCTGGGTGCGGGTTTCCAGATCACCGGCGACGGCCGCGGCCTCCTCGTATTTGCGCTGAAGTTCGGCCATCTGCTCGTCCAGCGCGGCGTTGTCGCCCTTGAGCGCCTCAATCTGCCCTTCGAGATCGGCAATCTCGGCCCGGCGTTCCGCCATCTCGGCACGGGCAGCGCTCAACGCCTCTTCGCGGCGGCCGAGTTCGATCTGCCACTCGGCGGCCTTGTGTTCGGCCTTTTCCAGCTTGATCTCCGCCTTGCGGACACGCACCGCCATATCGGCCCGTACGAGATCCCGCTGGGCGCGAATTTCCTGCATTGTCAACGGGCTCGTCGCGCGCACCCGCTCTCCGGCCAGCCTGGCTGCGCGACGCGTGAACAACGGGCCGAGCAACAACGCCGCGGCGCTGGCGCCCAGCGCCCCCAGCAGGAATATGACGATACTTTCGATCATGCGACGACCCGCAGACCCTCGATTGTAGCCGAGTTTGCCACAAATCCTTAAAGGACAACTACAGGAATCCGCGCGTAAGGTAACCCTCACCGTCGCGACATTCCATGACTGGAATGCAACAGTGAAGCCAATAGTTCCCGAGGCAGCCCGATTCGATGCGGGCTAGAACGGATTCCAGGTCGGGTGCTGCGTGAACTTCAAATATCCGAGATTGACGCCCAGGCGGGCGCCCACGCCGGTCCGGATCGGGGCCACCAGCGGCGCGTTGCCGTACACCGAGAGACCGGCGCCGGCGACCAGATAGGCCGAGCCGTTGACGCCGGGAAGGCGGCGATAGACCTGATCGACCGAATGGAGGTTGTACACCAGCATCATCGTGCGCGCGCCATCGGCGCCGACATCCCAGCCGAGCGACGGCCCCTGCCAGTAGATCTTGTGGGTTCCCGCCTGCTTGGTGTTCAGCATTCCCTCGCCGTAGCGAAGGCCCGCGATAAAGGCACCACCGCCTTCCTCGCCGACGATGTATCCGGCCGGCTCGCCATAATTCTGGAAGAGATGCTGGACGGCCCCGGCCAGGCCTTGCGAGGTCGAGCCGAAGAAGCGATGCCCGGCTTCGAGAATTTCCTCCGGCCCGTAAGTGCCGTGGCCGCCCTGGGGGGCGGCAACGACCGTGGCGGGGCTCAGGACTATGCTCGCTGCCGTGGCGCCGGCACCGAGGATGAAGCTACGCCGCGAGATTTGCATCCTTCCCTCCGAGAAACGCCGCGCAGGGAGCCGGGATTCGGCGAATCTTTACCCCTAGGCTGATATGTGCGCGGCAATACGCAACACACATTCCTCACACGACATTCTGGCAAGGCCGTGGTTAACAGGACCTCTACGATTTTATGTGCCCTCGCTGCTGGGCTCGTCGTGGCGTTCGCTTTGGGCGGTTCGGCCGCGGGCGGCTCGATTCCCCGTTTTCTGACCGATTCGCGGACTGGCTTCGCCGCGTCCGGCTACGATCCGGTCGCCTATTTCGCCGATGGCGCGGCGCGGCCCGGCTCGGCGGAGTTCGAGGCGTTCTGGGCTGACGCGGCCTGGCGCTTCGCGAATCCGGGGAACCGGGCGGCGTTCCTTGCCGCGCCGGAGGTCTATGCGCCGGCCTTCGCCGGCCATTGCGCGCTGGCGGTCTCTCGCGGCCATCCGGCGGAGGGGGACCCGACAATCTGGGCGGTCCACGATGACCGGCTGTATTTCTTCCACTCGAAGGCGCATCGGGAGATCTTCCTGCACGATCCCGATACGGTGATCGCCGAGGCCGAGGCGTGGCTTAGCCGGACTCAGGGCGCTGGCCCCAGGCGATGAAGGCGGGATTGGCATAGCCGCTCGCCCGCTTGCCATAGCCAAGCTCCGCGCCATCGGTAGTGACTACGACGCCGCCGGCGCGCGACAGCACCGCATGGCCGGCGGCGGTGTCCCATTCCATGGTGCGGCCGAAGCGCGGATAAACATCCGCCTCGCCGCGGGCAAGCAGGATGAATTTGAGCGACGAGCCGGCGCTGAGAATCTCCGAGATGCCGTGCGTGTCGAGGAAGGCATCCGTTTCCGCATCGCGGTGCGACCGGCTGGCCACCGCGGCCGGGCCGGATTCGGGAATCGCGCGGGTCGCCAAGCGCTGCCAGTCCGCCTCGGCCACCGGCTGGTCGGGCGTCAAGCTCGCCTGCCATGCGCCCTCGGCATCGGCCACGGCGAGCACGGCGAGGGCCGGGGCGTAAACCACGCCGGCTACCGGCCTGCCGGCCGTAATGAGCGCGATATTGACCGTGAACTCGCCGCGCCCGGCGACGAATTCGCGTGTGCCGTCAAGGGGATCGACGAGGAAGAAACGGTCCTCGACTGCCGGCACCACTCCCCCGGCGGCCGCTTCCTCGGCGATCGCCGGACAGTCGGGGAAGCGGCGCGCCAGCTCGGCCAGGATTATCTCCTCGGCGGCGCGGTCGGCCTCGGTCACCGGGCTGGAATCGGCCTTCTGCGCGACGTCGACGCCGCGATCGCCGCAGGCGAGGATGGCGGCGCCTGCGGCCAGGGCGATTTCGGCCAAAGGCAGGGCGAGGCCGCCGCCGGCGGCGGTTGACGGCGAGATCGACGGCATGGCGGCTCCTTGGGGGCGGCGCAGGGTGAGACGAACCGGTGGACGAACCAGCGCGGTGGACGGCCGGCCCGGATTGTCCCCCTGTGCCGGCCGCTGATCCGGGCGGATGGGGCGGCGCTGCTTGTCAAGCGGACCGACGGTCATTACCAAGTCGGACGGCTCGCGTGAAGGCTTCGGCAATGGTTGAGGGCGCAACAGGCGGCAGTCGGGACAAGGCGGCGGCGCTGCAAGCCGCGCTGGGGTCCCGCTCGATCGTGCTGATCGGCATGATGGGCGCCGGCAAGTCTTCGGTCGGCCGGCGCCTGGCGGCGCGGCTCGGCCTTGACTTCGTCGACGCCGATCAGGAGATCGAGGCGGCGGCGGGCTGCACCATCCCGGAAATCTTCGAGCGCCACGGCGAAGCCTATTTCCGCGCCGGCGAGCGGCGGGTCATGGCGCGGCTGATGACCAACGGGCCGCAGGTGCTGGCGGCTGGCGGCGGGGCCTGGATGAGCGAGGAAACGCGCCGGCACATCGCCGCCAGCGGCATATCGGTATGGCTCAAGGCCGAGGCCGAGGTCCTGCTGCGCCGGGTCAAGCGGCGCAACAACCGGCCGCTCTTGGCCGGCGACGACGCCGGGCAGACGCTGCGCCGGCTGCTCGACGAGCGCAACCCGGTTTACGCGCTGGCCGACATCACGGTGCAATCCCGCGATGTCTCGCACGAACAGGTGGTCGAGGACATCGTCGCGGCACTGACACGGCGGCTGGGCAAAGCTGGAAATGACGATTCCAAGGAGGACAAGGGTTAGATGGACGGTGGCGGGACCTTTTCCGGGGCGACGGGCGAGAAGGTGCGGGTCGAGCTCGGCGCGCGGGCCTATGACATTCTCATCGCGCCGGGCGCGCTGGGCGAGCTCGGCACACAGCTTGCTGCCCGCCACCCCGAGGCGCGGGTCGCCGTGGTCAGCGATGAAACGGTGGAGCGGCTGCACGGCGGGGCGGTCGCCGCGGCGCTAGACGGCAAGCTGCCGGTGGCGGCGAGCATCACCGTGCCGTCCGGGGAAAGCTCCAAGAGCTTCCGCGAGCTGGAACGGGTGGTCCATGCCCTGCTCGATGCGCGGCTGGAGCGCCGGGATGTGGTGATCGCCGTCGGCGGCGGCGTGGTCGGCGACCTGGCCGGCTTCGCCGCGGCGATCGTCAATCGCGGCGTGGCCTATGCCCAGGTGCCGACCACCCTGCTGGCCCAGGTCGATTCGGCGGTCGGCGGCAAAACCGGAATCGACACAAGGCACGGCAAGAACCTGGTCGGCGCCTTCCACCAGCCCGTGCTGGTGGTTTCCGACACGCGGCTGCTCGACACCCTGCCCGAGCGCGAGATGCGGGCGGGCTATGCCGAGACCGTGAAATACGGGCTGATCGGCGATGCCGCCTTCTTCGCCTGGCTCGAGGGGGCGTGGCGCGAGGTGTTCGCGGGCGGCCCGGCGCGGGTGCGCGCCGTCGCCACGAGCTGCCGGGCCAAGGCGCGGATCGTGGCGGCCGACGAGCGCGAGGCCGGCGAGCGCGCTTTGCTCAATCTCGGCCACACTTTCGGCCATGCGCTCGAACTGGCCACCGGCCTGTCGGATCGGCTGCTGCATGGCGAGGCGGTGGCCATCGGCATGGTGATGGCATTCGGCCTGTCCGCCCGGCTCGGCCTGTGCGACCCCTCCGTCGAGGCGCGGGTGGCACGGCATCTGGCGGCGGTCGGCCTGCCTACCGAGCCCGGCGAGATCGACGGCGAGCTGCCGGGCGCGGAACGGCTGATAGAGCTGATGGGGTCCGACAAGAAGGTCGGCGGCGGCAAGCTGCGCTTCATCCTCGCCGAGGCGATCGGGCGCGCCTTCGTCGCCGATGAGGTGCCGATGGATAATCTGCGCGACTTCCTCGCCGAACGGCTCGGCAAGCCATGACACTGGCCACCGCCCTGGTCCTCGCGGCCGTGCTCGCGCTGCTCGTCGTCTCGGCCTTCTTCTCAGGCTCGGAGACGGCGCTCACGGCGGCCTCGCGAGCCCGGATGCACCAGCTCGAAAAGGGCGGCGACGCGCGGGCGGGCATCGTGGCGCGGCTGCTGGAGGCGCGCGACCGGCTGATCGGGGCGCTGCTTATCGGCAACAACCTCGTCAACATCCTCGCCTCGGCGCTGGCCACCAGCGTCTTCATCGCGCTGTTCGGCGATGCCGGCGTGGCCTATGCGACGCTCGTGATGACCGCGCTGGTGGTGATCTTCGCCGAAGTCCTGCCCAAGACCTACGCGATCACCAATTCCGACCGCATGTCGCTGTTCGTGGCGCCGGTGGTGCGCCTCCTGGTCGTCCTGCTTGGCCCGGTGATCTCCGCCATCAACGTCCTGGTGCGGTATATCCTGCGCCTGTTCGGCGCCGACGTTCCCGCCGATATCGTCACCGCCCATGAGGAGCTGCGCGGCGCCATCGATCTGCATCACCGCGAGGGGGCGGTGGCCAAGCGCGACCGCGAGATGCTGGGCGGCGTGCTCGATCTTGGCGACCTCGAAGTCTCCGACATCATGATCCACCGCACCAAGATGCAGTCGCTGAACGCCGACGATCCGCCCGCGCAGATCGTCGCCGAGGCGCTGGCCAGCCCCTATACGCGCCTGCCGCTGTGGCGCGAGGAGCCCGAGAACATCGTCGGCGTATTGCACGGCAAGGACCTGCTGCGGGCCATCGCCGGGGCGGGGGGCGATGCGGCCAAGCTCGATATTTCGGCGATCCTTCGCCAACCCTGGTTCGTGCCCGACACCACCTCGCTCCAGGCCCAGCTCGGCGCCTTCCTGCGGCGCAAGTCCCATTTCGCGCTGGTCGTGGACGAATATGGCGAGGTGATGGGGCTGGTCACGCTGGAGGACATTCTGGAGGAAATCGTTGGCGACATCGCCGATGAGCACGATCTGGTGGCCCAGGGCGTGCGGCCTCAGCCCGACGGCTCGGTGAATGTCGATGGCGGGGTGCCGGTGCGCGACCTCAACCGGATGATGGACTGGGACCTGCCCGACGAGGAGGCGACGACCATTGCCGGGCTCGTCATCCACGAGGCGCAGCTCATCCCGGAGCCCGGCCAGGCCTTCACCTTTCACGGCTTTCGCTTCGAGGTGCTGCGCAAGGCCCGCAACCGGATCACCGCCCTGCGCGTCACCCCGCTCTCGGCGCTCAGCCCGCCCAAGGCCGGAGAGGAGTGAGGGGGGCGGTGTCATGCGCCGGACCGCCTCAATGCTTCGCTCATGCCCGGCCGCAAGGCGTGGATGTCTGGAACACGTCGGGGCATGACGGAGGATGATAGGCGCTGTGCCCTTCATTCGCCTGGATGATGGGGGCAAGTCAGCGCTGGATCCCCGCCTAAAGCGGGGATGAGCGGCTGAGGAGCCGCGCCTTGTGTCGCGGAGGCAGGGTATTGATTTGCCGGTCGTTTCTGGATTCCCGCCTGCGCGGGAATGAGCGAGTGGGGAAGGGCCGTGCCCCATTCGGCGCTCACGCCCGCGAAGGCGGGCGTCCAGACCGCGGGAGCCTCAGTTCGAAGACGGCGCGGAGAGGGCAGCCCGTTGCCATTGGTTGGTCATGGCCGGGCACCGTCCCGGCCATCCACGCGAAAGTCGGACAAGGTTCAATCGCTGAAAAGGCGTGGATGCCCGCGACGCAGCGCGGGCATGACGAAGGGGGAGGCGTGGTGCCCTTCATTCACCTGGACGGTGGGGGCGAGTCAGCGCTGAATCCCCGCCTGAAGCGGGGATGAGCGGGTGTGGGGAAGGGCTTGGCGGAAGCGCTTCGGCTATGGCCAGGTCTTGTGCCTCTTCCCAGTCTCAGGAATCTCCATCCCGCCTGAAGCTTCCGATTTCAAGTGCGTTCGGGGGTCGATTCGGCGTAGGAGCAGGCTGGCCAGGGCGAGGGGAGAGTGCCGCCATGACACCAACGACGCGTCTGACGGTGGCCGGTTTCGTCGCCACCGCCGTCGCCTTCGGCCCGGCGCGCATGGGGTTCGGCCTGTTCCTGCCCGCCTTCCGTGCCGAATTCGCCCTGTCGACATCGATGGCCGGACTGATCGCGAGCGGGGGATTCCTGGCCTTCCTGCTGGCGCTGCCGGCGAGCGCCTGGATCGGCGCGCGCTACGGCCAGCGCATGCCCGTGATCGCGGGGGCGGCCTCGGCGACGGCCGGCTTCGTGGCGGTGGCAGCGGCCGGGGCGCCCGGCCTCCTGGCGCTGGGGATCGCCCTGGCCGGGGCGAG
>SKQW01000069.1 GCA_007118805.1 Rhodobiaceae bacterium | reverse complement strand
CCGCGCGCGCAGTAGAGACGCTCATAGAGTTCCCTGGCGCCGATCTCGCGGCGCCTGAGCGAGGTGACGACAAAGCGCGGATTGGCCTTGTCGCCGAGCCATTCGGCCTTGGCCACCACCCTGCGCCGACGCGACCAGCTATCGAGCGTCGACCAGTTGAAGTCGCGATAGCGCCGCGCCGGTCGGCCGCGATGCAAGGCGTCCTCCTCCGCCCAGGCCAGCTCGCACGTAATCTCCTCCGTCAGTCGCCGGTTGCGCGCCAAGCCGAACAGATAGTCGACCCGGTTCGTCTCGCACCAGCTCATCAACGCCTCGCGGGCAAAGCCGGAATCGCCGCGCAGCAGAATGCGGGTGCGCGGCCAGCGGGCACGGATCTGCCCGACAATGCGCGCAACCTCCTCGACCGCCCCGGCCGAGGCATCGATGTTGGCGCGCCTGAGCTTGGCCGCCAGCAGGTGGCGGCCGCAGAAAATGTAAAGCGGCAGGTAGCAGTAGCAGTCGTAGTAGCCGTGGAAAAATCTTCCTTCCTGGTGGCCGTGCACGGGATCGTCCGTGACGTCGAGATCGAGCACCAGCCGCGCTGGCGGCTTGGCGTGCGCCTCAAGGAACAAATCGACGAACAAACGCTCCACCGCTGCCCCATCATAAGCGATCTTGTGATAGCGCGTCGGTGCCGGCCGGCTCAGCTCCAGCCGGTTCAGCGTTGACTTGCCCGCCACCGGCGCGCAGTCACTGCGCCGCGCTGAAAGCTTGCCGGCCAGCACCGCCATCACCGGATCGTGGCGCAGATGGTCGTGATCGTTGAGATCCTCATAACCCAGCGCGATAGCGAACACCCGCTGGCCCACCAGCGTCGCCACCTCATGCTCAATCAGCTCACGCTGCCGGCTGTCGCGAAAACAGGCCGCAAACCGCCCGATCAGCCCGACCGCCCGATCCGTCGCCCCGAGAAGCAAGCCACCAGCGTCCGAAGTGATGGCGCCGCCGTCGAACGCGGCGACAACCTGCTTGCCTTCAACGGATGCAAAACCGAACAGATCCGGGTTACACTGTGTGGGCATCGGGGCGCTCCTCTGTGCAGCTATAAGTCTTTGTGCAAAAAGAACTATCGCTGATTCAGAGCCCCGATGCACCTCCCAGTGTGAGATATTCGGGCTAGACAGATCGTGTGTGTCACCTGGACCGGACAGATCATGTACTCCCTGCACCGGTGCGGCTGCCGGTTGACCCGACAGGGGGCGCCGACTATACAGCGCGCTGAGTGTGGCTCTGAACGAGCCGAAGAGATGCGATTTTGATCGGCGCGGCGCAACGCCCCCCGCGACGAACGATCCGGAGACAGTGAGAATGGCGAATACACCGTCAGCCAAGAAGGCGGCACGGAAGATTGCGCATCGCACGGCGATCAACAAGACGCGACGCAGCCGGATGCGGACCTTCATCCGCCAGGTGGAAGAAGCGGTCGCGCGCGGCGACCAGTCACGTGCGGCTGAGGCTCTGCGCCGCGCCGAACCCGAGATCATGCGGGCGGCGCAGAAGGGAGTCGTCCACAAGAACCTTGCATCGCGCAAGGTCTCCCGGCTCGCGGCGCGGGTGAAATCCCTCTCCGGTTGAGGCGGCGGCCTCCATCGCGAGGCCGGCGGCTCCCCTCGAACATCCCGGCCAGCAGGCCCCAGTGATTTCGCCCATGTGCCTGCTCGCGTGTCGCCGGCGGGCGATCGCCTGCCGGGCCGTGCAGCGCCGGTCGCTATCGCCCGCAAGCGGCTCCGACAGCTTTGCTCTCCACGGTTGTTTCTGTCATAGGCGCTAGGACACAGACAGAGTAGACTGTCTGGGTCGGCAGCAATATGAGGGGACGGACCCATGAATGAACGTGTGATGATGTTCGGTGCCATCATCCTTGCGGTGATCGCCATCGTGCTGGGCGGCTATGCGTTCGGTGAGATTCGCTCATTGTCCAACATGGTGGAAACCCAGCAGGCGCAGATCGGTGCGCTTGAGGCCGTGCAGGAGGAAGCCGGTCCGGGCGACGAAGCGCTGGGCGAACTCGAGGCCAGGATCGAGCAGCTTTCGGCGGAGGTGGACGAACTCAATGATCGGGTCGACCAGATCAGCCAGGCCTTCGAAGCGGCGACCGAGCCTGATGCAGCCGATGAGCCGGAGCTGGACGAGGAAGAGGCCGAGGAATAGGCCAAAAAACTCTCAAGCTCTGATCGGCGCCTACTCAGGTCGAAAGCCGGGGAGTAGGCGCACGTCGTCGACGTTGGCACCGGTGGGCTGAGGCGGTTCGACAGGGCTCCCAGCTTGGAGCGCCTCGGCGGCCTGTGCGCCTGATTTCTTGAAGCCGGTTCAGCGGGACTTGCCGCTTCGCTCCACCTACTTTCCAACCCGCTCCTCACCGGGTTCGGCCCCCTTTTTGTGCTTGGCCCGCGCGCCACGGTCCGGTGATTCCCTGCGTGCAGTCACGATCTCGGCGGCGAGAGCCTTGGCGTCCTCGAGCTTTCTTGCCGCCTCCGCCGCTTCCTGCAAGGGACGATCAATGGGCAGGTGTTCCGGCGCCATCGCGCCGCCGGACACGATGAAGGCCATGGCGTCGTTCTTGGACCAGTCGAGCCAAATGAGCTGCGAAGTCGATATTATCTGGACAAATCCCGAAGTAGGGTTTGGCGTCGTCGGCACATAGACCGCGGCGAGTTGCTCACCGCTCTCTGTAAGCGGGAAAAGTCGGGTTACGATGCCGATCGAGTGGCGGCCCGCCATCGGAAACTCGATGAGCACAATGGCCTGCCCGGAGGGCACGGATTCGCCGCGCAGCGATTCCACCAGCGTATGGGTTGCGCGGTAGATGGTGCTGGCCAGTGGCAGGGTCGCCACCAGCCGGTGGAACAGGGCTAGAAGGCGCCGGCCAAGGACCGCGCTGGTCCCCCAGCCCAGGAGGTAGAGTGCGGCAAGGGTGATCAGGAGGGCGAAGCCGGACTGGAACCAGTCATTTACGAGAAGCGCCGCAATTTCCGGCCAGTCGGGGCGGACCGCCCGGGCCATCGTGCGGACTACCGGACGCCCGGCCCCGACCAGGAGGTCGACCACCCACCACACGATCCACAGCGTGACCATCAGCGGAATGATGGTCAGGACGCCAGACACTATGTTCCGGGTCACGGTCTGCATGGAGATAAAGGTCCCTCTCGTGTTATCCCCCGGTCGATGGCTCGCCCCTTGCGCAGTAGCGGCCGTTCCGCGCTATTGTGCCTCCTATGGCGGAATGCATGTGCAACAAGTGGGGCGGAAGGCCAACATGTCGATGCTGAAAGACCTGTGGACACGACTGTTCGGCAGCGCCGGCGGGGGCAGCGGGCAGGCGCCCGAGGCCGATCCGGTGGAGCATCAGGGCTACACCATCCGGCCCGCGCCGTTTCCGGCCGAGGGACAATACCAAGTCGCGGGAACCATCGAAAAGCACGTCGATGGGGACCTGAAGAGCCATAGCTTCATACGTGCCGACCGCATGGCCAGCCAGGAAGAGGCGATCACCTTCAGCGTGGTCAAGGCCAAGCAGCTCATCGACCAGCAAGGCGAACGAATGTTCGAAGAGACGTAGACGCCAGCGACCACAAGGCCGGTCCGAGCGGAGCACCGGCGCAAAGCCCGCTGCGCTAGCCACTTCGCCGGTTGCGCGGCCGCTCCAGGACCATGTATCGGGCGATAGCGGCGATTACGAGAACCAGCACTACGATCGCCAGCCACTGGCCGATATCAAGTCCGAGCCATTCCATCTGGAGCATGGCAATTCCTCCACCCGATTCCCGAGATCGAGACCTTCTATTTAAGGGGGCATTCGCGGGTCGAGGTCAACCGGGCGCCAGCGGCAAGAAAAAGCCGGCGACCGAGGATCGGACGCCGGCATAGGCGCGGACGGGCAGGCAGGTTGAGGCTCAGGCGGCCTCGCGAACATCGTCCCCGGCCGGCTTCGCCGCCGGTTTGGCCGGGCCGGCAGGCTTCTGAGACGTGATGTCGACCGGCTGCGGGCCCGGTACGCGCGCCGGTGCCGCCGGCTCGGCGGTCTGGTCGCCGTCACGCCGGAAGGTACCCGCGACAACGGCGGGAATGTTGCTGCGCGTCAGGCCGATATCGGCAAGCTCGCGATCGGACAGCCGCGACAGCTGCGCATGGATCGCCTGGGCCCGCCGCGCTTCGCCGAACGCTTCGACAAGGAGGGCGAGGCCGGAGAAGGTCCCCTTGGCAACGCTGACAGCCGTCCGTCCGATCGATGCGAACATGGCTGCGATCGCGTGGGCGCGCAGCTCGTGGGCGTCGCGCATGAGGCTGTTCAGTTCCGCCTGACTCGGCATGCGAAAAGTGTAGTCGGTCATCTCTTTGCTCTTCTGTTGCGCCGCGGCATGTGGAGCGCCGTAGCTTCCAAGCATCAAGATAAGCCTCTGGGGTGACATTTGAATGACCCCTTTCGCAACGCAGCATTGCGAATGCTGCATTGCGTTCTTAACGGCGGTTAACCCGCAATTCCGGCATTCTCGCAGGCCGCCGCGAATGTGAGAGATGGGGGTTAAGACAGGTCGGGCGGACGCGGGCGGGGGAACGGGAACGGCATGGGCCGGTCAGGGTCGACGCGTTCGGGCAGTTGGGCGCATATGGTCTCAGCCAGCCGCGCTTCGGCGCCGGCCCGGCCGCTCCGGCCGGGGGCCAGCGCCCGGAACAGCACCAGGCCATGATCGGCCGGCGCCTCGATCTGCAGGACGTCGCCGTCGGGCACCATTTCTTCCATGCGAAAGCGACGGGTCTGGTCTGCGTTCCGGATTTCGATCTCGAACACGTCGGCCGGGCTCGCGTCCTGCGTAACGGCGTAAAATACGCCCGTATCGCGCGTGAACAGCGCCATCGACCAAAAGGCACGGGGAAGCGGCGCGCTGATCTGCCAAGGACCGCCTGACAGGTCGAAGCGGCAGACCGCATAGGCGAGTTTCGGGTCCAACAACGGTATCGCCTCATTGCCCGGCCGGGCCGGCGGCAGGACAGTAACGCCTTCGGACTCGGCAAAGGCCATGGCGCGCGACCAGCCATCGTCCTCGCTGACCCGCGGAATCGCCAGCACGATGACGAGATGCATGAACAGGCCAAGCGTCACGCCGATCGCCAGAAGAAGGAGCGCGCGCGTCACGGGCAGCCCCTGCGCTCGATCGTCGGAAGCTCCGCATCGCCCACCGTACCCCCGATCGACAGCGGGGTGTCGTAGAGGCGCAGCATGTAGCGCAGCTCGCCCGCTGCGCCATCACTCGGCAGCCAGTTGCCGGCCTGAACGAGCGGCGACACGATAACCTCCAGGGTGCCATCCTGGCGGCGCAGCGCCTCCGTCGAATCGAAACCATAGCGCTGGGCTGGGTTGTCCATGAGGGTGAAATCCTCGTCGCGATAGGCGGCAAGCGTCCACCATCGGGCCGCGGGCATGCGGCCAGACACGACGTAGGTGCAGTCCGCCCGAATCGGCCTGCCGGCGGAGTCCAGCCTGGCGGTGAAGGCGAGCCCCTCGGCAATGTTCAAGGGCACAAAGCCGCTGGTGACCATGCCGGCGCGCACATAGGGGTCCGAGCCGGCCTCGCTGGCATAGGGCCACGCCGTCCAGCTGCCGGACTGTACTGCCTCGAAGGCGATCTGGCGGTCGATGACCAACCAAGCCGATCCGAGCCCGACGCCGGCGGCGATCACGATGACGACAAGCGCTTGCAGCGCGAACATGGAGCGACCGTCCCGCGGGCTTCCCGACCATCAATGCGCGGTGCCGAGTCCCGGCAATCCAGGCAACAACAGGGACAGGTACTGTCAGACCGTCCGCAAGGCAAGGCTGGCGGTTTGCGATTGCCCGCCGGGGGACCGGCGCCCGAGAGCCGGCCGCTTCAGGCGTCGCCATCCTCGATGCGCCGGCGCAGCCCCTCGACATCCCGGGCCAGCGATGAGTCGTCGGCGATCAACGTCTCGATCTTGCGCACCGCGTGGAGGACCGTGGTGTGGTCGCGATCGCCGAAGCGCCGGCCGATCTCCGGCAGGGAGCGCGGCGTGAGCGTCTTCGACAGATACATGGCGATCTGCCGCGGCATCACGATGGCGCGGGTGCGGCGGCTGGAGATGAGGTCGGCCTTGCTGATCTGGAAATGGCCGGCGACGATTCGCTGGATGTCCTCGATGCGCACCTGCGGGCGTTCCTGGCCGGCCACGATGTCGCGGATCACCCGTTCGGCAAGCTCTACCGTGACCGGCACGCCGGCAAAGCAGCGATAGGCGGCGAGCCGGTTGAGGGCGCCTTCCAGCTCGCGACCGGAGGAGGCGACGTTGCGCGCCACGAAGTCGATGACATCGGGCGGCAGGTCAACGGGTTGGCCGCGGGCACCGAGCGTGGCAGCGCGGGACTGCAGGATCTGCCGCCGCAGGCCCAATTCCTGCTGGCCGATCGACACCACCAGCCCGCCGGCGAGCCGCGAGCGGGTGCGCTCGTCGAAGCCGTCGAGCTCCGAGGGCGGCCGGTCGGCGACCAGCACGACCTGCCGGCAGCTTTCGATAAGTGCATTCACTGTATGGCCAAATTCGCGGTGGGTGGCCTTGCCCTGGAGGAATTGGAGGTCGTCGATCAGCAGCAGGTCGATCTGCCGCAGCTTCTCCTTGAAGCCGATCGCCGAATCCGAGCGAAGCGCCGAGACGAACCGGTAGACGAACTGCTCGGCCGGCAGGTGCAGGACGCGCCGGGCCGGATCGGCCTCGGCCACCTTCCAGGCGATGGCGTGCAACAGATGGGTCTTGCCGCGCCCGACCCCGCCATGAACGAAGAGCGGATTGAACATCGCCGGATTGTCGCCGCTGGCCGCCGCGACGGCCCAGGCGGTATCGTGGGCGATCTTGTTGGACTCGCCCACCGCGAAGCTGTCGAAGCGAAAGCGCCGATCGAGCGGAGCGCTGTCGAGTCCGGGGGCGACCTCGACGCCGGCGGGCTGCGGCGGCGCTTCGCCGCCCGCCCGCGGCGCGCCT
>SKQW01000231.1 GCA_007118805.1 Rhodobiaceae bacterium | reverse complement strand
GGCGATAGGCATGCCGAATCCTGCGCTCTGGGGGGCCTTGGCAGCCGTCCTCAACTTCATCCCCTATGTCGGCTCCCTGATCGGGATTGGTCTGGTGACGGCAATCGCACTTGGCACGTTCCCCACAGTCGCCCAGGCAGCGCTGGCCCCGACGATCTATCTGTTCCTGACAGCACTGGAGGGCCAGTTCGTCACACCAGCGCTCGTCGGGCGGCGGCTAGCGATGAACCCGGTTGCCGTGTTCCTCGCGATCGCCTTCTGGGGGTGGCTGTGGGGCATCATCGGGATGCTGGTAGCCGTCCCGCTTATGGTGGTGATTAAGATCCTGTGCAGCCATATCGCGGGATTGTCGACTTTCGCCGACTTCCTGTCCGGCGAGTCGGACATGCGAAGCAATGAGGAAGGCGTTTTGACGCCGACGGGGCCTGATCAGCCTCGAACGCCGCCACCGGAAACGCCGTCGATAGCTCCGCCGCACTGATTATCCGCCATCCTTAACCGGACGTCGTGGTCGATCCGCTGCGTTTAACTTGAAGACACCGGTAATGTTGTGACGTGGTTGCAGCGTTGGCCGCACAGCTTGCCTTCTCCCGGCGTCACGCTTGCACGCGAGCGAAAGGAGTGATCGACTGCATTCATGGGTGATGGATCCGCCGGTCTCGACAAGACGAGAAAAGAGCGCGACTGCCAGCAGCCAATGGGATTATGCGCCCGACCATGCTGCGCGCGCGCCGCGCGACACCTGTTAGTACCCGATTGAGAATTGGGTTGGAGCTGCACGCCGAAAATCGGCAGCAACGCGGCCCATTCGAACTCTCAAACGGGCCTTTAAGGGAGGATATTATGCAGCGATCACTGTTCAGCCTTGCCGCTGCGGCGACGGTCGCGTTGGCGCTGACTGGCCCGTCTGTGGCACAGACGCCGCCGGGCGTCCTCGTGGTCGGCCAGATCGCCGAGCCGCGTTCGCTCGACCCTCACGCGGTTACCGCCGTCAATGACTTCCGCATTCTGATGAACGTCTATGACGGCCTGGTGCGCTATGCCGACGGCACGCTTGAAGTCGAGCCGGCGCTGGCCGAGAGCTGGGAGATCTCGGAGGACGGGCTGACCTACACCTTCGCGCTGCGCGAGGGCGTCACCTTCCATGACGGCAGCCCACTCGACGCCGAAGCGGTGAAGTTCAATTTCGACCGCATGCTCGACGAGGACCACCCCTATCACGATACCGGGCCGTTCCCGCTCGCCTTTTTCTTCGACACCATCGACGAGGTTACCGTCATCGATGACATGAGCGTCGAATTCTCCCTGTCGGAGCCCTTTGCCCCGTTCCTTTCCAATCTCGCCTATCCCACGGGCCTGATCGTGTCGCCGGCCGCGGTGGAGGAATATGGCGAGGATTTCGGCCGCAATCCTTCGGGTACTGGCCCCTTCCGCTTTGCCGAGTGGCGCTCGGGCGAGCGAGTCGTGGTGGAGCGCAATGCGGACTACTGGGATGGCGCGCCCAGCCTTGAGGCTGTCGTTTTCCGACCGATCACGGATGCCAACACCCGGGTCTCGGAAATGTTGGCCGGCGGCATTGACCTGATGGTCGAGGTCCCGCCGGACTCGGTGGCCGACTTCCGCGACGATCCGATGTTCGAGATTCACGAGCAGGCCGGCCCCCATGTCTGGTTCCTAATTCTGAACACCAAGGAAGGCCCCTTTTCCGACCAGCGGATGCGCCAGGCGGTCAACTACGCCATCGACAAGGAGGCCATCGTCAACGACATCCTCCAGGGCACCGCCGTGATCGCGGCCGGGCCGACACCGCCGGCCTTCGCTTGGGCCTATAACGAGGAGCTCGAACCCTATCCCTACGATCCGGAACGGGCCCGTGAACTGATCGCGGAAGCCGGCCACGAAGGGGCGGATCTCACCTTCTACGTCACCGAGGGCGGCTCGGGGATGCTCGACCCTGTCCCCATGGGGACGGCCATTCAGGCCGACCTTGCCGAAGTCGGGTTGAACGTTGAGATCCAGACCTTCGAATGGAACACCTTCCTCGCCGAGGTGAACCCTGGCCTCGAAGGCAAGGCCGACATGGCCCAGATGTCATGGATGACCAACGATCCCGATACGCTTCCCTACCTGACGCTGAGGACCGGGGCGTGGCCCGAGGAGGGCGGCTTCAACTCCGGCTACTACTCCAACCCCGAGGTCGATGATCTTCTCGAGCGCGCGCGCCAGTCCACGGACCAGGACGAGCGGGCAGCGCTCTATCGCGAGGTGCAGGAGATCGTGCATGAGGATGCGCCGTGGGCCTTCGTGGCGAACTGGCAGCAGAATGCCGCCGCGACCGTCAACGTCGAAAATTTCCGGCTGCAGCCTTCCTTCTTCCTCCTGTTGCACGGGGTGGAGAAGCATTGAGCGGGCGCCGCGCGTGACGAAATCCTCGCGCCCGAAGCTACTCGGGCTATGGCCGGGCAGGCCCCGGCAAGCCATACCGGTCCGTTGCGCTGCCGGAGAGCGCAACTGACCGGGGCACGACCAGGGATCACCAATGGGCGGCGGCAGGTGACAGGGACCGGAAAGGACGTACGCCAGAACAGCTCGACGCATGCGGGCCAGGCGCCGCCATGACCGCCTATGTCTTCAAGCGGCTTGTCGCCCTGATCCCCGTCCTTCTCGGCCTCTCCATCATCGTCTTCGCCATAATGGCGTTGATCCCCGGCGATCCGGCCCTCGCTATCCTCGGCGCCTATGCGACGCCGGAAAACGTCGCGCGCCTCAACCGTCAGCTCGGCCTCGATCAGCCGTTGCCGCTCCAGTATCTGACCTGGCTCGGGAACATCCTCACCGGCGATTTCGGCCGTTCCTACAGTCTCAACCGGCCGGTGATCGACGAGGTCTTGGAGCGGTTCCAAGCCACGCTGGTGCTGGCCGGCGCGGCGCTGGTGCTGTGCACCCTGTGGGGCGTGCTCGCCGGCATCGTCGCCGCGGTCAGGCAGTATGGCTGGGCCGACCGTATCGTCACCTTCATCGTTCTTGTCGGCATCTCCATCCCCTCCTTCTGGCTCGGTCTCCTTCTCATACTGCTCTTTGCGGTCGAGCTGCGCTGGCTGCCGGCCAGCGGCATGTATTCGGTTTATGGAGGCGGCGACCTTCCCGACCTGCTGCGCCATCTCGTTTTGCCGGCCGTCACGCTGTCGGCCGTGGCGGCCGGCGTCATCGCCCGATTGACGCGCTCGGCCATGCTTGAGGTGCTGCGGCAGGATTTCATCCGCACTGCCAGGGCCAAGGGTGTCGGCGAACGTGGCGTGGTCTACCGCCACGCCCTTAAGGCGGCGATGGTTTCGGTGGTGCCAGTCATCGGCGTGCAGGCCGGCTTCGTGCTGAGCGGCGCGGTCTATATTGAAACCGTGTTTCAATGGCCCGGCATCGGGCGGATGCTGGTCAACGCCATTTCCACCCGCGACATCCTGCTGGTGCAGGGCGGGGTGCTCGTCGTGGCGGCGAGCTATGTGCTGTTCAACCTGTGCGCCGACGTGGTGCAGCACCTGCTCGATCCCAGGGTCCAGGCGTGACCTCGGCCGCCGGCATCGCACCCCCCGCCGAGGCACCGCCGCCGGCGCGCAGCGCCTGGCGGCTCATCCTGCGCAACCGCCTCGCTGCCGCCGGCCTGGTCGTCCTGGCGAGCATCATCCTTCTGGCGCTTGTCACGCCGCTTCTGCCGCTTCATCCGCCGAATGCCACAGCACCTGCCAACCGTCTGCTACCGCCCTTCAGCGACGGGCATCTGCTGGGCACCGACCATCTCGGCCGCGACATCCTCGCGCGACTGATGTGGGGCACCAGGCTGAGCCTTGCCGTAGGCATCTCGGCCACCTTCATCGCCGCGCTGATCGGCTCGGTGATCGGCATTCTCGCCGGCTATACCGGCGGCCGGACCGACAACACCATGATGCGCGGCATCGATATGCTGATGGCGTTTCCCTACATCCTGCTGGCGCTGGCCATTGTCGCGGTGCTCGGTCCAGGCCTGTTCAACGCGCTGATCGCCGTGGCAATCGTCAACATTCCGTTTTTTGCCCGCAACATACGCGGCGCGACGGTGGGCATCGTGCATCGCGAGTTCATCGATGCGGCGCGCCTGTCCGGCAAGGGGCGGCTGCGGATACTCGCCGCCGACGTGCTGCCCAACGTGCTCCCCGTGATCGTCATCACCATGTCGACGACGGTGGGCTGGATGATCCTGGAGACGGCCGGTCTAAGCTTTCTCGGGCTCGGCTCGCAACCGCCGCAGGCCGATCTCGGCTCCATGCTCGGGGAGGGCCGGCGTTTGCTCATGAACGCCCCGCACGTATCGTATCTGCCCGGCCTGGTAATCTTCTTGATCGTCATGAGCATCAATCTCTTAGGTGACGGCGTGCGCGATGCGCTCGATCCGCGGCTACGCGCTGGCGCGCTGGCCCGGCCGGCGCCGATGACCGCGATCGACCGGACGGACATGGGAACCGATGTCGCCCCGGTGGACGCGCCGCTCTCGGTCGATCACCTGACCACCCAGTTCCGTCTCGGCTCGGACACCCATCACGCGGTGAACGAGGTGTCCCTGTCGCTCGGGCGCGGAGAATGCCTCGGCGTGATCGGCGAATCGGGATCGGGAAAGTCGGTTACGGCGCTTTCGCTGGCCGCGCTCGTTGCCTCGCCGCCGGGGGTGATCGCCGGCGGCCGGGTGCTCCTTCACGGGAGCGACCTCTTGTCGAAGAGCGCGCGCGAGCTGCGCAAGGTGCGGGGGCGGGATGTCGCCTATATTTTTCAGGATCCTCTGTCCACGCTGCACCCCCAGTTCACCGTGGGTGATCAGCTCGTCGAGGCGATCCGCGCCCATCGGCACATGTCGCGCGCCGCGGCCTGGGCGGAAGCGGTCCGGCTGCTGGACCTCGTGCGCATTCCCAATCCTCGCGGCAGGGCTCGCGCCTACCCGCACGAGCTGTCCGGCGGGATGCGACAGCGCGTCGGCATCGCCATGGCACTGGCGAACGCTCCCGAAATCATCGTCGCCGACGAGCCGACCACCGCACTCGACGTCACGGTGCAGGCCCAGGTGCTCGATCTGATGGACGAACTGCGCCGAGACAGAGATACCGCCGTCCTCTTCATTACCCACGATTTCGGGGTTGTCACCCAGATCTGCGACCGCGTCGCCGTGATGTATGCCGGACGCATTGTCGAGACCGGACCGACGCGGCAGGTGCTGGAGGACCCCGCGCACCCCTACACCCGCAAGCTGATCGACTGCGTGCCGGTCCTCGGCTCCGGCCGGCGGCGGTTCGACGCCATTTCCGGCCTGCCGCCGGCGGCGAACCGGCTGCCCAGGGGCTGCGCCTTCGCCGAGCGCTGCGAGCTGGCCGACGCGGCGTGCCGGGCCGGGCCGATCGCCATGCATGAGATTGCGGCCGGGCGGCAGGCCCGCTGCGTCCGGCCGCTGGCGGGCACGTCATGACGACCGCCGTTCTCGAGGCTGAAGAACTGACCAAGGCGTTCGGCGGCGGCCGCTCGCTTCTCGGAGCCCCGAAGCCCGTCATACACGCCGTTCAGGATGTCAGCCTCACCCTCAACGAAGGCGAGACCTTCGGCGTCGTCGGGGAATCGGGCTGCGGCAAGTCGACGCTGGCGCGCATGCTGGTGGGTCTGTCGACGCCCACCCGGGGCACGATCCGGATCGCAGGCAAGCCCTTCGATCGGCATCTCCTCGGCGCCACCGCGCAATACGTTTTTCAGGATCCGGTCAGCTCGCTCAATCCGCGCCATACCGTTCGCCGGATTCTCGAGGCGCCGCTGATCCACCTGAAACGCCTCGGCCGGGACGCGCGTGCGGCGAGGATAAACTATTTGATGGACGCGGTCGGCCTGCGCCCGGATTTCCTCGAGCGCTACCCACACGAATTCTCCGGGGGACAGGCCCAGCGGATCGGGATTGCCCGCGCGCTTGCCGCCGAGGCCCGCATCATCGTCCTCGACGAGCCGGTCTCGGCGCTCGATGTGTCAGTCCAGGCCCAGATCCTCAATTTGCTGGCCGACCTCAAGGCGCGGTTCGGCCTGACCTATCTGTTCATCAGTCACGATCTTGCGGTGGTCGAGGCGGTGGCAGACCGCGTTGCGGTGATGTATTTCGGCCGGATCGTCGAGGAGGCACCGGCAGATCGCCTGTTCGCCCATCCACATCACCCCTATACTCGGCTGCTGCTCGACAGTGCACCTGCGATCACAGGCAAACGGATTGACGCTGGAGAACAACCCGCGGAACTGCCCGATCCGCTCGCCCCGCCGCCAGGGTGCGCCTTCGCCGAGCGGTGCCCGCATGCGCGAGCGGATTGCCGAGCGCGTCGTCCACCGCTTGCGCCGATGGGCCCATACCATTCGGCGGCATGCCTGTATCCCCTGAACGCAACGGATTGACCGAGCCTTCTCGACAAAAAGGAGTTGATCATGGGAATGGAAGTCACCGGCCTGTTCGGCCTCATACTCCTCGGGCTAGTGATCTGGGCGATCATCCATGTTGTCCAGAGCCGCTCCTCGACCGGCGCGAAGGTGCTTTGGGTCCTCCTTCTGCTGTTCCTACCCCTGATCGGATTCATCGTTTGGCTAATTGCCGGACCGCGCGCGGTCAGGGCCTGACCGGAACCTCGACGGTGCCCCCGGCGTTCTCTCGATACGGAAGCGAACTGACGATGCGCGTAACGGAGATCGGCGATGAACTGGGATCAGATCAAGGGCAACTGGACACAATTCAGCGGCAAGGTGAAGGAACAGTGGGGGCGTCTCACCGATGACGACCTTGCAAGGGTCGAAGGCAGGCGCGACGAGCTGGTCGGCAAGATCCAGGAGAGCTATGGCGTGACCAAAGAGGAGGCCGAGCGCCAGGTCAAGGATTGGGCGGGCCGGCTCTGACGGCCGGATCCTCAGGGGTCGATTGGAACGCATGCAGGTTCAACTCGGGTAGGCCCAGTTGATGGGGCCGCCCGAGATAGCCTGTTGGCTGGCGGTTCGGATCAAGGGTGTGGCGGTGGCGACGAGTGTCTGAACGGTGGACCTTGATTCCGTTGTCGCGTCTGGCGACGATTCTTGCATCGGCCGGCGTCGCGACGACTTTGCTCGTGAGCGCCTATGTCTACTATCAGACGGCTAGAGGCGAGGAGGAAGCGGGGTTTTCGCAAGCCGCTGTCTTCGCTGAATCGCTCGCCCAGCGCGCTCGCATCGCACGCTCGTATCTGCGGGCCGTGGCGGCGCGCGTGCGCGACAGCGAGCTTCGGCTGAATGAATTCGAGGATTTCGTGGACTCGCTCGGGCCTGAGCCGGCCCTAGAGTTACTGTACTGGCTGCCCCGGGTCGAGGGCAACGACCGGGCTATTTTCGAGCGGACCGCCCGCCAGCAGGGCAGCGTCGGATTCTCCATCCGCGACCGCGCCGAGGACGGCACACTGGTGCCGGCCGGCCACCGGTCGGTCTATTTTCCGATCCGGTTCACGGCGGGCAATGGCGAGCACACCGACGAGCTTGGCCTCGATCTAGCCGTCGCGGAGGGATATCGCCACGTTATGGCGCGCACCCTCGACGCGGGGCGCACCCAAGCCAGCCGTCCGCGAAGGCTGCAAACCGGACATCCCGGCTTCCTGATCGTCGAGCCGGTCACACGAACGGCGCGTGGCGATGACGCAAGCCAAATTGAAGGCTTTGTGACCGGGATATTCCGACTCGACCTCCTGATTGCAGCGGCCTCTCCCGCGCCCCTGATTACCCGGAACGTCGTCATCCAGGACCTGGATATCGATTCAGCGCCCCTCATCGTGCGCAATCCGGATGCCGAAGAACCGGACTTTGCCGAATGGCCCTTTCAGGATATCCGTTTCGGTGGCCGCACATGGCGGGTCTTCCTGGCGCCTCCCGAAGGCCACGCCCTGCTTCGTGCGCTCATTGTGGCGCTGATCGGCTTTGCGCTCACCGGACTGACCGCCGTGCTGGCCGACCGCAGCCAGCAGCGCCTCATCGCCAATGACCTGCGACGCGAGGTCGCCCGGCAGACCGCAGCCTTTCAGCGCAGCACCGCCGAGTTCCGCGCCTTGTTCGAGGAGGGCGGCACCGGCAAGTGCGAGATCGTTCCGCAATCGCAGCACTTCCGTAGGGTCAATCGGCGGCTGTGCGAGATGCTCGGTCAGGAACAGGAGGCGCTGCTTCGGCTTAAGCTGGACGATGTGCTGCATCCCGAGGATCGGATCTCGGATGAACCACACTATCAGGATCTATTGGCGGGCAAGGCGGACACGTATTTCGCCGAAAAGCGATTTCTGAGGAGCGATGGCAACGAGTTGTGGTGCGAGGTCAGCGCCACCGTCCTGCGCGACAGCTCCGGCCGTCCGGTGTGGACGGTGGCGGTCATCCAGGACATTGCCGAACGCAAGCAGGCCGAGGAAGCCCGACACCTGCTGGTGCGCGAGCTTGCCCATCGGGTCAAGAACACGCTTCAAGTCGCCCGCAGCCTTGCCGACCAGACGGGGCGGTATTCGCGCAACCTTGACGAGTTCCTAGCGCTCTATCACGGCCGGCTTCGCGCACTGGCCATGGCGCACGATCAGCTCTTCAAAACCGATTGGGCCGGCGCACGCGTCTCCGACGTGGTTTCGGGGACATTGGCTACTTTCGGTCAGGAAGTGCTTGATCGTGTCGATATCGAGGTGCCGGACACGCTGCTCGGATCATCGGAAACCCAGACGCTGGCCCTGATCCTAAACGAACTGGCCACCAACGCCACGAAACATGGCGCACTGTTGAACGGTACCGGTCTAGCCAAGATCCGGGCGAGCGTCGAGACCAACCGTGTTGACGGGAATCGGCAGCGCTGGCTGAACTTCGAATGGACGGAGATCGGCGGTCCGCCCATAAGCGAGCCGGAAAGGAACGGTTTCGGCATGACCTTCCTGACACGCGCGGTACAGCATCAGCATGGCGGCTCGACAGGAATCGAGTGGCGCAAGGACGGGCTGCGCTACACGATGAACCTTCCACTGCACGAGCAGGCGGGGGATTGATCGCAGCCACTCACAGCGGACGTCGACAGGGGCCGTCGTCAGGCCCCGACGATCTGCCGCAGCGTGCCGAGCGCCTGCTGAATCGTATAGGGCTTCGACAAGCGCGGCACCGAGCGCACGTCCGGCGGGTAGATTTCATCCATGCCTGAATACGCCGTGGCGAAAAGGTAGGGAATGCCACGCTGGCCAAGCAGATGGGCGAGCGGGAACACAGCCTCGCCGCCCAAATTGACGTCGAGAATGGCGGCGTCCACCATCTCCGTTTCTGCGAGCTCGAGTGCCTGGCGCAGACTGCCCGCAGGTCCCACCACGTCCGATCCGGCCCGCCGAAGGCCCTCCTCGAGGTCGAGCGCCAACAGCATCTCGTCCTCAACCACCAAGACACGCTTGCCCGCTAGACCGTCCGGCTCCGTGCCTCGGCGATCCGTTGCCCCGCCATTGCCTGATGAAGGCGACCGCGACGCAGCTTTGCGCTTGGCGCCCGCCCGGCCCTCTTCTGCGGATGCAATACTCATTGAATGTCCTGAATTAGAATAACCGTCATGTTTGGATCAAATCACGCCGAATGATACCGTCAAGTTAACCCGCGCAGGAAACTGACCGGAGGCGCACGCGATGCCGCGCCCCGATCGTTCCCGCGCTCAAACTTGCTACCAGTTCCGACTACCCCGGATGCGCCTCGCATTAAATTAGCGCCCCGCGCCAGAGTTCCAACGAGCCAGTTTCGATTTAGTTCCAAAGAAATTCCTCAGCTCGTTCAACCATCGCATTGATCTGAGAACTCGATTGAGAATCTGGATGGGCTCTGAGCCCGTGACGCGCCTTGCGACGACAAGGCGCATGGATCGGGTTTCCGCCCGGTGCGGAGGACGGTATGCTTAGGCACCGCAAGAACAAGGTTGACGCATGATACGACACACCGACCTGGCGTCCGCGATCGAAGCCAATGTTGCCGATGGCGATACCCTCGCCCTAGAGGGGTTCACCCATCTGATCCCTTTTGCCGCGGGGCATGAGATCATTCGCCAGGGCCGCCGCAGACTGACGCTCATCCGCATGACGCCGGATCTGATTTATGACCAGATGATCGGAATGGGATGCGCGGACAAGCTGGTCTTCTCGTGGGGCGGCAATCCCGGCGTGGGGTCGCTTCACCGGTTCCGCGATGCGGTCGAAAATCGCTGGCCCACGCCGCTGGACGTGGAAGAACACAGCCATGCCGCTCTTGCGAACGCCTATGACGCCGGCGCGGCGGGGCTGCCCTGCGCGATCCTTCGCGGTTATCTGGGCAGCGATCTGGCGAAGGTGAACGGGAACATTCGCAGCGTGACCTGCCCGTTCACGGGAGAAGTGCTCAGCGCGGTGCCGGCCCTGCGACCCGATGTCGCGATCGTCCATGCCCAGCGGGCCGACCGCGAGGGCAATGTGCTGATTGAGGGTATCGTGGGGGTGCAGAAGGAGGCGGTGCTGGCGGCAAAACGCGCCATCGTGACCGTTGAGGAGGTGGTCGACGACCTTACCGACGTGCATCCTAACGCGACATTTCTGCCGTTCTGGACCGTGACCGCGATCGCTCTGGTGCCGGGCGGCGCCCACCCATCCTATGCCCATGGCTATTACAGCCGCGACAATGCCCATTACAAAGCCTGGGACGCGATTTCGCGCGACCGCGACAGCTTTCTGGCGTGGATGAAGGACAATGTCCTCAGCAAGAGGCCGGAGGACTTCGCGACCCAGGCCGGGCGCGCCGCCTGAGCGCCGCGCGAATAAGGGAGACCGGTTCGGTGACCGACTACACGGCAAGCGAAATAATGACGGTGGTGGCAGCGCGCGCGCTGAGGGACGACGATGTCTGCTTCGTCGGCATCGGGGCCCCGTCTGGCGCGGCGAATCTCGCCCGGCTGACACACGCGCCGAACGTCACGCTGATCTACGAGTCCGGGACGATCGGAACGCGTCCCAATGTCCTACCGCTGTCGATCGGCGACGGCGAGCTGTGCGAGACCGCCCGGACGACGGTGTCGGTGCCGGAAATGTTCCGCTACTGGCTGCAGGGCGGGCGGATCACGCTCGGCTTTCTCGGCGGGGCGCAGATCGACCGGTTCGGCAATCTCAACACGACGGTCATCGGCGACTATGATCGCCCCAAGGTCCGACTGCCGGGCGGCGGCGGCGCGCCCGAAATCGCCACCCATTGCGGCCGGGTCCTGATCATCATGGCGCAGTCGGAACGCAGCTTTGTCGAGCGGCTCGATTTCGTGACCTCGCTGGGGCACGGCGAGGGCGGCGAGCACCGCCGCCAGATGGGGCTGCACACCCAGGGGCCGACGCAGGTCTTCACCGATCTCTGCGTGATGGAGCCCGACCCGGAAAGCCGGGAACTCGTCGTCACCGCGCTGCATCCCGGCGTCACCCGCGAGGCCGTCACCGAGAGGACGGGCTGGCCGGCACGGTTCGCCGAGGCGCTGTCCGAGACCCCGGCTCCAAGCGCCCATGAGCTGGCAACGCTGCGAGACCTTCAGGAGCGCACCAGGCGCGCCCATGGCGAAGCCGCATGAGCTGTGGTCCGCCATGAGCGACGTTCCCGGCTATCGCCCCATCCCCGAGGGCGCGATGCCCACGCATCCGTTCCCCGACTATCGCTCGAACCCGGTGCGGGTGCCGCGCCGTCCGTTGGTTCCGATTCCGCACACACTGAGCGAGGTCACCGGGCCGGTTTACGGACACGAGGCGGTGCGTACGGCGGAGGCCGACCTCACCACCCAGCACGCCGGGGCGCCGCTCGGCGAGCGGATCATCGTGTGGGGCCGGGTCATCGACGAAGACGAGCGGGCGGTCCCGAACACGCTGCTCGAAATCTGGCAGGCGAATGCTGCGGGGCGATACATCCACCAGCTCGACCAGCACCCCGCCCCCCTCGACCCCAATTTCACAGGCGCCGGGCGGGCTGTTAGCGACAGTCAGGGCAACTACCGCTTCGTCACGATCCGGCCGGGCGCCTATCCCTGGAAGAACCACGACAACGCCTGGCGGCCCGCCCACATCCACATTTCACTGTTCGGGCCCAGCTTTGTGACCCGCCTGGTCACCCAGATGTATTTTCCGGGCGACCCGCTGCTGCCGCTCGACCCGATCTATAATTCGGTACCCGACCCGCGGGCGCGCGAGCGCCTCGTAGCCAGCTTCGACCTCGAAGCGACGGTTCCCGAATGGGCGCTCGGATATCGCTTCGATATCGTGCTGCGCGGACGCCGCGCCACCCCCATGGAGGCGTGACGATGGCCGGCCTGACGCCCTCGCAGACAGTCGGTCCGTTCTTCCATTACGCATTGACCGACGATCACACGGTGAGCGAGCTGGCCTCGCCCCAGACCCGCGGCCAGCGCATCACCCTGCGTGGCCGGGTCCTCGACGGCGAAGGTCGCGCTGTCCCCGACGCCATGATCGAGATTTGGCAGGCCGATGCCGAAGGCCGATACGACCATCCGGACGATCATCAGGACAGGCCCCGCGACCCCACCTTTCACGGGTTCGGCCGCTGCGCGAGCGACGAGCGCGGCTGTTACACGTTCCGAACCATCAAACCGGGGCCGGTGGCCGGGCCAGGCAATACGCTCCAGGCGCCCCATATTCTCGTCAACCTGTTCGCGCGCGGCCTGCTTAAGCAGCTCGTGACCCGGGTCTATTTCGCCCATGAGCCGCTCAACGACAGCGACCCGGTCCTTGGCCTCGTGGAGGACGACGGACGACGTGCAACACTGATCGCCAACGCCGAAGGGGACGGATCATACGTCTTCGACATTCATCTCGGGGGGGCTAGCGAAACGGTATTCTTCGAAACCTGAGGAAAACGCCGCGCCGGGACGGAAACGAGCGCGCCATATCCTGGCATGGCTTTCACCGATGGAACCGTACCGGTCCGGCCAGCGTTCGGGAGGGGGAACTATCATGCGCCGCAGAGGGGCAAAGTTTCCGGTTTGATGACCGGCAAGGCTGACAGCACCGCACGTCGATCGAGCGCCACTGTCTCGGATCTGCTTCGCCGGCTCACTTCGGGGGCGGGGGCGGCGACCTTCGTCGCCTATCTTACCACCGCCATGCTGCGGCGCGGCGCGCCGCGGCAGATCGCGCTGGAAGAGCGCCTAGCCTCACTGTCGCTCGCCGGCGCGCCTGTGCGCGAGCCGGTTCGGATCTACTGGAACGAGCACCACATCCCCTTCATCGAGGCCAGTCACGACAGCGATCTGGCCACCGGACTCGGCGTCGTGCATGCCCATCTGCGGCTGGCGCAGATCGACTTCATGCGCCGCATTGCGCTGGGCCGGCTCGCCGAGGTGGTCGGCCCGATGGCGGCCAGCTCCGACCACGCCCTCAGGGTGCTCGACTTCCGGCGGGCCGGCGCCGCGGTCGAGACTGTGCTGCCGTCGGAATCGCGGGAATGGCTGGACGCCTTCCGGGCCGGCATCAACTGGCACATCGCGGGCCTGACAAGACCGCCCTACGAGTTCGAAGTATTGGGGGTCCGGCCTGAACAATGGAGCTTCAGCGATCTGCTCGCGGTCAGCCGTCTCGCCTCGCTCGACTTCACCTGGAAGGTGTGGATGCGGCTTCTCAAGCTTCGGCGCCGGCCGGAATGGAGCGATATGTGGGAACGGCTGATGAGTGAACCCACCATCCAGCCCCCCAGCGTGGCCGGCTCGAACGATGCGCTGGAGGGCCTGCTGGAGGGCTTCGGACGCAGCGGCAGCAATGCCTACGCTATCGCCCCCGGCCGCACAGCGAACGGCGCGGCGATGATCGCCAACGACCCGCATCTGTCGATCAGCCTTCCCAACAACTGGATCATCCTGGGCATGAAATCGCCATCCTATCACGCAGTCGGCATGATGGTGCCCGGCGTGCCACTGATGGGGCTCGGGCGTAGCCCGTGGATGGCCTGGGGCGGGACCAGCCTGCACGGGGCAAGTAGCGAGCTGGTCGATTTGACGAGCGTGCCGGGGAACGGCCTCAGCAGCCGGGAGACCACGATCCGCGTCCGCTGGGGGCGCAACCGCAAGGTCCGTATCCGCGACAGCGCGTTCGGCCCCGTGATTTCCGATGCGCGGCTCTTGCGCATGGGGCGCGACTCACCGGTCGCCCTGCACTGGATGGGCCATCGGGCCAGCGACGAAGTGACCCCATTCCTGAATATCGCCAAGGCGCGGAGCTGGCAGGACTTTCTGTCCGCGCTCGACGGCTACGCGATTCCCGGCCTCAACATGATCTATGCCGACGCTGAGGGCCATATCGGCCAGGCAATCGCCGCCACCTTGCCGCGGCGCCCGCACGAGCCACCTAAGGACATCATCAGCGGCGCGGAGGCGCTTGACCACTGGGCAAGCTTCGTCTCCAGCCGGGACCTGCCGAATATCTGGGATCCGCCGGAGGGCTTCGTCGCCTCGGCCAACAACGCGCCGCCGCCGTCCGACGTGTCGCTGAGCCTGTTCTTCTCGCCGGACGACCGGGTTCGCCGCTTGCGCGACGTTCTGTCCAATGGCGACAGCTTTTCCGTCTCAGACCTCGCCCGGCTGCAGACCGATGTCACCTCGGCATCGGCCCGCGAGTTGCGGGACCTCCTGGCCTATGCGCTGGCCAAGCATCTGCCCGAAACGCCCAACGGGCAGGCCGCCCCTCTCATCGATGCCCTGCGCGAGTGGGACGGAACCTATCGCGCGGAGTCGACGGGTGCTCTCGCATTCGAACTCCTGAGCTTTCACCTTGTCGGGAAACTGCACGGCAGGATCGGCGCGCAGCTCTATTCGGCGACATGGGACCAATTTTCGCTGCTCCGCCGCGATCTCGACCAGATCGACAGGCAGGCACTCCAGACGCCGCTGGGCGAGGCGGTGGCGGCGGCTGCGCGGCGCTTCTCCCGCCTTGGCACCTGGGGCGACATGCACCGCCTGAGGCTTGCCCACGCCTTTGCGATGCTGCCATTGGCGGGGCGCCGCTACGTGTTTTTGGAGCGGGGGGCATCGGGAAACAACGAGACGTTGATGAAGACAGCGCACGGCTTCTCCGGCAGCCGGCACAGGGTCCGGTTCGGGCAGGACGCCCGCCACATCTCGGACATGTCGGATCTTGACGCCAACTACTTTGTACTGCTGGGAGGGCAGGATGGCTGGCTCGGCAGTACGACCTTCATGGATCACCTTCCCCTGTGGGACAGTGCGGCCCATATCCGGGTCCCGCTGCGGATTGAAACGGTACGAAGCGAATTTCCTCACCTGACGACCCTGACGCCGAAAAAAGGCTGACTGAGCGCATGAAACTGCCATTCGACGCCACACCGATCTTGCGTCTTTATGCGCGCTGGCGAATGAAGCGTCTGGCAGGACAGCGCGCCGGCGCGACACAGGAGCGTCAGCTCCTGTCACTCGTCAAACGGGCCCGTGCCACCCGTTTTGGTCGTGATCACGGCTTCGACGACATCCGTTCGGTGGCCGATTTTCAGGCCCGGGTTCCCTTGCGCAACTATGCGGCCTTCTGGGACGAGTATTGGAAGCCGACCTTCCCCGATGTGACCGACGCAAGCTGGCCCGGTCGCATTCCCTATTTCGCGCTGACCTCGGGCACCTCGACCGGCCGCACAAAATACATTCCGGTCACGAGAGAGATGGTACGCTCCAACACGCGTGCCGGACTCGATCTGCTGGTTCACCATGTATCCAACAGGCCAAGCAGTCGCATTTTGGGCGGCAAGAACTTCCTGCTCGGCGGCAGCATCGATCTCGAGGAACTGGGCAACGGCGTCAAGGGCGGGGATCTGACCGGCATCTCGCGCCACGAGGTGCCGTCCTGGGGAGAGCCGTTCGTCTTTCCCGACGAGTCCATGGCCCGCGAGGAGAACTGGGAACGCAAGATCGAGCAGACCGGACGGGCCTCGTTGGCGGAGAAGATCACGACGCTGGCCGGAACGCCGAGCTGGGTGCTTCTGTTCCTGGAACGCCTGACCACTCTGACCGGCCGTCCACGCCGACTGGTCGAGCTCTATCCCGATCTTGAAATGCTGGTCCATGGCGGCCTGAACTTCCGGCCCTACAGGCATGTATTCGAGGCGTGGCTCGAAGGCAGTCATGCCGAGCTGCGCGAGGTCTACCCGGCGAGCGAGGGGTTCATCGCACTGGCCGATCGCGGCCCGGAGGATGGCCTGCGCGTATTGCTCGATACCGGGATCTTCTACGAATTCGTGCCCGTTGAGGAACTCGACTCGCCGACCCCTACCCGACATTGGATCAGCAATGTCGAACCCGGCCGCGACTACGCCATCGTGCTGTCGAGCTGCGCCGGCGTATGGGGCTATGTGCTGGGTGACACGGTGCGCTTTGTCAGCCTCGATCCACCCCGCCTGCTGGTCACAGGGCGCACCTCCTACTACTTGTCGGCCTTCGGCGAGCATCTCAGCGGGGAAGAGATCGAGGGCGCGGTAATCGACGCCGTCGATGCCCTGCGCGGAGAGGTCTCGGAGTTCGCGGTCGGCCCGCTGTTCCCGGATGCGGTCGATGCGCGCGGGCGGCATCTGTTCGTGATCGAGCTGCGCGAGCCAAAGGATTTGCAAGGCGGCCCGGATGCGCTCGCCAACGAAATCGACCGTCGGCTCAGCGAGTCCAACGCGGACTACGAGACGCATCGGCACGAGGATTTCGGCATGGCGCCACCGCACGTGATGGTGGTGGGGCCGGATTGCTTTGCCGACTGGATGCGCAGCCGCGGCAGGCTGGGCGGGCAGAACAAGGTACCCCGTGTAATCCACGATCAGGAACTCCTGGCCGGCCTACGCGCCCATGCCGACCGCTACGAGGTGGCGACGGCCTGAGCCGGGTCCCTTCCATCCGGGGCATGTGTCCTCGGGCGGGCATCGATGCCGTTCGAAAAAAGCTCGGTCTTGCGTCAAATTGCCGACGCGCACTTCGTCTTCGGAGGGGATCGACCCGTTATTCGGGATATGGCTCAGGGCGCAAACTGCCTGTGCGCCGGGAACCCGCTGCAGGAAGGGGCGTTTATCGCCCATGCTGGACGCCGCAACCGAGCATAGTATCGCACCGCGCTTGGTCGAGGTTCCCTCCTGGAACCCGTTCCTTATCAAGGACCTGCCCGTAGCGGGGGAACCACCGACATTCTCCGTTCAAGCAGAACTCTATGCTCCCTCCAACCCCGTTTGCGCGCCGGCGATCGTTTTCTCCCAGGGGCTTGGCGGCGTCCGCGATCCACGCGAACGACGCTATGCGCGCTGGTTTGCTGAGCTCGGCTATGTTGGCCTTGTCATCGACAGCTTCAAGTCGCGGGGCACCGATCAGCATCCCGAACCTATGAGGGCCCTCGAAGTCAGCGAATCGATGATCCTGTCCGATGCCTATGCCGGCCTGCGTTATCTGGCAGC
Source organism: Rhodobiaceae bacterium (assembly GCA_007118805.1). Lineage (GTDB taxonomy): Bacteria > Pseudomonadota > Alphaproteobacteria > Rhizobiales > Tepidamorphaceae > SKQW01. The sequence continues at coordinate 33,695 of SKQW01000231.1, read as the reverse complement.
GCATGCCGAGGTGAATCCCGCCCGGATATACATTGTCGGCTTTTCCTATGGCGGGATGATCAGTGTCCTGTCGGCACACGAGCAGTTCTCCCGGGTGTTTCTGCCCGACGGTCTTCGGTTCGCTGGCCATGTGTCGCTTTACGGATGCACCGTCCCGCGCCTGGAAAACGTGCGCACTAGTGGCGCTCCCGTGACCATCATGCAGGGTGGAAAGGACGGCAACGTCGATCTCGAGCGAAGCCGGGAGATTGCCGCAGACCTCCGGCGCGGCGGATCGCAGGTGAACGAGATAGTCTTCCCCAACGCCTTTCACCAATGGGACAGCGCGGAGACGAAGCGCAGCTTCGTTCAGTTCAACATCGCCGCCTGCCGCATGCATGTCTCGGCCGACGGCACGATTCGCGACGAGCGCTCTGGAATGCTGATCAGCGGCGGCGCCACCCGCACACTGGCCATAACCATGTCGGCAAGCCCGCGCGGCTACTACATGCGCCGTGATGACGAGATCCGGCGCCGCTCCGACGATATTCTGCTCAAGGCATTGTCGGAATGAGGCAGCGCTTCAGCGCTCGCCAAGCAAGGCCTCAAGCGGCAGCGGCCCGCCCTGCTTTACCGTGCGCGTGACGACATAGGTGAAATAGCGCTCGATGCCGATCCCCGCCTCAAGCAGGTCGTCCATGAGGCGTTGATAGCGCTCGATGTCGGAAACGATGAACTTGGCCAGATAGTCGATTCCGCCGCCCGTGGCATGGCACTCGACGATCTCAGGCACCTTTGCCACGTAGCGCTCGAAGCTGTCGAAATCGCCCTGCCTGTGGCGGGTCAGTGTGATCTCGGTCAATACCGTTTCGACGCGCACAATGGCGCCGAGGTCGATCCGCGCCGCATAGCCGGCCACGATCCCGGCTTTCTCGAGACGTTCCAGCCGGCTCCAGCAGGCCGATGGCGACAGATTCGCCGCTTCGGCGAGCTTGAGCTTGGTCATACGTCCGTCGCGCTGCAATGCCGACAGAATACGCAGGTCGATGCCATCGAGCTTGAGCATGGCGCGCTCACCTGTACAGGCAAGCGCCGCGCGACAGGTGCCGCGCGGCGCAGGATAGAGCCTCGTTCACAGGGGCTCGATCATTCGGGCGATCACCCCGCGTCAGTTAGCGGCCTCGGCAGCGGCGATCTCGTCGCGCAGCTTGTCGAGGATCGCCGCGCTGTTGCCGCCGGCGATCTCGACCAGCCGATCGGCCAACGGTTCCGCCCGCTCGCGGAATGCCTCGCGCTCCTCGTCATCGAGCACGATATACTCGATCTCGGGACGCGATTCCTTGATGCGCTCGGCGCTTTCCTCGTTCAAGCGCTTCTGCTCGTCGAAGATGAAGTCGGCCAACTCCTCGCGAATCTCGATCAGCATCTCGCGGCGCTCGTCGGATAGTCCTTCCCAGAAGGCGTTGTTGGCGACCACCGTGGTCGTATATTCCTGCTCGCCGGTCCAGATCAGATAGTCCTGCACCTCGTAGAAGGCCGCGCTCTCGATAAAGAAGATCGGATTGACCTGCATATCGAGCATGCCGAGCTGCAAGCCGCTATAGACCTCTCCCCAAGGCGTGGCGATCGGATCGGCGCCGAAAGCATCGTAGGCCTCGATGAGGATGGGCGACGTCATCACCCGGAAGCGCTGCCCGTCGAGGTCCTCCGGCGAGCGGATCGGCTCGTTGGAAGTCCAGACCATCTCGCCTTCGGGATAGACCGAGTAGAGCGTCAGGCCGCGCGCCTGGAAGTCCGAGGCAAGATCCTCGTAGAGCGCCTCACTGTTGGTCAGCACCTCCTTGTTGACGTCGGGATCGTCGGACAGGAGATAGGGAACGAGCAGAACCTGGACCTCGGGCACATAGGTGCCGAGATGGCCGGGCGAGGCGTTAGAGAACTGAATCGCACCGGAAGCGGTAAGCTCGGTCAGATCGTCCTCGGTGCCGAGCTGACCGTAGGTATAGATCGTTACCGTGACCTCGCCGTCGGTGCGCTCTTCCACCAGCCGCTTGAATTCCTGTGCGTAGTAGTCCTGGACGTCGTCCGGATTCTCCTCATGTGCAAAACGCCATTCTTCCTGCGCTACGGCCGGACCAATTGCCAGTCCGCCCGCAATCGCTGCAATGGCGAGATAACTCAATGACTTTGCCATCTGTTCACCTCCGTGGTTCCCGCCCACCTGTGCTGACAAGCGCCGCGACAGGCCGGGCGCTGTCAACGGCGCGCAATATCGGTGCCGTCCTTCGACCGGCCCAGCTCCAAGCTTGCCCAGTGAATGAAACATGTCAATAATGGGATTGTTCTAATGCATTCGGAAAGCGCGTCGTGGGGGAATGGCTTCCACAGTTCGAGCGTCTTGACCGCGGCCAGCCCAAGCACAAGGGGCTGGCCGGGGCGATCATGACCGCGATCGAAAACGGCGAGTTGGCCCCGGGAGCCCGGATGCCGACCCATCGGGCGCTGGCGACTCGCCTCGGCGTGAGCGTCCAGACGGTAGGCACCGCCTACAAGGAACTCGAACGGCGCGGCTATCTGCGCGGCGAGGTCGGCCGTGGTACCTTCGTGACCGGACGCGTCACCGACAGCGCGGCCCGCTTCATGCTCGACAAGCGTCAGACCGGCATGATCGACCTGTCGACGATCCGCGGCGTCTACACCGAGCACCACGGCCGGACGGTGGGCACGCTGCTGGCAGCCCTGTCCCACGAAGAGCCGAGCAATTGGTTCCGGCCCTGCCGTCCGATCGCCGGACTCGACGAGCCCCGCACCATCGGCGCCAACTGGCTCAAGCGGTTCGGCCTCGATGTCGAGCCCGAACGGCTGATCATCACGAGCGGGGCCTCACAGGGTATCTTCCTCGCGCTTGCCACCGTGGTTCAGAACGGCGATGTCGTGCTGACCGAGGGGTTGACCGATCACGGCGTGATCGGCTGCGCCCATATTCTCGGTTTCGCGTTGCGCGGGCTGCCGACGGATCGCCATGGCATCCTGCCGGACGCATTCGAGCGGGCGTGCCGGGAGCATTCGGTGCGCGCGCTGGTCTGCACGCCAACCTTTTCCAACCCGACCATGCATCTGGCCGATGCCGAGCGGCGGACGGCCATTGCCGATATCGCGCGGCGCTACGGTGTGTTTGTCATCGAGGACGACGTATTTGGCGCGCTGCTCGACGAGCCCTTACCGTCGGTCGCTGGCATGATCCCCGATTTGGGCTTTTATTGCACCTCCTTCACGAAGGCGATCGCCTCGGGCCTGCGCACCGGATATCTCGTGGTGCCGTCCAGACTGACTATCCGGACGGGCAGCGTCCTGCGGGTGACCGGCTGGATGTCGCCGGCGCTGCTCGCCGAGATGGCGGCACGCTGGATCGTCGAAGGCACGCTGGAGGAACTGATCGCGATTCAGCGCAAGGCGCTGGCGTTGCGCCAGGAAGCCGTCAGCGACCTCCTCGGCAACCATGTGCTGAGCAGCCATCCGAGGGCGCCGGCGGCCTGGGTCCGGGTGCCAGATCACTGGGACGAGGAAAGTCTCGTCCTTGAACTGCGCGACCGCGGGGTGGCGGTCACCGCCGCCGATCCCTTCATGGTGCCGCCCACGGTGCGGCCGAAGGCGGTGCGGGTTTGCATCGGCGGAGCGATCGACGACGACGAGCTGCGCCGGGCGCTGTCGATAATGTCGGCGACATTCTCGAAGTTCCCCGCAATTAATGCTACCGAGTTCTCATGAGATTGCTTCATGTCAATGTAGCGATTGACCGGCCCGAATTGTCCTGTAACGATGCCGCGTAGGGGGATTAAGGTCCGGTTCCGCTGACCGGGGGGAGGCTCGAACGTGCCCGACAGTCTGTCCAGCCGAGCCATGGATTGGCTTCACGGCTTCGATCATGGCTTGGCAAAAGTGGAAAAGTTTATTCTCGCCTCGGCCGTCCTGGCGATGGCGCTGAACACTTGCGCCAATGTCGTTGCGCGGGTCGGATTCAATACCAGCGTCTTCTTCACCGAGGAGCTCAACCGGTTCCTGATCGTGCTGGTGACCTTCATCGGCGCGAGTACCGCGGCGCGGATGGGCCGGCATATCCGGATGTCCGCCTTTTCCGACATGCTGTCCGACCGCAGCCGGAAGGTGCTCGTCGTGGTGATGTGCCTGACCACGGCGATAATCCTGTTCATGCTGACCAAATACGCAATCGACAGGGTCTTCAGCATGGCCGCCATCGGACGCGTCACGCCCTCCCTGAGGGTACCCTCCTGGATCCTCTATTCGGTGGTGCCCGTCGGGCTGTTTCTCACCGGTCTTCAGTTCATGTTCGCTGCAATCACGAACTTCCTGCGCGACGAGGTGTATCTGGCACCCACCGTGCCCGACACCAAAATCGACGAACCATCGTCGCCCTGAGGAGCGGGAGCCATGGGAATCACCATCTTCATCATCATGCTCATCCTGCTCCTGATGGGCTTTCCCATGCTGGTGCCGCTGATTGCCGCGGCTATGGTCGGCCTGTTCTTCTTCCTGCCGGGGCTTCGGCCGGAAATCATCATTCAGCAGATGACGAGTGGCATCGAGCCCACCGCCCTGATCGCGGTGCCGATGTTCATTCTGGCCGCCGACATCGTCACCAAGGGCCGCACCGCGGACCGGCTGATCGATCTGGCCATGTCGGTGGTCGGCCATGTGCGCGGCGGACTGGCCATCACCACCGCCGTGGGCTGCACCATGTTCGGCGCCGTCTCCGGCTCGACCCAGGCCACCGTGGTCGCAATGGGCAGCCCGCTGCGGCCGAAGATGCTCCGGGCGGGCTATTCCGATAGCTTTTCCCTTGCCCTGATTGTCAATGCGAGCGACATCGCCTTCCTCATCCCGCCGTCCATCGGGATGATCGTCTACGGCGTCGTCTCCGGGACCTCGATCGCCGCACTTTTCCTCGCCGGGATCGGGCCGGGGCTGATGATCCTGCTGTTCTTCACGATCTATTGCTGGATCTATGCGAAGGTTAACGACATACCGACTCAGCCGCGCGCCAGCTGGGGCGAGCGCCTCGCAACGCTGAAGCGGGCCGGGCCGGCTTCGTTGTTCCCTGTCATCATCGTCGGCGGCATTTATACCGGTTATTTCAGCCCCACCGAAGTGGCTGCTGTCTCGGTGATTTATGCTTTCATCCTGGAGGTGCTGGTGTTCCGCGCCGTCAAGCTGCGCGACATCCCCTCCATCGCGGTCTCCACCGGACTGATCACCTCGGTGGTGTTCATCCTGGTCGGTGCCGGCGCGGCATTCTCCTGGGTGATCTCGTTTGGCCAGATCCCGCAGGCCGTCATCGCCGGCCTGGGGCTGCACGAGGCCGGGCCGATCATGATCCTAGTGGCGATCTGCGTGGCCTACTTCATTGGCTGCATGTTCGTCGACCCGATCGTCGTCATCCTCGTCCTGACCCCGCTGTTCGCACCGCTCGTCGCCATAGCCGGTCTCGATCCGGTGCTAGTCGGCACGCTGGTCACGCTGCAGGTGGCGATCGGCTCAGCGACACCGCCCTTTGGCTGCGATCTGTTCACGGCGATGGCCGTCTTCCGACGACCCTATTTCGACGTGATCAAGGGTACGCCACCCTTCATCTTCATCCTGATCGCCTCGGCGGGCCTGCTGATCGCCTTCCCGCAGATTGCCCTGTTCCTGCCGCAACTGGCGTTCCAGTAGGGGAAAGCGCAGGGTTTGCGAGTATGACGGCTGGCCTCGATGTTTCACATGTGCTGGCGGCGCAGCAGACCATCGCCGGCCACGTCTCCCGCACGCCGCTCCTGGCCTCGGAGCCGCTCAGCGCGGCTGCGGGGACGCCGGTTCACCTCAAGCACGAACAGCTTCAGATCACCGGCGCGTTTAAGCTACGTGGCGCCACCAACGCCCTGCTCAATCTCAGCGAGGCCGAGCGCGAGCGCGGCGTCATCGCCGTCTCGACAGGCAATCACGGTCGCGGTCTGGCCCACGCCGCCCGGCAGCTCGGCCTGCGCGCGGTCATCTGCATGTCCACACTGGTTCCGGACAACAAGATCGCCGCCATCCGCGCACTTGGCGCCGAAATACATATCGCCGGCGCCAGCCAGGACGAGGCGGAGCAAGAGGCCACTCGCCTCATCGAGGCGGAAGGCCTGACCTACATTCCGCCCTTTGACCACCGCGACGTCATCGCCGGGCAGGGAACGATCGGGCTGGAGCTCGTCGAGGATCTGCCCGAACTGGCGACCGTCATCGTTCCCCTGTCCGGCGGTGGGCTTCTGGGCGGCATCGCCCTTGCCGTGCGCGCTGCGCGGCCCGATGCACAGATCATCGGCGTCACCATGAAGCGCGGCGCGGCGATGCATGCCAGCCTACAAGCGGGCAAGCCGGTGCCGGTTACCGAGACGCGCACCCTGGCGGACTCTCTGGGGGGCGGGATCGGGCTCGACAACCGCCACACCTTCGCCCTGATTCGCGATCTGGTCGACCAGGTGGTGCTCTTGGAGGAGGACGAGATCGCCGAAGGAATCCGGCACGCCTATCGCAAGGAGGGGGTGGTGCTCGAAGGCGCCGCCGCGGTGACGATCGCCGCCGTGCTGAGCAACGCAATCCGCCCCGCCGGCCCGACCGCTCTGGTGCTGTCAGGCCGCAATATCGACATCTCGACCCATCACGAGATCGTCGGGAACAGCAGCCCATGAGCGACGACGTGGCCATCCTTTCGGAAGCCGAACTGCGACGGCTGGTGCCGCTCGACGAGGCCGCCATCGCATGCATCGAGCAGGCCTTTGCCAAGCTGGCGGCAGGCGGCGTCGTCATGCCGCCGGTCCTGCGCCTCGACATCGCCGAGAACAATGGCGAGGTCGACGTCAAGACCGCCTACGTGCCCGGGCTCGACAGCTTCGCCATCAAGGTCAGCCCAGGTTTCTTCGACAACCCCAAGCTTGGTCTGCCGAGCGTCAGCGGCCTGATGGTGGTCCTCAGCGCACGGACAGGGCTGCTTGAGGCCCTCCTCCTCGATCGCGGCTATCTGACCGATGTCCGCACCGCCGCGGCCGGCGCCGTGGCCGCCCGCTGGCTCGCCCGCGAGGATGCCCGTGTCGCCGGCATTATTGGCGCCGGCGTCCAGGCGCGGCTCCAGCTCGAGGCGCTCACCCGCGTGCGGGCCATCGAGCAGGCTCATCTGTGGGCGCGCGACGCCGGCAAGGCGGCCGCCTGTGCCTCGGAGATGAGCTCGCAGCTTGGCATTCCGGTGACGCCGGCGACCAGCGCCGAGGAGGTCGTACGCGGGGCCGATATCGTGGTTACCACCACGCCCAGCCGGACGCCGTTGGTCGAGCCGGACTGGCTGCACCCCGGCCTCCACCTCACCGCCATGGGCTCGGACGCCGAGCACAAGAACGAGATCGCGCCCGCCGCGATCGCCCGCGCCGACGTCTATGTCGCCGATCGCGTGAGCCAGTGCCGGGTGATCGGCGAGCTTCATCACGCCATCGCCGCCGGGGCGGTTCCGGACGAGACCGGGTGGCCCGAGCTCGGCGAGGTGATCGCCGGCCTGAAACCTGGTCGCAGCGCACCGCAGGACATCACCATTTGCGACTTGACCGGCACGGGCGTTCAGGACACAGCGATCGCCGCCTTCGCCCGCGACCGGGCGGCGGCGGCGTCGCGATAAAGCGTTTGTAGTGGAGTAATCGATGGGCGGGCCCAGGCTCAACTTCGACATAAACGAGTACGAGGCGCGGATTGCCCGCACCCGGCGGGAGATGGAGCGGGTCGGACTCGATCTGCTCATCGTCAGCGATCCGTCCAACATGCACTGGCTCACCGGTTATGATGGCTGGTCGTTCTATGTCCATCAATGCGTGGTGCTGCCGCTGGCCGGCGACCCCCTCTGGTATGGCCGCCTGCAAGATGCCAACGGTGCCCGTCGCACCGTCTTCATGGGCGAGAAGGCCATCATCGGCTATCCCGATCACTATGTTCAGTCGCGCGAGCGCCATCCGATGGATCTGCTCGCCCAGCACATTACGGACCGCGGCTGGGGACGCGGCGCCATCGGCGTGGAGATGGACAATTACTATTTCTCGGCCGCCGCCTATGCCGCCCTGCAGCGCTTCCTGCCGAACGCCAGCTTTGCCGACGCGACCGGCCTGGTGAACTGGCAGCGCGCGGTGAAGTCGGACCGGGAGATCGAGTATATTCGGCGCGCCGCCCGCATTGTCGAGAAGACGCACGCCCGAATCCTGGAGCTGGTGGAACCGGGGATGCGCAAGAACGACCTCGTCGCCGAGATCTATCATGCTCAGATCCGTGGGGTGAACGGGTATGGCGGCGACTATCCGGCCATCGTTCCGATGCTGCCGTCCGGCATGGACGCCGCCGCTCCGCATCTGACCTGGTCGGACGAGCCGTTCAGACCTCACGAAGGCACCTTCTTCGAGATTGCCGGATGCTACCGGCGCTATCACTGCCCCCTGTCGCGCACCATCTTCCTCGGCCAACCTTCACAGGAGGTGCTCGACACTGAGAAAGCTGTGCTACAGGGCATCGAGGCAGCGCTCGACGCCGCTCGCCCCGGCGCCACCTGCGAGGACGTCGAGGCGGCATGGCGCAAGGCAGTGGCCCGGCACGGCATCGAAAAGGAAAGCCGGTGCGGCTATTCGATCGGCTTGAGCTATCCGCCCGATTGGGGCGAGCGTACGATGAGCCTCAGACCGGGCGACAAATCCGTGCTTGAGCCCGGAATGTGCTTCCACCTGATCCCCGCGATCTGGAAAGACAGCTGGGGGCTGGAGATCACTGAGACCTTCCAGGTTACCGAAAGTGGTGCGGAAGTCTTCTGCAACTATCCGCGGCACCTGTTCATCAAGGCTTGACGCCGCTCAGGCGCGCGTCAGCCGCTTGTATTTGATTCGTTTGGGCATCACGGCGTCAGGGCCGAGCCGGCGCTTCTTGTCCTCCTCGTAGGACTCGAAATTGCCCTCGAACCATTCGACATGGCTGTCGCCCTCGAAGGCGAGGATGTGGGTGGCGAGCCGGTCGAGAAACATCCGGTCGTGGCTGATTATCACGGCGCAGCCGGCGAAATCCTCCAGCGCATCCTCCAGCGCCGACAGCGTCTCGGTGTCAAGATCATTGGTCGGTTCGTCAAGCAGCATGACATTGCCGCCCGACCTGAGCATCTTGGCCAGATGGACCCGGTTGCGCTGCCCGCCCGACAGGGAGCCGACCGGCTGCTGCTGGTCGCCGCCCTTGAAGTTGAAAGCGCTGACATAGGCGCGCGAATTGACCTCGCGCTTGCCAAGCTGGATTACCTCATTGCCCCCTGAAATCTCTTCCCAGACGGTCTTGTTGGGATCGAGCTGGTCGCGACTCTGATCGACATAGCCGAGCTGGACCGTCTCGCCGATGCGGATTTCACCGCGATCCGGCTTTTCTTGCCCCGTGATCATACGGAACAGGGTGGTCTTGCCGGCACCGTTCGGCCCGATGACGCCGACGATGCCGCCCGGCGGCAGCGTGAAGCTCAGATCCTCGATAAGGAGTTGGTCACCATAGCCCTTGGTAACAGCGTCCACTTCGATCACGAGATCACCCAGCCGTTCGCCCGGTGGTATGATGATCTGGGCGTTGCCGGCACGCATGCGCTCTTCGTTCTGCTTGAGGAGTTCGTCATAGGCCTGCAGACGCGCCTTGGATTTGGTTTGCCTGGCGCGGGGCGAAGCGGCGATCCACTCGCGCTCGCGAGCCAGCGTGCGCTGCCGCGCGGCATCCTCGCGCGACTCCTGCTCCAGACGTTTAGCCTTCTTCTCCAGATAGACCGAGTAGTTGCCCTCATAGGGGATGCCGCGGCCCCGGTCGAGCTCCAGTATCCAGCCGGTCACGTTGTCCAGGAAGTAGCGATCATGGGTAATGATGAGGATGGCGCCGGGATATTCCCGCAAATGGTTCTCCAGCCAATGGACGGTCTCGGCGTCGAGATGGTTGGTCGGCTCGTCGAGAAGCAACAGATCCGGTTGCTCGAGCAGCAGGCGGCATAGGGCGACGCGCCGCCTCTCGCCGCCCGACAGGACGTTGACGTCCATGTCGCCCGGCGGGCAGCGCAACGCATCCATCGCCTGCTCGATCTGGCTGTCGAGGTCCCAGAGGTTGAGCCGGTCGATGTCATCCTGCAGCTTGGCCGCCTCGTCGGCCGTCTCGTCGGAGTAGTTCATCATCAGTTCGTTGTAGCGATCAAGGATCGCCTGCTTCCCGGCCACGCCCTCCATGACGTTGCCTCTGACATCCTTGGCGGGATCGAGCTGCGGCTCCTGAGGCAGGTAGCCCCGCGTCGCGCCGTCGGCGATCCAGGCTTCGCCGGTAAACTCGCCGTCAAGCCCGGCCATGATGCGAAGCAGCGTCGACTTGCCGGCACCATTCGGCCCCAGAACGCCGATCTTGGCGTCGGGATAGAAGCTGAGATTGATGTTCTCCAGCACCTTCTTGCCGCCAGAGTAGCTCTTGGTCAGGCCGTGCATGTGATAGATGAACTGCCGCGCCATGGCGTGTTTTGTTCCTTATGTCATAGGAAGAGATCACATTCGCCGCCGTTCTAGCCCGGAACGCCGTCCTTTCGGAAGGGGCAGCAGCGAGATCGGCGGGCGTGTATGAATCTGCAACCTTTTATCAAACTCGACTCGTCACACTCCAGCAACCATTCGACGAAGCGACAGCAGGGTCCGCAATGAGCTTCACCGCCCAGAGCTGGGAAACGGATATTGACCACCTTGCTCGGTCTACTCGCATCCGGCAGCTTCACACCCTATGGCAAGGTCTTGCTGCGGAAGGCGTTCCGCTTCTGAGTGATCTGATGGAGGCGGGCCTGGGGGAGATGTCCGCCCATTATTCGATCCTTGTGCCAGACGGTACCGGCCGCTTCGCCTATCTCCATTACGGTGCCGCCCTCGCCAAGGCGAGCGGCAGGGAGCGGACGGGTAGGACAACGGACGATCTTGCTCCCGAAATTCGCGGCTATCTGCAACGGGAATACGCCCGAGCCCTGGACATCGGACGTCCGATCTATCTCGTCCATCTCGCCCACCTCGATGTCCCGGTCGATAGCTGGGAAAGCCTCGCCGCCCCCGTCGCCACCGAGGGAGATCTAAAGCTGCTCCTTGTGTTGTGCGAGCCGAACCAGCTGCAGGACACGCTGGCCAGCGCCGTAGTCGAAGCCTCGCCCGATGCGCTGTTCGCCCTGCGCCCGCTGGAGGACGACCTCGGCACACCGTATGATGCGCGGATCATGATGGCAAATCACAGCGCCTGCCGTCTGAGCCACCGCAGCCGGGATGACCTGGTGGGAACCAATTTCCTGGCCGCCTATCCGCAAGCCAAGTCCAACGGTGTTTGGGATCTTTGCTGCGAGGTCCTGGAGACAAGGCACGCAAGCCGCTTCGATATCGACCTCGCGGCAGGGGAAGTTTCGGGACAGTTCCGGGTCACCCTGTTCCCCTATCTGGGCGGATTGGCCGTGATGCTGCAGGACATAAGCGATCTTTCGGGGGATGCGATCCCGCTGATCAGACGACGGGCGTCGAACATTAAGCATTTCGCCATCGCATGAACCTGAAATGATTGCGGCGCCCGGCCTGTTGGCCGGGCGCCTTCTAGAAGAGACTTCAGAAGCAGGATCAATCAAGTCCGGTCGGCGGTGTCTCCTGCTCCATCTCCATTTCCTGCTGCTCGGCCTCGGCAATCTGGTCATCGAGGGTCTGGAACTCGGGCGCCGCATCGAGGTCGTCCTCGGTGGCGGCGAAAACCAGCGTCACGTCGCCATTGTCGCGGACCCGCTCGATCTCGGCATAGTTGACGGCCACACTCTTCTGACCGATGCCGAGGAAACCGCCCACGCCAATGACCACGGCCTTGATGCCAAGCTCGTCGTGGATGACGACATCGCTGATGCTGCCCAGCGTCTCGCCCTGAGGGTTCTCGACGTCGGCATTCATCAGCTCGCTGGCGAGCACATCGTCCTCGTCCTGCATGGTCAGGAAGGTCTCGGTCGGACGCGCCGGCTCGTCGGCGACTTCGGCTTCATCAACCTCCGCCTCGACCTCCGCGGTGTCCGTGTCGAAGTCGTCGTCGTCCAGATCGGCGGCCTCGGTCTCGGGGTCGTCGGTGTCGCCGGGGTCGGCGGCGCCCGTATCCTCCTCGAGAGCTTCGAAATCGTCCTGATCGTCCTGCGCCTCGATCTGGATCTGATCGTCGTTCGGCTCGTCCGTCGTCTGCGCCAACGCCGGATTGGCGACGAGAAAAAGCGCGACGGCGGTGCCCGAAAGCAAGGTCTTCATCATGGTAGCTGCCTCCATTTCGGCATGACGCCCGCGAAGGGCTCGCTGGGCCTCCTGATATGCTTGTGAACGCAGACATATCATTGCCGGTTCCCGCAACGGTGCGGCGCGCGGACCGTGCAGGGCGGTCCAGGATTCACGTGCGTCACGAGTCAACCGCCTCGACGCCGACCTCGGCTGGCTCGTCGGCCTCGAACAGGCCGCCACTGAAGAAGACGAAGACCAATAGCAGAACGAGGATAGCCCCGAGCACCACGCCGATGACCGTGTTGCCACCGCCGGACCTGTCCGCCACCCTTCACCCTCCTTTCACAGATTCCGGCATGGAAAACAGCGGAAAGGGGCCTGCTGTTCCGTATGCGTAGGCGAAGAAATGCGATCAGTTCGCCGGCGCCGCCACCACGCGCACCGGGGCACCAGCCCGCCAGGCAGCGATGCCTTCCACCATGTCGTGGAAAAAGTGACGATACGCGCCCTCGGTGACATAGCCGAGATGCGGGGTGAGCGTCACATTGTCGAGTTCGCGAAGCGGATGGACGACCGGAAGGGGCTCCACATCATAGACATCGAGACCGGCGCCCGCGATCTGCCGCGAGCGTAGGGCGCCGATCAGCGCCGCCTCGTCGACGATCGGCCCGCGCGAGGTGTTGACCAGGATGCCAGTGGGCTTCATCTGAGCCAATTCTGACGCGCCGATCAAACCGCGCGTGCGCTCGCTGAGGACCAGATGAACGGTGATCACGTCGGACCGGGCGAACAGCTCGCTCTTGGTGACCAGCGTCGCCCCCGCTTCGCGGGCTCGCTCCTCGGTCAGATTCTCGCTCCACGCGATTACCTTCATGCCGAACGCCTTGGCGATCGGCACCATGCGGCCGCCGAGCTTGCCCAGCCCGACTATGCCAAGAGTCTTGTCGTGGAGGGTCATGCCGAGGGTTTCCTGCCAGCGCCCCTCGCGCATGCGCCGATGCTCTTCGCCGATATGGCGCGCCGCGGCGATGATGAGGCCCCATGCAAGCTCCGGGGTGGCGTGAGCCGACTCGCCGGGATGGGTGTGACAGACGGTGATGCCCCGCCCCGTCGCCGCCGCCATGTCGAGGGTCAGCAGCCGCGCGCCGGTGAAGATGATCAGCTTCAGATTGGGCAAGCGCTCGATCAGGGCGCGCGGCATGGGTAGACGCTCGCGCATCAGGCACAAGACGTCATAGGGGCCCAGGACGTCGCCGGCTGATTCGGCGGGGATGTTCTCGTGAAAGAAGTCGACCTTGCAGTCCTCGCCCAGGCTGTCCCAGTCGGCCATCCTGCGTGCGACCTGCTGATAATCGTCAAGAACCGCGATCCGTATCATAGCGATCGTTCCTTGTTGCGCGCATACTCGCACAGCTCGGCGAGCAAGCGGGAGAGATCGCGTTCTAGGCTCGCGAAGCCCGCATTCTTCTCCCGGCTGTCGAGATCCATGTATCGACCGCGATTGACCTCGATCTGCAAGCTGTGACGCTGACGTATCGGATCGCCGTAGCGCTCGACGAGCTCTGCGCCCTTATAGGGGTCGTTGAGCGCCACCGTGTAGCCCAATCGGCGCAAAACATCTGCGACGAACGCGGAAAACTCCGGTGCGCACGACCTCCCCTCAAGGTCTCCAAGGACGAAGTCGGGGCGCACGACACCGGGATCGGGCGACAGCTCGTCGCCAACCGGCTCCATCGAATGGCAGTTGAGATGGAAGACGAGTCCGCTGCGCGAATGCGTTGCCTCGATCGCCTCCGACAGCGCGTCGTGATAGGGCTGCCAGCACGTCTCGATGCGGTGTCTGACCTCCTGGAAGGAAAGCTCCCGATCGTAGATGTCGACGCCCGCTCCGATCTTGCGGAACACCAGTCCGACCCCGAGCCGGGTGTGTTCGGTTTCGGCCACGGGCCAGGGCCACGAGCCCTCCACGAGTTCCGGCTCCATCTCCGCCAGGCTGCGGTTCGGGTCGATATAGGTGCGGGCGAAACGGGCGGCGATCATCACGGCGCCATGCAACGGCGCGGCGCCAAACAGCTCGTCGACAAAACGATCCTCGCCCCCCTTGAGGAGCCCGTGGGACACGGCCGGCCGGAAATCAGCCGGATAGATCCGGCCACTATGCGGGGAATCCACCACCAGCGGGGCGGGTGGCGTGTCGGTGGGGCTTCGACGCACCACCATCTCACCGCCCGTAATCGCATCGCCCCGATCCTGCGCGTGCTCCTCGTTCATACCGACTCCTCGCCGGCCAGGCCCGAAGGATTGGCGCGGGTCGGCATCGATCTGATCTCCGGGACGAGCTGCTCGGCGAAGATTGCGTGCAACCGCCGCAATTCCGCGACGGGATCGAGGTGATGGTCGACCCTTATGTCCCAAACCGGATACTCTTCCTCGTGGACCACCAGGACGCTGCCCGAATGCTCGCCCTTGGTGTCTCCTCCAGCGTCCACGCCTGCCTCAATCGCCGCCAGGAGCCGGTCCGGCAAAGCAAGCCCTGCCGAGTCCTCGAAAGCGGCAACTGCGTTATCCAGCACTTGCGGGCCAACCAGCCGGTTGCCCTGGATCGAGAAGCCCGCGCGTTCCTCGTGTCCTGCCCAGGGCAGACATTTCGCACCGGTCCAGGCGGCCGCTTCGCCGACATGGTCAATCAGCGCCAACTGGCGTGCCTCAGCGTTCGGGTCCTCATCAAGGAGACGTGACAACGCCGCTTGCGCCGATAATCCCCGGCGCAAGAGGGCAATCCCGTCGATGCCGAGATAAGGGTTGACCCGCGCCTGGGTGGCGGAAGCTCCCGCATGCGGGAAGGCGTAGGAGACCAGCTTGCCGACCGCCGGCAGAGCGGTCACGGCGGCAACCCCGAAACTCCCGCTCTGCGGGCACTTTGCGGTAATGGATAAGGTCACAGCTCCCCCTTCGCGACTACCACGATGCAACGCCTGCCTCCAAGGCGGGGTTCCGATGCAGGCACCACTCCGAGGCCGGGCGCCCCTGCGCCGGGTGCCCGCGCCAAGCGCACGGGAAGCAACCTTGCTTCATTCCGCCCCCGATTGCCAAGCCGCCCATGCGCACCCTCGCATCCGGCGAGCGCATCGCGCATCATGACGTTGCGTCCAGGTGATTCGCGGCAGGGGGGCATCGATCCATGACGCGCGCGCATTTGTCATTTCCCGAAGTCGACGGCGACGCAGATGGCGCCGGCCGCGAAAGCCGTCCGGCCTATCGGGGCGATCCCGAACGGGTCAGAACGCGCCTTCAGGAGC
The DNA here is from genome assembly GCA_007118805.1 of Rhodobiaceae bacterium. Classification (GTDB taxonomy): domain Bacteria; phylum Pseudomonadota; class Alphaproteobacteria; order Rhizobiales; family Tepidamorphaceae; genus SKQW01. The sequence continues at coordinate 18,091 of SKQW01000231.1, read as the reverse complement.
TTCTGGCCGAAGCGCGCGCCGCCGAGACGCTTCCCTGGAGCGAGGACGAAGCGCGGCTATACCGCACGGTTTTTCCGCAAATGTCGCTCTGGCTGCCCGACGAGGAGGCCAGTCGGCTATGCGCGGACTTCGAAGCCGAACTTGCGCGCCTTCGGGGCCACTGACGCAATCGCCTTTATCGCCGACAGAGTGTAACGCCCACAGCCCTTCTGGCGGGACGATCACAGCTTTCTCAACCAAACCTCCTCGACGAGGTGATCCTCGCCCTTGACGAGGATGAGGTCGGCGCGTTGGCGCGTGGGCAGAATGTTCTCCACCAGATTGGGCAGATTTATGCGCCGGAAGATCGCCTGCGCCGTGGCCTCGGCCTCCTCATCGCTCAGCTTGGAGTACTGGTGGAAATAGGAACCGGGATCGCGAAACAGCGTGGTGCGCAGCTTCATGAAGCGCTCGACATACCACCGCTCGGCAAGCAGCGGCGCGGCGTCGATGAAGACCGAGAAGTCAAAATAGTCCGAGACGAAGGGAATCGCCTTGCCGTCCTTGGGCGGGCGCCCCGTCTGCAATACGTTGACTCCCTCGACAATCAGGATATCGGGCCGGTCGACGACGATCTTCTGGTCGGGGAGGATGTCGTAGACGAAATGGGAGTAGACCGGCGCTTCCACCCGCCTCTCGCCTGCCTTGATGCGCGCGAGGAACCTCAGCAGCGCGGCGACATCGTAGCTTTCGGGAAAGCCCTTGCGCTCCATCAAGCCCTCGCGCTCAAGCACTGCCTTGGGATGCAGGAACCCGTCTGTCGTCACCAGCTCGACTGCGGGGGTGCCTGGGGTGCGGGCCAAGAGCTCCTTGAGGACGCGAGCCGTGGTCGACTTGCCCACGGCGACCGAGCCGCCCAGACCGATGATGAAGGGCATCTTGGGCCGATCGGCACCAAGAAAGGCACCAGTGGCCCTGTAGAGCTCCTGGGTGGCATGAACATAGAGACTCATGAGCCGCGCCAGTGGCAGGTAGATCTCGACGACCTCGTCGATCGACAGGCGTTCATTGAGTCCGCGGAGCTGCTCGATCTCCTCCTCGCTCAGGGTCAGCGGCGTCTCGGCGCGCAGATTCGCCCATTCCTGTCGGGAGAACACTTGATAGGGGTTGGGGACGCCGTCCCGATTGGCGTCCAGCTTAACCAACGCGGAAAGGCCCGCCGGAGTCATCTGCTGCGTGATGCCTTCTCTTCAAGGCCCGAAACGCCGGCGCGGCGCCCGAGCTCGGCTTCGATCTCGTCGAACTCGATACCGGCCGCAACGAGCAGGACCAAGAGATGATAGATGAGGTCGGCGGCCTCTGCACGCAATGCGTCCGGCTCGTGCGAGACTGCCGCAATGACAGTCTCCACCGCCTCCTCGCCCAGCTTGCGGGCGCAGGTTTCCACCCCGTCCGACAGGAGCCTGGCCGTATAGGAGGAAGCAGGGTCCGCTCCCTGGCGTCTGGCGATCACGGCAGCCAGCTCCGCGATCGCCAGTCGATCAGCGCTCATGCGCCCTCCTCCGCACTGGCGGCCAGGTCGTGTGCGACCGGCGGATCGCGCCGTACCGGGATTCCGGCCGCCGCCATATGGGCCTTGGCCTCGTCGATCGAGTAGGTGCCGAAATGAAAGATCGACGCGGCGAGAACGGCGCTCGCCTTGCCATCGCGCACCCCCTCGACGAGATGATCCAGCGTGCCGACGCCGCCCGAAGCGATCACCGGTACATGAACAGCTTGTGAAATGGCGCAGGTCAGCGCAAGATCGTAGCCTGATTTGGTACCGTCGCGATCCATCGAGGTCAGCAGGATCTCGCCGGCGCCGAGCCCAACCACCTCCTGGGCATAGTCCACCGCATCGAGCCCGGTCGAGTTGCGCCCGCCATGGGTAAAGATCTCCCAACGCGGCGCCCCACCCCCGTCATCCACCGCCTTGGCGTCCACTGCGACCACGATGCACTGGCTACCGAACTTCTCGGCCGCCTCGCGCACGAAGGCGCGCTCCTTCACCGCTGCCGTGTTGATCGAAACCTTGTCGGCGCCGGCCCTGAGGAGCGTGCGCACATCCTCGACGGTTCGCACCCCGCCACCCACGGTCAGCGGCATGAAGCAACGTTCGGCGGTACGCCGGACCATTTCGAGCAGAATGCCGCGATCCTCGTGGCTGGCCGTGATATCGAGAAAACACAGCTCGTCCGCTCCCGCCGCATCGTAGGCCTCCGCCGCCGCGACCGGATCGCCGGCATCGATCAGGTCGACGAAGCGCACGCCCTTGACCACCCGCCCGTCCTTGACGTCAAGGCAGGGGATTATACGGGTCTTGAGCATCAGGCAGCGTCCCGGATCAGCTTCAGAGCCTCGCCGGCGTCGAGCCGGCCATCATAGAGCGCGCGGCCGGTAACGGCCCCGGCCAGCACCCAAGCATCTGGCGCAATCAGCCGGCGGACGTCGTCGAGCGAGGCAAGCCCACCCGAGGCGATGACGGGGATCGAGACAGCGCGGGCGAGCGCGAGCGTGGCTTCGAGGTTGAGGCCGGCGAGCACGCCGTCTCGGTCGATGTCAGTATAGATAATGGCTGCTACGCCGGCGTCCTCGAATCGGCGGGCAAGCTCGATCGCCTCGATCTCGCTCGCCTCGGCCCAGCCCTCGACCGCGACCCTTCCTCCGCGCGCGTCGATCCCGACCACGATGCGGCCGGGATGGGCGCGGCAGGCGGCCATGACCAGGTCGGGATCGCGCACCGCGGCCGTTCCGAGGATCACCCGGGCGACCCCCTTGTCCAGCCATGCCTCGACACCGGCCAGGTCACGAATGCCGCCGCCAAGCTGGACCGGGACAGACACGGCCGAGAGGATTGCCTCGACGGCCGCGCCATTGACGCTGCGGCCCGCAAAGGCGCCGTTGAGGTCGACAACGTGGAGCCATTCGAAGCCGGCCGCCTCGAAGGCGCGGGCCTGCGCCGCAGGATCATCGCCAAACACGGTGGCGGACGCCATGTCACCCCGCACGAGACGAACGCACTGCCCGTCCTTCAGATCGATGGCGGGGAACAGGATCACGGCCGCCACTCCAGGAAATTGCCGAGCAGGGAAAGGCCCAGCCGCTGGCTCTTTTCCGGGTGGAACTGAGTGCCCGCCATATTGTCGCGCGCCACGACCGCGGTTACCGCCGCGCCGTAGTCGGTCTCGGCAAGCACGCGATCGCGCTCGGCGGCCTTGAGGTGATAGGAATGCACGAAATAGGCATGCCAGCCGTCCTCGCCCGTCTCGATGTCGCCCAGCAGAGGGTGCGAGGCACGCACACGAAGCGTGTTCCAACCCATGTGGGGGATCTTGAGCGTCGGATCGGCCGGTTCCAGACGCACGACCTCTCCCGAAATCCAGTCCAGGCCCTCCGCCTCCTCATATTCCCTGCCGACGCTCGCCATGAGCTGCATGCCGACGCAGATGCCCAGAAAGGGCCGGCTGTTTCCAATCACTGCTTCCGTCAGCGCCTCTGACAGCCCCGGCACGGCATCCAGCCCACGCTTGCAGTCGGCGAAAGCGCCGACGCCGGGCAGAACGACGCGGTCCGCCGCGGCGACCTCCTCGGGCCGATCGGTAACTGCGATTTCGACGGCAAGGCCCCGCTCCCGCGCCGCTCGCTCGAATGCCTTCTGCGCCGAGCGCAGGTTGCCCGAGCCATAGTCGAGAATGGCGACGTGCATCGGCTCTACTCGGCTCGCGGAAACAGGCCGATCACCGGACTGTCCCCTGGCCTGCGTGGCGCCTTGGGAACCGGCGGCACGACAGACTGTCGTTCTGGTCGGGCCGCCGGCAGCCGGTCAAGCCACCGCTGAAAAAAGCCGTGTTCGCATTCGAACCGATTGCGCCCACTCGCCAGCCCCGCGAAGCGCCAGCCATGGCGCTCCAGGGTCCAGCGCCGGAGGCCATTAGCTTCGAGCGCGAACCAGAAGGCGAAAAGTAGTGCGGCGGGGGTTGCGAACGGTTCGGCCCAGGATACGGTCGCGGTCACCAGGGCAATCGCAGCGGCAGCTCCGAGCCAGCCAAGCAGGGTGAGCCACATGCGATGCCATAACAGCCAAAGGAGCGGCACCACGAGCGCTGGCCAGCAGAAGCCGTCCTTGATGAAGGCCATACGCAGGGCGTCGCCGGCTGGATCGGCTCCAGTATCGGGCGGCGCATAGACCGTGAACACCTTCATTGTGCCTTCCTCACGCCGTCAGCGAGCCCTTGGTTGAGGGAATCCGGTCCGCCTCCCTGGGGTCCAAGGCAAGTGCCTGCCGCAGGGCGCGGGCCAGTCCCTTGTAGCAACTCTCCGCGATATGGTGCCCATTGTCCCCATAGAACGTCTCGACATGAAGCGTGATCCCGGCGTTCTGGGTGAAGGCCTGGAACCACTCCCGGAACAGCTCGCATTCCATGTCGCCAACGCTCGCACCCGGGAAATCGACGCGCCACACGAGCATGGGGCGGCCCGACACGTCGACGGATACCCGTGTCAGGGTCTCGTCCATGGGCAGATCGATCGAGCCGTAGCGCACGATCCCGCGGCGGTCACCGAGCGCGCTCGCCACGGCCTGACCCAACACGATGCCGACATCCTCGGTCGTATGGTGTCGGTCGACATGGAGATCGCCCTCGGCCTCGACTTCGAGGTCGATCAAGGAGTGGCGGGCGAGTAGCTCGAGCATGTGGTCCAGAAAGCCGATGCCAGTCGCCACCCTGGCAGCGCCAACGCCATCAAGATCGAGCCCGATCCTGACCCTGGTCTCGCCGGTTTCACGCCTGACCTCGGCCCTGCGGGTTGTCGTCATTCTTCGGGTCGTCCGCTTGCGTTGCGGGAAGTAGCGGGTTTTATCAGGCCAATGGCGCGGATGCCAGCGGCCGACGTTGAATCGACGCGATGGAGGCATAGATGAGGGCGACGCCATCGCCCGCAGACAGGAGATCCCATGACAACAGGCGCGCGAGAGCCGGTTTGGCACGCCACCACCATTCTGACTGTGCGCAAGGGCGGCAAGGTGGTGGTCGCCGGCGATGGTCAGGTCAGCATGGGCGAGACCATCGTCAAGCAGTCCGCCCGCAAGGTGCGCCCGTTGGCAGACGGATCTGTGATCGGAGGGTTCGCCGGCGCCACGGCCGATGCCTTCACCCTGTTCGAGCGGCTCGAGACGAAGCTCGAGCAGTATCCGCGCCAGCTTCTGCGGGCGGCGGTGGAGCTCGCCAAGGACTGGCGCACTGACCGCTATCTCCGGCACCTGCAGGCACTCATGCTCGTCGCAGACAGCGAAGTCAGCCTCCTCCTCAGCGGCAATGGTGACGTGCTTGAGCCCGAGAACGGTCTGGCCGGCATCGGCTCGGGCGGCAACTTCGCCCTTGCTGCGGCCCGCGCCCTTCAGGACACAGATCTCGACGCCGAGGCCATCGCCCGCAAGGCCTTGAAGATCGCCGCCGACATCTGCGTCTACACGAACGACCAGCTCATCGTGGAAAGTCTGGACACGGCCTGAGCGCCCCACCGCACCGCCAAATCAGGAACGAGGCATGACCGACTTTTCCCCTCGCGAAATTGTATCCGAGCTCGACCGCTACATTGTTGGCCAGCGCGACGCCAAACGCGCGGTTGCCATCGCACTGAGAAACCGTTGGCGGCGCCAGCAGCTCGAAGAGGGCCTGCGCGAGGAAGTGCTGCCCAAGAACATACTGATGATCGGGCCGACCGGCGTCGGCAAAACGGAAATCTCGCGGCGGCTGGCAAAGCTCGCCAATGCGCCGTTCATAAAGGTGGAGGCCACCAAGTTCACTGAAGTAGGCTATGTCGGCCGCGATGTGGAATCGATCGTGCGCGATCTCCTGGAATCGGCCGTTGGACTGGTGCGAGCGCGCCGGCGCCGGGAGGTTCAGGCCAAGGCGCATGTAGCCGCCGAAGAGCGGGTCCTCAACGCGCTGGTGGGGCCGGGCGCCGGCAACCAGACGCGGGAGACCTTCCGGCGGCGGCTGCGCGATGGTCAGCTCGACGACAAGGAAATCGAGGTCGAGCTGCGCCAGTCCATGTCCATGCCCTCCCTCGACGTACCCGGCATGCCGGGATCGCAGGTCGGTATGATCAATCTCGGAGACATTTTCGGCAAGGCGTTCGGCGGCCAGACTAAGCCTCGGCGCATGTTCGTGAAGGATGCGTACGAACCACTGATCGCGGAGGAATCCGACAAGCTGCTCGACGACGACCAGATTACCCAAGAAGCCATCCACCTCACCGAGAACCACGGGATCGTCTTTCTGGACGAGATCGACAAGATCACCGGCCGGTCGGAGCGGGTCGGCAGCGCCGACGTCTCCCGCGAAGGGGTGCAGCGCGATCTTCTGCCCCTCATCGAGGGCACCACCGTGTCGACCAAGCATGGCCCCGTGAAGACCGATCATGTGCTCTTCATCGCATCGGGCGCCTTTCACCAGGCCAAGCCGTCGGACCTGCTGCCCGAGCTGCAGGGCCGCCTGCCGATCCGGGTGTCGCTGCGGCCGCTGACCGAGGAGGATTTCCGCCGGATCCTGACCGAGACCGAGGCAAGCCTGATCAAACAGTATGTCGCGCTGATGGGCACTGAGGGCCTGCGGCTGGTCTTCACCGACGACGCCGTCGCCGAGCTGGCGAAGATCGCCGTGGAGGTCAATGCCTCGGTCGAGAATATCGGCGCGCGGCGCCTTCAGACCGTGATGGAGCGAGTGCTTGACGAGGTCAGCTTCGAGGCACCCGACCGGACCGGAGAGGAAATCACCGTGGACGCCGCCTATGTCCGCGACCATATCGGCGATCTGGCCAAGGATGCCGATCTGAGCCGGTTCATACTCTAGGCGAAGTCTCGCAGCAATCGGGCCTCACATCCGCTGCTCGACCATAGCTTTAACCCGCTGGAGAAGCGCGGCGGCTTCGGCGCGCGACAAACGCGCGATATCCCGGGCGAGCACATTGGCCAATTCGGTGGCCTCGGGCGGAAGACCGGCGGTGTCCACCGTAACGCGGGGATGAGACAGCGCCGCCAGGCGCTGAAGCTCCTCGGCCTCGTCCCAGATCACGTAAAATAGGCGATCACGGACTGAACCAGAGGCCAGGGCGGGGGCCCGCGTCGGCCATGCTCCAGGGCCGAGAGATAGGCGGACGAGACGCCGAGTGCCCCCGCCATCTGCTTCAGCGATACGTTGCGGGCGCGGCGCAGGGCGCGCAGCCGCGCGCCGAAGGGCGTCATGCCGGCTCACTCCCGGACCGCTTGCGGCGTATCTGGACGTAGAGGGCGCCCTCGCCGCCCTTGCGGTCATGGGCTTGCCGAAAGCCCACTACGAGGGGGCGGAATTCCGGCGTGGCCAGCCATTCTGGCACTGCCCGGCGCAACACCCCGCGGGCGCCCTCCTGCCACCAGTCGCCGGCCTCGTCGAACCGGCCCTTGCCGGTGACGACGAGCACCAGCCGGCGGCCGGCCGTTTGGGAGTCGCGCAGGAAGGCAAGCAGCCGCGGAAAAGCCTGGCGCTGCGTCAGGCCGTGCAGGTCGAGCACGCCGTCGACGGCGGCCTTGCCGCGCCCGATCCGCCGGACAAGGCGCTTGTCGACCACCCCGCCGGGCGAGTGAGGCAGGCGCTTCGGCGCCTCGGTGCGAGCACCGCGGGGCTCGGAGGGGGGCGCTTGCGGTGCCTGGCCTGTCTCTGTTGGAGCGTTTTCCTGGCCAGTGTCGCGGTGTGGATCGATCGCTCGGATCGGCCGGACGCTTTCGGTTACGCGTCGCCACAGCGCCGCATCCTCGGGGCTGAGCCGCGGCGGGGCGCGTCGCCCGCTCATGACCCCGCCCAATCTCCGCCCTGGGGGAGTAGCAGGTAAAAGCTCGCCGGCGACTTGATTCCACCGGCGATGGAGCCGGCCTCGTCGCCGGTGCCCCAGAAGAGATCGCCGCGTGCCGGTCCCTTGATGGCCGAGCCGACATCCTGCGCCACCATCAGCTTCTGAAATCGTTGCTCCCTCCGATCCGGCCCGGTTGGCAGGCGTGCATCGATGAAGATCGGTGTTCCAAGCCGGTGAAAGTCGGGGTCGACGGCAAGCGAACGCTGCGTCGTCAGCGGCACGCCCTGCGCGCCGACCGGGCCGAGCTCATCGTCCAGCCCCTCGACCTCGCGGAAGAAGATGTAGGACCGGTTCTCATGCATGAGCTCGCGGGCAAGCTGCGGATTGTCGCGGAAGAAGGCGCGCATACCGTCCATGGAGAACCCGCCCTTGGGGCGAAGACCGCGCGCCATCATCACTCCGCCGACCGAGGTATAGGGATGTCCGTTGCGTCCGGCAAAGCCGACCCGCATGGTTCCGCCCTCGGCCAGCGCGATGCGGGTCGAGCCCTGTATATGCACGAAGAAGGCATCGACCGGGTCGCCGATCCAGACGATCGGCTCCGCCACCCCATCCAGAGCGCCGGCATCGATCTCGCGGCGCGTGGGCCAGGGTTCAAGCCCATCGGCCGTGCGCCGCGCCGCGGTCAGGTCCGCGTCGAACCCGATCGGTCGATTGTCGTCATTGATCACGACATAGTTTTCGGGGCGGGCGCGCAGGGGAACGGAAAACTGCTCCGAGCGTGTACGCGAGCCCTCGATCACTGGTTCATAGTAGGCCGTCAGGAGCCCTTCGTCATCGCTGAGCACGACGCGATACGCTGCGAACGCCGTCTCGAAGAATGCTCGAGCCGCGTCGAGGTCGGGGCTCTCGGGCAGGTTGTCCAGGGCACTGCATGCGCGGCCCATAACGTCGGCGCGCTCGGCCGTCGACATCCGGGCACAGGACCGCTGGAACGCATATAGCGCCTCGACCGGATTGTCGTCGCTCCAGCCCGGAATCTCGGAGAACCGCATGGGCTCCAGCCGATGACCGGCGTGGCTAACGGGGTGATCCTGGTGGGGAGGCAGGCGCATGAACCATAAGCTGGCAAGGGCAGTCAGCGCGGCCAGCACGACCGCGCCGCCAGCGACGATCAGAGCACGACGCCGAACGCGCGCTGCAAGCAGGAGGCGGCCAACGCTACTCGGCAGCCTCGGTTGCAACCAGCTTCCAGTTCGGGTCGCGCGAGCCGGTGTCGCGGGCGAATGTCCAGATGTCGATGACTTCCGTGACATGCTTGGGGTCGCCCTCGACCACATTATCGTTCTTGTCGCGGGTCACGCTAACCAGTTGCGAGACGAACCGCACAGTGACATGGGCCATTCGCCGCCGCATGGTCGCATCGGTGATCTCGGCCTTGTCGATGCCCACGAAATTGGTCGACATAGCCTCGCCGCGGCTCTCGCGCTCGGCAATGGCGGTAACGAATCCCTCATACACTTCGCGGCTCAACAGATCCTTGAGGGTCTGGCGGTCCCCCTCGGCAAAGGCGGAGACGATCATCTCGTAGGCCGCGCGGGCCCCCTCGAGGAACTGCTCGGGCACGAAGCTGGGATCGGCCCGGCGGACCTCGCTCAAGCCTTTTGAAAGGGCCGAACCCGGTGCGGCGATATCGCCCCACTCCTCGCCGCTTGCGTCGGGCTGCGAAACACGCGAATCCTCGCCCCGGCGCGGCAGATTGACGACCTTCTCGCTGCCCCCGGCGCCGTTGGTTTTGGGCGCCGAATAGGGGTCGAAGGGCGGTCGCTCATTGCCGGTACGACGGCCGAGCACGTTCCGCAGACGGAGGAATATGACCACCGCCAGAACGAGAAACAGGATGGTGTAGAAATCGAAAAAGCCGTTCATCGCACCCGGTGTATCGGGATTCTTCGCACAGGCCAAGGGTGATCGCGCGTCGCGCGTCCCCTACTATCTAAGGGACGCATTGTGTCGGTCCAGTGGCATCCCGCGCAAGCCCCATTCGTCATCCGGCAAAAGGGTGTTTCTTGATGGTTTATCTCCTGTTCGCAATCTTCCTCGGCATTCCGCTGGTCGAGATTGCGCTGTTCATTCTCATCGGCGGCCAGATCGGGGTTCTGGCCACCATAGCCGCGGTGCTCACCACCGCGGTAGCAGGGGCTTTACTGGTCCGGCATCAGGGCCTGTCGACGCTCCAGAAGGCGCAGCGGGAACTGGATAACGAGCGCATTCCGGCGGGTGCCTTGGCGGAGGGGCTGGCTATTCTGCTTGCCGGGGCGCTGCTGCTGACGCCGGGCTTCTTCACCGATGCTATCGGGTTCACGCTGCTTGTGCCGCCGCTTCGCCGCTGGCTCGTACGTGTCGGTGGCGCGTGGCTGGTGCCCAAGCTCACCATCGTGATGTCCGGGCCCGGTCGCGGCGGCCAACGCGGCCAGCCGCGTGAAGGCCCGATCATCGAAGGGCAAGCCGTGGAGATCGAGGACGAGCCTCCCGCGAATCCCAACCCGGACTCGCCGTGGCGCAACAGATAGGCCGCAATGGCGGTTGCCGGTATCGTGCAGCCATGCTAGCCACGCGGCCGATCGGCGCGCGTGCCCAATTCACGGAGGAGCAGATGGCGGACAGTGGCGACAACACCGGAGGTGCTGCCCCCCAGGGCGCCGCGGCAGCGGGCGGACAAGCCCAATCCGGCCCAAGCATAAATGTGCTCGGCCAATACATTAAGGACCTGTCCTTCGAAAATCCCAAGGCGCCGGAATCGTTCAACGTTCAGAAGGAGAAGTCCCCGCCGCTCAACGTCTCCGTCAATGTTTCAGCCCGGCAGAGCGGTGAAAACAATGTCGAGGTCGAACTGCGCCTCGATGCCAAGGCGGGCGACGACAATATCGTCCTGTTCAACATCGAGCTGGTCTATGCCGGTCTGTTCCAGATCCGCAACGTCCCGCAGGAGCAATTGCATCCGTTCATTCTGATCGAATGCCCCCGGCTCCTGTTTCCCTTCGCGCGGCAAGTCATCGCCGAAACCGTGGCGAGCGGCGGCTTCCCACCACTGATGCTCGACCCGATCGATTTTGCAGCACTCTACCGCCAGCGCATGCAGCACCAGGCGGCGCAGGCCGATCCGTCGCAGCAACAATCACCCGGCCAGCCAAACTGACCGCAGGCCGTTCTCGACCAGCCGAAGCACCCGGCCTGCATTGAGCCGCCCCAAGCCTTTAACAGGCCGCCCGCGCCGGCCCCAGCATGACAGGAAACGTTCAGGCGTCCGTGCTGCCAGCGCCGTCCCTATGGTTAGCGTCTTCCTGCTCGCTCCCGCCATCATATTGCGCCCAGAGCACGTTTGCGCCGAGCTCCGCCACGAAAGCCCGATGGGCTGCTAAGTCCTCATCGGTCAGGCGGGAGGGCAAAGGATGAGGTCGCGCGGCCATGGTTGCCCGCGTCCCGTGGGCAACCGGCGCGGCGTCGGCCAGGGTCAGCGCCGCCTGACGGCCGCCTGTCAGCTCGATATAGACCTCGGCAAGCAGACCCGCATCGAGCAGCGCGCCATGCATGTCGCGCCGACTGTTGTCGACCCCGTAGCGGCGGCAAAGATCGTCGAGTCCGGCCGGCGCACCCGGATGGCGCCGGCGCGCTAACGCCAGGGTATCGGTCACCTGGCTGAAGGGCAGGGGTTGGTAACCAGCCGCCTCCAGCTCGGCGTTCAGAAATGCCATGTCAAAGGGCGCATTGTGAATGATCAGGCGCGCGCCGGCGACAAAGCTGATGAAATCGTCCGCAATGTCCTCAAAGGCCGGCTTGTCGGCCAGAAACTCTTCGGAAAGGCCGTGGACCGCGAGGGCCTCGCGCGGCATCGAGCGCTTGGGATTGACGTATTGGTGCCAATCGCGCCCGCTCGGGATGTGATTGAGCAGCTCCACGCACCCGATCTCCACGATCCGATGCCCGGAATTGGGGTCAAGGCCCGTCGTTTCGGTATCGAGCACGATCTCGCGCATCGGATCCCGGTTCGCTTCAATCTGCCCGCTGGGCCGAAGCCTTCTTCACGATCCGGCCATACGCCGCGCCGGGCCGTCCGGCAAGGGCGCGGCGGATGTCATCCACGTCTTTTTGCACCGGCGCAAGGCCGCGGCCGGAATCGATCACGAAATGCGCCCACCTGCGCTTCTCGGCATCCGGCATCTGGCGCGCCAGTATGTCGGCGAGCTTCTCGTCGCTCATTTCCGGGCGATCGAGAACCCGCCGACGCTGGATTTCCGGCGGCGCGGAGACGACGGCGACGGCATCGACACGGGCTTGCCCACCCGTTTCGAAGAGCAACGGAATTTCGAGGACCACCAGCGTCGCCCCGGTTTGCGCCGCCCGCTGGAGAAATTCAGCTTCCTCCGCGCGCACCAGCGGATGCACGATCGCCTCCAGGCGCCTCAGCGCCTCCCCGTTCCCGACGACCAGCGATGACAGGCGTGCCCTGTCCACACGCTCGTCCACCACTGCCTCGGGAAAGGCTTGCGCGACGGGTGCCACCGCCTTGCCGGCATAGAGGCAATGAACCGCAGCATCCGCATCGTATACCGGTATCCCTGCTGCGGCGAAGAGGCCGGCGGCGGTCGACTTGCCCATGCCGATCGAGCCGGTGAGGGCGAGGATGAACATCAGGACTTCTCAATATCGGCGGCGACCAGCGCCCGGAGCTCGGGCGTCACCTCCGGACAGACGCCAAACCAACGTTCGAAGCCAGGCACCGCCTGATGCAACAGCATGCCCAACCCGTCGATCGCCGGATTTCCCCGGGCGCGCGCTACGCGCAGGAGCGGGGTTTCCAACGGGGCGTAGACAATGTCGGCGACAATCGCATGTCGAGGCAAGGGCGCCAGGTCGATTTCGAGAGCGGGCTGGCCGGACATGCCGAGGGAGGTGGCATTAACGAGGAGATCTGCCTCGCCCAGTAAATGAGGAAGATCGGGCCAGCCTGCTGGAGCCACCCCCTCGCCATAGCCGGAGGTGAGCGCGTGGGCCCGTTCGAGGTTTCGATTGACCACATGGACGGTTCCGACACCGCGCTGTACCAACCCCCAGACGATGCCACGCGCGGCCCCGCCGGCGCCCAGCACGACGGCAACGTCGAGCCCGCTGTCCCAGCCCGGCCGGGCTTCGTCGAGACTCGCCAGAAATCCGGTGACGTCGCTGTTCGCCGCGCACAGCCTGCCGCCCTCAAGCCATAGCGTGTTCGCGGCACCGAGCGCCTGGGCGGCGGTGTCGGCCTCATCAGCGAGCCTGAGCGCCGCCTCCTTGTGAGGAACCGTTACATTGCAGCCGGCATAGCCGCGTGGCGCCAACGACCGGACGAAGTCAGGAAAGGCCTCCTGGGTGACTTCCTCGATGACATAGTCTCCTGGAATACCAAGCTGGTGGAGCCAATATCGATGGATCATCGGAGAGCGGGAATGCCGCGCCGGCCACCCCACCACGCAGGCGCGCATCATCCCGGTCATGTCGGCACCACCCCGCGCCGGCGCAACTCCCCGAGAAGCGGCATCAAGGGTAGGCCAAGTATGCTGAACCAGTCGCCCTCGAAACGCTCAAAGAGCTGCACGCCGGGACCCTCCAGGTGATAGCAGCCAACGCTTTCCAGCACACTGTCGCCGACCGCGGCCAGATAGCGGCCTAGAAACTGGGGGGTGAAATCACGCATGGTCATCCACGCCGTTTCGGTGTGACGCCACACCGTCTGGCCCTCGTGGGCAAGGACTGCGCAGGAATGCAGCGCGTGGGTGCGTCCGCGCAACAGCAGCAGGTTGCGGCGCGCCTCCTCGATCGACCCCGCCTTCGTGAACAGGGCGCCGTCGAGCTCCAGCGTCTGATCGGCCGCGATCACCAGCGTGTCCGGCCTGGCACCGCCGACATCGCCGGCCTTGGCTTCGGCAAGCATCGCGGCAATATCCGCCGGCGGCAGGTCATCTCCCCCACCCTGAAGGGCCGCAACGATACTAGGCTCGTCGATCGTCGAAGGGACAATCTCGATGGTGACCCCGGCAGCGCGCAAAAGATTGGCCCGCGGTGCGCTGGCGGAGGCGAGAATGACCGGTGCCGTGGATAGGGCGGGCAGGAACTCAGACACTGCGATGCTCCTTGAGAAATGCCAGGATCTCCGCGGCCGTCTCTTCGATAGACCGGCGCGTAACGTCGATGAGGGGCCAGCCCTGCTTGGCGCAAAGGCGCCGCGTGGCGGCAATCTCCTCTGCGACGGCCGCGCGGTCGACATAGGCGGACTTCTCGTCTCCCTTCAGGGCGAGCACGCGGTTCTGGCGGATCTGGACGATGCGTTCCGGGGTGGCGACAAGACCGATCACAAGCGGCTTCTTGGCCCTGGTTACGTGATCCGGCAAGGGGATGTCCGGCACCAGAGGCACATTCGCGGTCTTGATGCCGCGATTCGCCAGATAGATGCTGGTCGGGGTCTTGGATGTCCGGCTGATGCCGACGAGAATGACGTCGGCGTCCTCGATATCTCCGGCCATCTGGCCATCATCGTGGGCCATGGAGAAATTCAACGCATCGATCCGGCGGAAATATTCGTTGTTCAGCACATGCTGACCGCCGATCGTCGGCGTCCATTCCGTGCCCAGATAGCTGCGAAACACATCGATCACCGGCGCCAGCACCGACACGCATGGCACGTTCATCTCGGCACAGGTCGCTTCGAGCCGATGACAGAGCTCGGTGTTCACCAGCGTGTAAAGCACGATGCCCGGCGCCGCCTCAATCTCTGTTATCACCCGATCGAGCTGGTTCGCCGCGCGAACCAGGGGATAGACATGCTCGATCGCCCGCACCGAGGCATATTGAACCGCCACCGCCCGCGCCACGGCGATCAGGGTCTCGCCGGTGGAATCCGACACGAGATGGAGGTGGACGAAACTCTGGACACGATGCGGCATTGGGTGTGCACTTCTGTGGAAACGAAACGCTTGCCAGTGCGGGATGACAGACTGACCCGCTCACTTAGTCCGGCGGCGCCGACATCATCAACAGCTTGTTCGCCTGGGATGGGATCGGTTACCAAAACGTTAATTGCGGGGAGTTTTCGCACGTATGGCCCGGTCGAGCCTCGCTGAACCCGTCACGAGAGGGCACAACAAATTGATTCAAAAGGGAAAAATTCCTTGTATTGGGAACCGTAAATCACTGGATCCAACCACACCGGCCAGCCAGCTCTCCACAAACCGCCTCGCCCACATTGTGGACCGCCGAACATCCAGATAATCCCGACACCAGGAATCGGAATCGTAGAAAAAAGGATTCCCTTTTGTCTTTAGAGTCATCAATGGCCAATCCCGAACCGGGTCTTGTCCGAGTGCTGAGCGGAGAGACTGTTGGCCCACCCCCGATCTGGCTGATGCGGCAGGCAGGCCGCTATCTGCCGGAATACCGGGACATCCGCTCGACGTTCGAGGCGTTCCTCGACCTGTGCTACGCGCCGGAACGGGCGGCTGAGGTCACCCTGCAACCGATCAAGCGGTTCGATTTCGATGCGGCGATCCTGTTCTCCGACATACTGGTGGTGCCGGATGCCTTGGGCCAGCCGGTCTGGTTCGAGTCCGGGGAAGGGCCGCGTCTGGAGCCTGTGGCGACAATGGAGGATATCGCTGCGCTGGATGGCGACCGAGCGATCACCAAACTGTCGCCGATCTTCGAGACCGTAGCGCGCGTGAGGGAGGAGCTGGACAGCAACAAGGCGCTGATAGGCTTCTGCGGTGGGCCGTGGACGGTGGCCACCTATATGGCGGGAGGGCGTGGCAGTCCCGACCAGAAGGCGGCCAGGCTCTGGGCCTATCGCGAGCCGAAGGTTTTTTCCCAGCTCATCGAGCTTCTGGTCGGTATCTCGGCCGGGTATCTGATTGGCCAGCTCAAGGCCGGCGCCGATGTGGTGCAGATCTTCGACAGCTGGGCAGCCAATCTGGGCGATGGCGAATTCGAGCGATGGATCGTCGAGCCGAATGCCAAGATCGTCGCGGCGGTTCGGCGCGCGGTACCCGACGCCAAGATCATCGGCTTCCCGCGCGGCAGCGGCTTGCGAAGCAGCGCCTATGCTGCTGCAACGGGCGTCGACGGGCTTGGCCTCGATACCACGGTTCCCGTCGATTTCGCAGCGCGAGAGTTGCAGCCGACTATCCCGGTCCAGGGCAATCTCGATCCGTTGGCGCTGGTGGCCGGCGGTGCGGCGTTGGACGAGGGCATCGACCGGATCGTTGCGGCGCTGGGTGACGGGCCCCTCATCTTCAATCTTGGTCACGGAATTGTGCCGGAAACGCCGATCGAACATGTCGCGCGTTTGGTCGATCGGGTGCGCAACGGGGGCTGAACGCCGATGGGGCTGTATCTTTGGGTCAAGGCCGCCCATATAGTGTCGATCATCGCCTGGATGGCGGCCCTTCTATACTTGCCGAGACTGTACGTTTATCACGCCGAGGTCGACCCCAAGAGCGAATTAGCCGAGACCTTCAAGGTCATGGAGCATCGGCTTCTGCGGTTCATCGCCAATCCGGCGATGATCGCGGCCTGGGTGTTCGGGCTGTGGCTGGTGTTCGGCTATGTGGGATGGACCGCGGGCTGGCTGCACGCCAAGTTCGCCTTCGTCGCGGCCCTGACGGTCTATCATCACTACCTGGCGAGCTGGCGCAAAGCCTTTGCCGAGGATCGCAATATCCGCTCGCCGCGCTTCTACCGGGTGGCCAATGAGGTGCCCACGGTTCTGATGATCGCCATCGTCGTTCTGGCTGTCGTTAAGCCGTTCTGACCCGGCGAAATTCCACTCGCCCTGTCTTGTCGGCTGCCGTGGCGCAGTATATATAATGGTCCGACTCACCGCTTCGAAAGCCGACCGAGCGACGCCTGGACGAAAAAAGGGCGCTGGGGCTTATCCGAACGTTACCTCCGAAAGCTGATCGACACGAGGTCGATCTTGCCATTCCCCCCGACCATGCAAGGCGTCACGACGCCCAAGGACCAATCCCGATGCGGGAAATGAAACTACAGGAACTCAAACTGAAATCCCCTCCCGAGCTGCTGGCCTTCGCCGAGGAGCTCGAGGTCGAGAACGCCAGCGCCCTGCGCAAGCAGGAGCTGATGTTCGCCATTCTCAAGCAGCTTGCCGGCCGGGACGTCGAAATCGTCGGCGAAGGCGTCGTCGAGGTGCTCCAGGACGGCTTCGGCTTTCTCCGTTCGCCCGACGCCAACTACCTGGCGGGGCCGGACGACATCTATGTCAGCCCGAGCCAGATCCGCCGCTTCGCCCTGCGCACCGGCGATACTGTCGAAGGCATGATCCGCAGCCCCAAGGATGGCGAGCGGTATTTCGCCCTCCTCAAGGTCAATCTGATCAATTTCGAGGAGCCGGACAAGGCGCGCCACAAGATCCATTTCGATAATCTGACGCCGCTCTACCCGGAGAAGCGCTTCAACATGGAGCTGCCGGATCCGACGTCGAAGGATATGTCGGCGCGGGTAATCGACCTCATCGCGCCGCTCGGCAAGGGTCAGCGCGGGCTTATCGTGGCGCCGCCGCGCACCGGCAAGACGGTGCTGCTGCAGAACATCGCCCATTCCATCACCACCAATCATCCGGACTGCTATCTGATCGTTCTTCTCATCGATGAGCGGCCGGAAGAGGTCACCGACATGCAGCGCTCGGTGCGCGGGGAGGTGATCTCGTCGACCTTCGATGAGCCCGCTTCGCGGCACGTGCAGGTGGCCGAGATGGTGATCGAAAAGGCCAAGCGTCTTGTCGAGCATGGCCGCGACGTGGTGATTCTCCTCGATTCGATCACGCGCCTGGGGCGGGCCTACAACACGGTGGTGCCGTCATCGGGCAAAGTGCTGACGGGCGGCGTGGACGCCAACGCCCTGCAGCGCCCCAAGCGCTTCTTCGGCGCGGCGCGGAACATCGAGGAAGGCGGCTCGCTGACCATCATCGCGACGGCGCTGATCGATACCGGCAGTCGGATGGACGAGGTGATCTTCGAGGAGTTCAAGGGCACTGGCAATTCCGAAATCATTCTCGATCGCAAGGTGGCCGACAAGCGAGTCTTCCCGTCGATGGACATCACGCGGTCCGGCACCCGCAAGGAAGAACTGCTGGTTCCCCCGGCCGAGCTCAAGAAGGTGTTCGTGCTGCGCCGGATTCTCAATCCGATGGGCACGGTGG
>SKQW01000321.1 GCA_007118805.1 Rhodobiaceae bacterium | reverse complement strand
TGTACATCAGCGGCTCGTCGACGCCCAGCATCTCGGCATGGCGCATGGCCCGGCGCATGATGCGCCGCACCACGTAGCCGCGGCCCTCATTCGAGGGCAGGACGCCGTCGGCGATCAGGAATGCCGAGGCGCGCAGATGATCGGCGATCACCCGGTGGCTCGGCTTCTTCTCGCCCTCGGCCGGCACACCGGTGGCCTCCACCGAGGCCTCGATGATGCGGCGCAGAAGGTCGATTTCGTAATTGTCGTGGGTGCCCTGGAGCACCGCGGCGATGCGCTCCAGCCCCATGCCGGTGTCGATCGAGGGGCGCGGCAGATCGTTGCGGACCTCGGGCATGACCTGCTCGTACTGCATGAAGACGAGATTCCAGATCTCGATGAAGCGGTCGCCGTCCTCGTCCGGGCTGCCCGGCGGCCCGCCGGGAATGTGCTCTCCGTGGTCGTAGAAGATCTCCGAGCACGGCCCGCACGGGCCGGTCTCGCCCATGGCCCAGAAATTGTCCGAGGTCGGGATGCGCAGGATGCGCTGCTCGGGTAGGCCGGCGATCTTCTTCCAGAAATTGAAGGCGGCGTCGTCTTCCGAATAGACGGTGACCAGCAGCTGCTCCTTGGGCAGGGCGAACTCCTTGGTAACCAGGTTCCAGGCCAGCTCGATGGCGACGTCCTTGAAGTAGTCGCCGAACGAGAAATTGCCCAGCATCTCGAAGAAGGTGTGGTGGCGCGCTGTATAGCCGACATTGTCGAGGTCGTTGTGCTTGCCGCCGGCGCGCACGCATTTCTGGGCGGTCACGGCGCGGTTGTAAGGCCGCGTCTCGGCGCCGGTGAACACGTTCTTAAACTGCACCATGCCCGAATTGACGAACATCAGCGTCGGGTCGTTGCGCGGCACCAGCGGGCTCGACGGCACGATCTCGTGGCCGTGGCGGGCGAAATAGTCGAGGAAGGTCGATCGGATCTCGTTGACGCCGGTCATGGGGACGCTCGTAGCCTGTGGTGCGGGCGGACCTGGCGCCGCGGCGCCGGTCTTGCCAGGAATCTGTCCGTTCGGGGCAAGATTTCCAGCCCCGCCCGAGGCTCCGCTTTTACCGGCGCGCCCGTCCGGTGTCCACAATGCCGGCGCGGGGCGGCCCGGCCGCCCGCCCCGCCTTGCCCGTTCGCCGCCGCCGGCTCAGGCGGCGCCGATCCGGCTCAGCCACTCAGCCAGGATGTCGAGATCGGCCTGAGTCAGGTTGTGGCCGGCCGGCAGGGTCTCGTGGCGCAGCTCGGCCCCGCAGTCGCTCAGCAGGCGGACGAGCCGTTCGGCCACGCTTGCCGGAACGATCGGGTCCATCGCCCCCGACAGGATCAGCACGGGAACGCCGTCGAGCCGCGTTTCGCCCTCCGGCTCGATGGTCGGCATGGCCCGGATCAGCGCCGCCCCGGCCAGCGCCTCGGGCCGGCGCAGCATCATCGCCGCGGCGATGTTGGCGCCGTTGGAAAAGCCGAGGGCGACCGGCCGGGGCAGGCCGTAGTGGGCGCGCGCGGCGGCGACGAAATCAGCCAGCTCGTCGACCCGCCGTTCGACATCGTCGAGATCGAACACGCCCTCGGCGTGGCGCCGGAAGAAGCGCGCCATGCCGCCTTCGCTCACCTTGCCGCGTGGCGACAACAGGCAGGCCCCCGGCGCCACCGCCTTGGCCAGCGGGATGAGGTCGCTCTCGTCCCCGCCGGTGCCGTGCAGCAGGAGCAGGGCCGGGGCCCCCGCAACCCCGCAGGCGAGTTGATGAACGAAGCCGAGATCGGGTGCTTGCTCGCTCATGGCTGGCCGAGCTCCGGCAGCGCCGCCTCGATCTTCGCGCGGTGCGGCTCGTATTGCGGCGGCAGTTTCAGCGCCTCGCCCAGATGCGCCACCGGCTCATCCACCGCGAAGCCGGGATCGTCGGTGGCGATCTCGAACAATACGCCGCCCGGCTCGCGGAAATAGACCGAGCGGAAATAGTTGCGGTCGACCTGCGGCGTCACCTGGGACACGAGGCGTCGCGCCTGCTCGGCCATCTCGGCCTGGGCCGCGTCGTCGCTCGCCCGGAAGGCGATGTGATGGACGATGCCGGCGCCCAGCTTGCCGGCCGGATAGCCGCCCACCTCGCGGAGATCGACCACCGTGCCGAGGTCCCCCGCGCCGGCGGCAAAGCGCCGCCGCCCGTTGTCGCTGCCGACCTCGGCAAAGCCAAGCGCCTCAGTCAGGACGCGGGCTGTGGCAGCGGCCTCGGACAGCCACAGCGTGACGCCGGAAAAGCCGCGCACCGCGTGCTCGGCGGGCACCTCGCCGCCCGCCCAGCCGGCCACCGCGCCGGCCCAGTCGGTGCCGACGATCTCGACGAAATGCCCGTCCGGGTCCTTCAGCAGCAGCACGCTCTCCTCGAAGCGTCGGGTCGGCCCCTCGAAGGCGATGCCGCGGGCGCCGAGCCGCTCGGCCCACCAGCCGATCGAAGCCTTGGGCACCGCATAGCCGACCTCCTCGGCTTGGCCGGTGCCGTGGCGCCCGGCCTTGACGCCGGGCCAGGGAAAGAAGGTCATGATCGAGCCGGGCCTCCCCGTCTCGTCGCCGAAATAGAGGTGATAGCTGCCCGGATCATCGAAATTCACCGTCTTCTTGACGAAACGCAGGCCCAGCTCGCGAGTGTAGAAGCGCACATTCTCCCGCGGGTCGGAAGCAATGGAGGTGATGTGGTGCAGCCCGGCCGACTGTGTTGACATGGGTCCGGTCCTTTCGCCCGATGACGCAGGTGGCGCCTGCCACCCGCAGTGTGTTTGATCTGCCGTTCCATATGGAAGTCGCCGGATTGCGAATAAACGGTTGAATTTGGAAGGGATCGTTTCTAATCAGTGAACAATAGCCTCTGGGGTGGGCCACGAACGGCGTTGCCGGCAACCCCATGTCCAGATAGCTTCCGGTGCGACGAGCCGAGCTGGGCCGCCGACGTCGGGGGTATGACGCGCCTTATGTTCTCGAAGATCCTGATTGCCAATCGCGGCGAGATTGCTTGTCGCGTGATGCGCACGGCAAGGGCCCTGGGCATCGCCACGGTGGCGGTCCATTCCGAGGCCGACAAGGACGCCCTTCACGTCGACCTGGCCGATGAGGCGGTCGCTATCGGCCCGGCGCCGGCGGCCGAGTCCTATCTGGTGGTCGAGCGCATCGTCGACGCGTGCAAGGCGACCGGCGCCGAGGCCGTCCATCCCGGCTATGGCTTCCTGTCGGAGAACGCCGCCTTCGCCGAGGCGCTCGCCGCCGCCGGCATCGTCTTCATCGGTCCGCCGGTCGAGGCCATTCGGGCGATGGGCGACAAGATCGAATCCAAGCGCGCCGCCGATCGAGCTGGGGTGTCGACCGTACCCGGCTCGGCCGGCGTCGTCGCCGATGCCGACGAGGCCGTCCGCATCGCCGGCGAGATCGGCTATCCGGTGATGATCAAGGCCTCGGCGGGCGGCGGCGGCAAGGGCATGCGGGTCGCCCACTCCGCCGAGGAAGCCCGCGAGGGATTTGAGCGGGCCCGCTCCGAGGCGAAGTCCTCCTTCGGCGACGATCGCATCTTCATCGAGAAGTTCATCGTCGAGCCACGCCATGTCGAGATCCAGGTCCTCGGCGACACCCATGGCAACGTCATTCATCTGGGCGAGCGCGAATGCTCCATCCAGCGTCGCAACCAGAAGATCGTCGAGGAGGCGCCCTCGCCGCTGCTCGACCAGGCGACCCGCGAGGCCATGGGCGCCCAGGCGGTGGCGCTGGCCAAGGCGGTGGGCTATCATTCGGCGGGCACCGTGGAATTCGTCGCCGGCCAGGACAAGAGCTTCTACTTCCTGGAGATGAATACCCGGCTTCAGGTCGAGCATCCGGTCACCGAGCTGGTCACCGGCATCGACCTCGTCGAGCAGATGATCCGGGTTGCGGCCGGCGAGGCGCTGGCCATCGCCCAGCCCGATGTCCGGCTGAACGGCTGGGCGGTCGAATCGCGCATCTATGCCGAGGACCCCTATCGCAATTTCCTGCCCTCGATCGGGCGCCTGGTGCGCTACCAGCCCCCCGAGGCAGGGCCGGCCGAGGGAGAGGCCTTCGTGCGGGTGGACAGCGGTGTGCGCGAGGGCGGCGAAATCTCCATGTATTACGATCCGATGATCGCCAAGCTCGTCACCCACGGCCCCGACCGGGCCGCCGCCGTCGCCCAGATGGGCCGCTCGCTCGATGCCTTCCACATTGCCGGCATCGAGCACAACATCCCGTTCCTGTCGGCGCTGATGGAGCATCCCAGGTGGCGCGAGGGCCGGCTGTCCACCGGCTTTATCGACGAGGAATATCCCGACGGGTTCCAGCCGCGCAGCGCCGATGAAGCAGCCGAGCGAGTGATCACCGCCGTCGCCGTTGTGATCGACCATATCGGCAATACCCGGCGCCAGGGCATTTCGGGCCAGCTCGCCAGC
Organism: Rhodobiaceae bacterium; assembly: GCA_007118805.1. GTDB lineage: Bacteria > Pseudomonadota > Alphaproteobacteria > Rhizobiales > Tepidamorphaceae > SKQW01. The sequence goes on along the minus strand of SKQW01000321.1, from coordinate 2,660 downwards.
GGCGGTTATGGCTTCCCCGCCCGCCGCGTGGTGCGCTTTGACGGCCGGGAGATCCGGCTCAGCGTCTCTGGCGCGATACCGGACTTCTCGGTCGCCTTTCTCGGCGAGGGGGCGGGCGGGGATGAGCTGGTAAGCGTCCACTCCCACTGGCTTCCGGGGCGGCCGGTCTGGTCGGGCATGGTGGCCGGCTCCCAGGTGCATGTTCAGGTCCGGCCCACCGTGACCGGTTATGCCCTTGCCCATCGCGGGGTGATGGCCTTCGCCGACGTCTTCACCGAGCGCGAGGCGGAACTCGCCGCGCATATGATCGAGAAGGTCCCGCCGGACACTTCGAAGATGCTGCTGTGCCCGATGCCCGGCCTCGTCGTGTCGATCGCCGTCGAGCCCGGCCAGGAGGTCAAGGCTGGCGAAGCCCTGGCCATCGTCGAGGCCATGAAGATGGAGAACGTCCTGCGCGCCGAGCGCGACGGCGTGGTTGCCCGGATCAACGTCGAGCCGGGCGACAGCCTGGCCGTCGACGACGTCATCATGGAGTTCGAATAGGCGAGGGGCAGGCCGCGAGAGGGGCCGGCGCCTGGGCTGTTGCACCACGCGGTTCGCGGCAGCTAACCTCGAAGCTTGGGACAATGGGACAAACCGGCCGAGCCGAAGGGGAAAACCTGCCATGGATCCAGCGCTGCGCAATGAGGTGATTGCATCGGTGCGGGACGGCTTTGCCGGCCAGCTCGACTACACGCAGCAGCTCATGCGCTTCCCGTCGACGCGCGGCCAGGAGCACGAGATTCAGGATTTTGTCGCGCACGCCTTCGGCGAACGGGGCTACGCCGTCGACCGCTTTGCCATGGACCGCGACGCTATCGCCAAGCATCCCGGCGGCTCGACGATTTCCGATGAGCATTCGACCGCGCCCATCGTGGTCGCCTCGCACGAGCCGGCCGCGGCCGGGCGATCCCTGATCCTGCAGGGCCATGTCGACGTCGTGCCGCCGGGCCCGGAGGCGATGTGGCGCCATCCGCCCTTCAATCCGGTGATCGAGGGAGACTGGCTGTATGGTCGTGGCGGCGCCGACATGAAGGCCGGCCACGCCGCCAACCTCTTCGCCCTCGACGCGCTGCGCCGGCTCGGGCGCGAGCCGGCCGCGACCGTCCATCTCCAGTCGGTCGTGGAGGAAGAATCGACTGGCAACGGCGCCCTGATGACGCATTTGCGCGGCTACCGGGCCGATGCGGTGCTCATCCCGGAGCCGGAGGACGAGATGCTGGTGCGCGCCAATGCCGGCGTGCTGTGGTTCCGGGTCGATGTGCAGGGCCACCCCGTCCATGTCCGCCAGATGGGCACCGGCGCCAATGCCATCGATGCCGCCTACCGCCTGATCGGCGCGCTGCGCCGGCTCGAAGCCGACTGGAACGCGCGCAAGGGCGAACACCCGCATTTCGCGGGCGAAGAGCACCCCATCAATCTCAACATCGGCCGCATCGAGGGCGGCGACTGGGCGTCCTCGGTGCCGGCCTGGTGCCGCATCCATTGCCGCATTGCGACCTATCCCGGCACCGCGGCAAGGGACGCGGCCGCCGAAATCGAGGCCGCCATCGCCGATTTCGCCCGCACCGATCCCTATCTCTCGGGCGCCGCGCCGAGGGTCACCTTCGATGGATTCTTCGTCGAAGGCTATGTCCTCGAACCGGGCTCGGAGGCCGAGCTGACGCTCGCCCAAGCCCATGAATCCGTTACCGGAAACGCCTTGGAAAGCTTCACCTCCCCGGCCTATCTCGACACCCGGGTCCATGCCCTCTACGACCGCGTGCCGGCCTTGTGCTATGGGCCTGTTTCCGAGAATATCCATGGCTTCGACGAGCGGGTCAGTCTGGCCTCGCTGGAGCGCACGACGGCGGCCATTGCGCTGTTCATCGCCGAGTGGTGCGGGCTTGAGCGGGCAAGCGGCACCTAGGGGCGAGGGCGGGACGAACCGGTGGACGAACCGCCCCGCGCACGCTGTCTCAAACCGTCCACCGGTTCGTCCAGGCGAGGAGAAAGGGACGTGACGCCATGACATCAGCCACCAGGGAGGACGCGAACCGGTGACTGCAGCCCGCGTCGCCGTCGGCGGCTTCATGCACGAGACCAACACCTTCGCCCCGAGCATGGCCGACATGACGGCCTTCGAGCATGGCGGGGGCTGGCCGGGGCTGGCGCGCGGCGATGGGCTGATCGAGGCGACCCGCAACGTCAATATGGGCATATGCGGCTTTGTCGGCGAGGCCGAGGCGCGGGGGTGGCAGCTCTTACCCGCTTTGTGGTGCGCGGCGAGCCCGTCGGCCCATGTCGAACGGTAGACCTACGAGTCGATCGCGGAGGAGATCGTCACGCGGATCGCCGCCGCGCTGCCGCTCGACGGCGTCTATCTCGACCTGCACGGCGCCATGGTGGCCGAGCACCTCGACGACGGCGAGGGCGAGCTGCTGGCCCGGGTGCGCGCGGCGATCGGCCCTGAGGTTCCCCTCATCGCCAGCCTCGACCTGCACGCCAATGTGACGCCGCTGATGGTCGAGGCGGCCGACCTCCTGGTCGCCTACCGGACCTATCCGCATGTCGATATGGCCCAAACGGGCCGGCGCGCGGCGCAGCATCTGGCGAACCTCATGGCCGGCGGCGACAGGTGG
>SKQW01000386.1 GCA_007118805.1 Rhodobiaceae bacterium | reverse complement strand
TGGCCACCCCGCCATCGGTCTCGAAGGGCATGTTCTGCCGGTTGACCGCCGGCGCCCCGGACAGGTCGAGTGCGTTCGACATGGCTACCTCCGTTGACTGGCCATCGCCCTAGTTCAGCGTCATGCCGTCGAGGGCGATCGCCGGTGTGCGGCCGGCAATGAGATCGGCGGTGATCCGGGCCGAGCCATGCGACATCGTCCAGCCCATGTGCCCCTGCCCGGTGTTGAGATAAAGATTGGACTGCTTCGCCCGGCCGAGGATCGGCGTGCCTTCCGGGGTCATCGGGCGCAGCCCGGCCCAATGGTTGGCCTTGTCGTAATTGCCGGCATCGGGAAACAGCTCGCGCAATACCGACAGCATCTTGGCGAAGTCGCGCGGCTGGTGAGAGGTGTCGTAGCCGGCAAACTCGGCCTTGGCCGTGACGCGCAACCGGTCTCCCATCGGCGTGTAGGCGGTCAGATTGTCCTCGTCGACGCCGCCGATCCGCGGCGGATTATTCCGCCCGTCGATCGGAACCGTGAGGGCATACCCCTTGATCGGCTGGACCTGCAGCTTGACGCCATGCGGGCGCAGCAGGAACGGGCTTTGGCAGCCCAGCGCCAGCACGAAGGCATCGGCCGTGACATCGCCCCGGTCGGTAACCGCCTTGACGACGCGGTCGCCGTCGACCTCCAGCCGGTCGACGGTGGTGCCGTAGCGCATCTCGGCACCCATTTCGGCGCATTTTCGGGCCAGCGCCTGGGTGAAGATGTGGCAGTCGCCGCTTTCGTCGGTGTGACAGTAGACGCCCCCTGCGATACGTTCCTTCACCGGGGCCAATGCAGGCTCGAGTTCGGCGGCGCGGTCGCGGTCGACCACTTCCTGTTCGAGGCCCCGCTCCACCAGGATGCCGCGGTTGGCCACCCCGCGATCGAGCGACTCCTGGCTTCGGTAGAAGTAGAGCAATCCGCCGGCGCCACGTTCATATTCGATGTCCGTCTCGGCGACGGTTTCATGGAGCACGGTCTGCGAATAGGCGCACAGGGTAAATTTGCGCCGCGTGTTCTCACGGGCCCGCGCATTCGTACACTCGCCCAGAAAGCGCAGGGTCCAGGACCAGAAGGCGCGGTCGGCGCGAAAGCGGAAGCGGAACGCCTGCGTATCGTCAAGCAGCGATTTGAGCAGGATGCGCGGGACTTTCGGAGAGGCCCAGGCAAAGGCGTGGCCGGGCGCGATCATGCCGGCATTGCCGAAGCTGGTCTCGTCGGCCGCACCCTGGTTGCGCTCGACGACGACCACCTCGTGACCGTCCTTGAGAAGCTGGTAGGCCGTCGTGACGCCCACCACGCCCGCGCCCAGAACGGCGACTCTCATCCTGGCCCTCCTCGCACTCGCGCACTCCCAAATGTCAGGCCGCCTCCCTTGCCGGGAGGCGGCAGCATGTCAGCCTTACAACGCCGCGATTATGCCGATCTCGACGGTGAACTGGGGCGCCGCAAGCTTCGACTCCACGCAAGCCCGCGCCGGCGCATTTCCTTCCGGCACCCAGGCGTCCCACACCTTGTTCATCTCGTCGAATGTGGAGATGTCGGACAGCCAGATCGTCGCCGACAGCACCTTGGTCTTGTCAGTGCCGGCTTCCTTGAGGAGGCCGTCGATGCGGTCAAGGATGTGTTGTGTCTGCTCGGCAACCGGCGCGCCGCCCTTCTCGAGTGCCACCTGGCCGGCGAGGTATACGGTGCCATCGTGGATCACCACCTGGCTCATGCGGTCGCCAACTTGCAAACGCTTGATCATCGGTCGATCTGCCCTTCTCGTCTGGTTCGCGGTCTGAATGAACGGACCTTGATGAGGCCCCCTGAGTATGTCAAGCCGACATTTAAAAATGTCAGGCCGTCGTGCGCGTATATCCGCCCCTTGTGTTGTCATATGATATAACAGAATCCGCGATGCGCAATCGGGATTCCATGGTTCGGAGCCGGACCCGGTCATTTTCCGCGTTGAAAGGACTGCCATCAGCATGAAGGACGATGCGACCAAGCAACCACATGCCGGCAGTCGCGGCGACTGCCTGACCTATGACGTCATCGTCGTGGGCTCAGGTTGCGCCGGATTGACAGCGGCCCTCAAGGCGGCGGCGGAGGGCGCCTCGGTTGTCGTACTCGAAAAGAGCCGCTCGATTGGCGGCACCAGCGCAATGTCCGGCGCGGGCACCTGGGTTCCGGCCAATCATCACGCGATCGCCGCGGGCGTGAGCGATAGCGTTGATGCCGCGCTCGAATACATACATGCCGCCTCACCGGAGGGGTGGGCGGCCGTCGAGGGCGAATTGTGGCGGCGATACGCGGAGGCCAGCCCGCGTATGCTGCGCTTCGTCGAGGATCGGACACCCGTGCGTTTCGAAGTCGTGTCCGAGCCCGATCCCACGGCCGAGGCGCCCGGCGGACTGCGGTACGGGCGGATGCTGTCCCCAAAGGCATACTCGCTCAGGCGGCTCGGCAGGCTCGGCTATGCCCTGCGGCGCTCCACGTTGCAGCACATCTTTACCTATCGCGAGATGATCTCCGAGCCCCTCTACACCAAGCCGCTGCGCACCGGCCTCAGGCTGCTGCCGCGGATTGTCGGTCGCTGGCTGAGGGGAGAACGTGGACAGGGCAGCGCGCTGGTCGGCGGCTTGCTGGAGGGGTGCCTCGAGAGCGGGTGCGAGATCCTGCCCGACGCCGCGGTGGCGGAACTGATATGCGACGACCACGGGGCAGTCGTCGGCGTGCGCGCCGCGGTGGCGGGCAATGACAGGACCTTTCGAGCCCGCCGCGGGGTCGTCCTGGCCACGGGGGGATTTGAGTGGAATGCCGAAATGTTCGAGAGGCATTTTCCCGGCGGCGCCCAGCGCATCGGCAGCCCGCGCACCAACACCGGCGACGGGCAACGCATGGCCCAGGCCGTCGGCGCCCAACTCGACCGCATGGACCAGGCGAATGTCTATCCCTGCCTGCCGACCATCTATGAGGGAGAATTGCACGGGCTGCCCGTCACCTTTCAGTGCGCGCCCCATTCCATTGTCGTCAACGCGCGTGGCGAGCGCTTTGCAGACGAATACGACTACAATCTAGGCGAGGCGCTCGATCGACGCGATCCGGAAACCGGACAGGCGATCAACATGCCGGCCTGGCTGGTCGGCGACCGACGCTTCCTGGCCGTGTCTCCTGCATTCCGCTGGTATGCGGCAAAGGACCGGGACTGGATCCGTAAGGCGGACAGCCTCGCGGAGATCGCAGGCCAGATCAACGTGCCCGCCGAAGCGCTTGAGCGGACGGTGGCGCGCTTCAACCGGTTCTGCGCCGCCGGCAAGGACGCGGATTTCGGCCGCGGAGACAGCGTCTGGGGCCGCTACAAGAGCAAGCGCAAGGATGGCCAGCCCGACAATCCCGCCCTCGGCGAGATCAGCCGCGGACCGTTCGTCGCGATGGCCATGAACCGGATGATCCTGGGCACCAAGGGCGGCGCGCGGACCGACGCCGGCGGGCGGGTTCTGCGCGACAATGGCAGCCCGATCATTGGCCTCTATTGCGCCGGCAACGCCATGGCCAACCCGTTCGGCACCCGCGCGATCGGCGCTGGCACCACCATCGGGCCGTGCATGACTTGGGGTTATATCTGCGCGGAAAGCATCCTGTCGTCGAACCGCTAGGGGCCATCCGACATTCGCTAAGGCCCTGCCAGCGCGGCGGCGACAGTCTGCTGGATGAGCGCGGCGACAAGGTCCGGCGCTTCGATCTGCGGCAGATGGCCGGTTTCAGGCAGGAGGTGCATCGCGACCGCGCCCGGCGCCGCCAAAGCATGACGCCAGGGGATGATGCGGTCGCGTCGGCCCCAGACAAGCCGGGCTGGCACCCGTACTCGGTGCAGGGCCGACCGCAAGTCAAAGGCCTGGGTGCCATCCGGGAACAGCGAGTCAATCAGGCGCCTTAGGTTTTCGCCCGCCGGTTCCGCGCCGCGGGCCTGCAAGGCGGCTTCCGCGAGGCCGGCGGGCAGGCATTCCGGGTCGGCGACCAGTCGCTCCAGCCAAGGCCGCAGGCTGTCGGGCCGTGTCGCGCGGGCAAAGCCGGCAAGAAACGCGCCGTCGATCTCCGGCCCGAGCCCCGCCGGCGCGATCAGCGTCAGGGAGCGCGCGAGCGCCGGGCGCTCATCGGCGAGGGCAAGCGCCACGGCCCCTCCCAGGGAATGGCCGACGAGATGAACCCCGTCGAGATCGCGGCCGCCCAACTGCGAGCGCATGGCATCGAGGAGCGACTCAAAATCCATTCGCTCAGTAGCGACGCCATCGCCATGTCCGGGCAGGGTCAGCCGTTCGACGCGGGCCGCCGTCTGTCCGAGCGTGGGCAGGATCTGGTGCCAGATGGACGGCGTGGCGCCCAGGCCATGGATGAGCACGATCGACGCATCCGCCCGCGCCGAAGTGGGCCGGGGCCGGACCGCGGTGGCAGAGCGGGGCGGGTCGCCCCCGGCAAGACCCTCGACGTCGCGTAGCTTGATGCGCCCATTGGGGCCGGTGCCCGGCACCGTTGCAAGATCGATCCCGCGATCCCTGGCGACCCGCCGGGCAAGCGGGCTCGCCACGACGCGGTCATGGCGCCCGGCGCTACGTTCGGACCCGGCCGATACATCGCTGTGGGTTGGTTGCGACGAATTGGATGGTGTGGCGGAAACGTCTGCTTCAGGCACGGTGTCGGCCGTACCGTCATCGAGGCGCCCCAGCACGCTTCCCGCAGCGACCTCCTCGCCCACCACGGCGCACACCTCCGACAGTACCCCGTCGCATGGGGCCTCGATATCGGTGGCCGCCTTGGCCGTCTCCACGGTGGCCAGAAGGTCGCCCGCCCGCACCGCTTCGCCCGGCTGGACATGCCACGCAACGACAGTCGCCGTGTCCATATACTCACCGCCGAGCCCGCTGACCGTGATATCCCGAGCCATGTCGGCACTCCTCGCTCAGGCGACGGTCCGCCGCACCGCCGCGACGATCTCGTCGGGGCCGGGCAGGACGGCCCGCTCGAGCGGCTCGCTGTAGGGTATCGGCAGGTCCGGCATGGTGACGCGCGCAACCGGCGCATCCAGATCGTCGAAGGCATGGTCCATCAGGGTCGCTGAAACTTCCGCCGCGTAGCCGCAGAAGCGCCAGCCCTCATTGACCACGACGGCGTGATGGGTCCTGGCCACCGAGCCCAGCAGGGTGTCGAGGTCGAGGGGGCGCAGGCTGCGCAGATCGACGACCTCGGCGGCGATCCCCTCCCCGGCTAGCCGGTCGGCGGCGAGCAGGCTTTCATGGACCATGCGCGAGGAGGCGATGATCGACACATCCGTACCCTCGCGCACCAGACGGGCCCGGCCTAGGGGCACCGTCTCCTCGCCGTCGGGCACCTCGTCGCGCATATTGTAAAGCAGCTTGTGCTCCAGAAAGATGACCGGCCCGGGGTCGCGGATCGCCGATTTGAGGAGCCCGTAGGCGTCCCATGGGGTGGCCGGGGCCACCGCCTTGAGGCCGGGAATGTGGGCGACGAGCGAATCGAGGCTCTTGGAATGCTGCGCGCCGGCGCCGGCGCCGCCTCCGCCCTGGGTCCGCAGGACGAAGGGCATGCGGACCTGATCGGCCCAGATATACTCGTAGATCGAGGCCTGGTTGATCAGCGCGTCGAGGGTTAGCGGCATGAAGTCGGCATACATGATCTCGAGCACCGGGCGGGACCCGGCCATCGCCGCGCTGACGGCCATGGCGGTCAGCGTCTGCTCGGAGATTGGTGTGTCGCGCACCCGCGCCGCGCCGAACTCATCCATCAGGCCGCGAGTGACCTTGAAGACACCGCCATAGCTGCCAATGTCCTCGCCGAACAGGAAGACCAGGGGGTCGCGCTGCATTTCCTCGCGCAGCGCCCGGTTCAGCGCCTCGGCGTAACGCAGCTTCGCCATCACGCCCCCCCGCTATAAGCGGCCGAGGCCGGATGGAGCTCGAATTCGGGCGGCGGGTCGGCCAGCGCGGCGGCAAAGGCGTCGTCGACGACCTGCGCCGCATCCGCCTCAAGCCCGTCGAGCACCTCGGTGTCGATCTCCCCGGCGAGCCGCGCGCGGGCGACCGTCAGCGGATCGCGGGCGCGCCACAGCGCAATTTCGGCCTCGTCCTGGTAGCCGCCCATGTCCGAGGTCGAAAACCCTTCCAGCCTGTAGGTCTTGGCCTCGATTAGGGTGGGCCCACCACCGCTTCTGGCGCGCTCGACTGCATTGGCGGCTGCGATATAGACGGCAACGGAATCGTTGCCATCGACGATCTCCGCCGGCATGGCGTAGCCCGCCGCCCGCACGCTCAGATCGGCCACCGAGGACTGGGCCGCGTGATGCACGGTCAGGCCGTACTGGTTGTGCTCAAGCAGGAATATGACCGGCAGCTTCCACAGGGCCGCGATGTTCATCGATTCGTGGCAGATGCCGGTTTGCGCCGCCCCGTCGCCGAACAGGCACATGGCCACGTCGTCGCGGCCCTGAAGCTGAAGGGAAAGGGCGATCCCGGTCGCCGCGGGAATTCCGGCACCGACGATCGCATTGCCGCCGACGAGGCCATCGGCCGCGCTCGCCACCAGCATATGGCCGGCCCGGCCGCGGCAATAGCCGGTCTCCTTGCCGAGGATTTCGGCCACTACACGATGGACGTCCAGCCCCTTGCCAATGTAATGGGCATGGCCGCGATGGGTCGAGGTGACCTGATCGGAGCTCCGCAGCATGGCGGTCGCGCCAACGCCCACCGCCTCCTGGCCGTCGCAACGGTGGATCGGCCCGCGCGTCCCGCCCTGCTTGTGCAGTGCGCCGAGCGCCTCCTCCATGCGGCGCACCACCACCATCTTCCGGTATATCTCGATCTGTTCGTCGACCGAGGGTCCGTTCGTCATCATCGCCGCGCCTTGTTTCGCCCCGAGATCTCAACGCTGTTATATCATATAACAACGTGCCGGCAATCCTGGCGAGCGTGCCAGTCCGGCAGTCACCCGGGCTGCGGCGGCCCGCGCCGGACGGCCTTGAGCAGCGTGCTGGCGGCGAACTCGATGTCGCGCTGGACGGCATCGCGCAGCTTCTTCGCATCGCGCGCCTCGATCGCCGCGATG
>SKQW01000004.1 GCA_007118805.1 Rhodobiaceae bacterium | reverse complement strand
GGTCTCGATCTCCGCCGCCCGAGTATCAGGATCGACGGCGCGGAGCGCATCGAGCCTGATGCCGGCGAAGCCGTTCTCCAGACTCCAGGCGATCTGCGCCTCGGTAACGGGCGAGCAGCTCCCCGATACGGCGGCGATCCGATCCGTGGGCGTCAGCCGCTTGGGTGGGGGCGCCTCGCCGATCAGCCCGACCGCACGCCAATATGCCGTGAGGGCATATTGAAGCCCCGACGAGGAGACGGTGAAGAGGCCCTCGCCCCGCATCTGCCAGACCAGACGCCCCGCTTCGACAAGCGTTTGCGCATCGACCACGTCAATAAGCACGGCCTTGGCACCGGCCTCGCGCGCGGACCGGGCGCAGTCCTCGCCATTGCCGGACTTGAGATCGGCGAGGTGAATCAGTCCGGTCCGGATGTCCGTCTGCGCGGCCAGGTGTCGGCGCAGATCGGCCTCCGTCATGGGGGTGATCGGATGGCGCGACATGGTGGGATGGCGATCAAGCCGATACGCAGCGCCGTCGACCGTGGCGAAGAGATTGCCAAAGGCCTGAAAGCGCCGCAGCGCCGGCGCCGCGATGATCATCGGCGACCACGAGGAGGGCCGAGCCTTGAGCCCCAACTCGAGCGCCCGGCCGATTGAGCCGACACTGGGCGAGGAATCGAATGTGGAGCACACCTTGTATTGGAGGATCGGCGCGCTGAGCCCGGCCAGTTGCGCGAACATGCCCAGAAGATGCGCATCCATCCACTGGGGGCTCTCGCTGCGCGCGGTTCCGGCTATGCCGATGCCCCGATATCCGCGATACTCGTCGAGCTGGGCCTGCGTCGGCGCCTTGAGGAAGAGAACGGTCGGCAGGCCATTGAAGGTCATGACCTCCATCACATCGGTCGAGCCGGTGAAGTCGTCGCCGTAATAGGCCAGCAACGGGCCCTCGGGCAGGGACGCGGTATGGTCGGCTGCCACGACCATCCGCTACTCCTGCGTCCCGCGCGCGGCGAAAGTCCCGCCGGTCGCGGAAGTGTCCGAGGCGCCGGGCACGGCCGCCTCCCAAGCCTCGCGCAGGCTCCGCACCCCTGCACCGATGCCGCCGGGATGCGCCATGATCCCGCCGCCCGCGGCATAGATGAGGTCAACGGAGCCGAGCGCCTCGAAGGTCGAAGCGGCCTGGTGCACCGATTGGCCGGAGGAGAAGACGGGCATCACGATACATGGCTTGGCGGGGAACATTGGCGTAAGGCATTCCCGGGCCGAGGCGATGACGCTCGCATTGTCCTCGCAGAACTTGTTGTCGAGCCCGTTGACATGCATGTGGTCGGCGCCGGCCAGGCGCCACAGCTTCTGCCAGGCGACATAGGACCAGCCGAGGAGCGGATGGCGGCTGAGATAGCCCCAGCCATTGCGATGCGCGTGGATCGGCAGGACTGAATGCCGCCGCAGGGCGGTGAGGCCGGGAAGCCCGATACTGTTGAGGCTGACCATGACGCACGATCCGCCGTGGCGCAGCACCACATCGTGCCGCCGCCGCATCTCATCGATCTCGCCGGTGAGGTTGAAGGCGAACATCACCTGTCGGCCGGCGGCGTCGGCATGCCGCCTGACGACCCGCATCACCGCCTCGACGCGCGCCTCGAAGGGGCAATGCGGCCCGTCCGCCTGGAGTTCGTCATCCTTGATGAAGTCGATGCCGCCGGCACAGAGCTGATCGACCATCTGCGCGGTCGCGTCCGGGTCGAGCCCCACGCTCGGCTTGATGATTGTGCCGATCAGCGGCCGATCGTATACGCCGGCCAGCCGGCGGGTCCCCTCCACACCGAAGGCCGGCCCCGGATAGGCGCCGGCGAAGGCTTCCGGAAGGTCGATGTCGAGGAGCTTCAGGCCGCTGAACTGGCGCAGCTCAAACAGATTTCCGGCCACGGTGGCGACCAGGTTCGGCAGGGACGGCCCCAGATTGTCCAGCGGCCAGGAAAGCTCAACACGCGCCCGCACATAGCCGTTCTCCGCCGGCGCCGCACCGGGCAGGCTCGGCTCCGAGACGCGGTCCAGTACCACGATTTCCTCAACCTGGGCGCCGGACCGCTGGCGCAGTTCAGGCGTCTCGCCGGGCACCGCGACGAAGGTGCCGCTCGACTGTTCCCCGGCCATCGCCTCGGCGGCGGATCGAACGTCAACGCCCGTCTCGATGAGGTAGGTCGCCCGGATTCGCGCGCTCATCGTCGTCACTCCGCCAGCCGCAATCGCGCCATGGCGTAGGCATCGAGCGCCAGCCTGCCGTCGAGGCGCGCCTCGGGGGCGGCGTCGAACCAGTCCGGTTGCGCTCGCGCCGCCTCAAGTTGCGCCGCTTCAAGTATCGTGGCCGCGCCGCGAATGCCGTCCAGGACGACGGTCTCCGGCGCATTGCCGAGATTGGCCAGCCACAGCATAGGGCCGTCTTCGCCGGTATGGGCAAAGGCGGCGATCCGCCCTGGCGCCGTGTTTCGTGTCCTGAGCCTGTGTCCGCCGCGTGCCTGCGCCAGGCCGCGCAACAGATGGTAGACTGGATAGACCAGCGCGACCGATTCCGTGGCCCGCTCGTCATAGTCCGGCTGGGGCACCGGCAGCGGCTTGTGGACGAGGCCGAAGGGGCCGGCGGGCGCCGCGACGGCGATCCGCTTGATGTCGCAGCCTTCCGTCGCCGCCAGCGCGCCCAGTGTCCAGGCTGCGCCGAAAAGCCCACGCTGACGCGGATCGAAATGGGCCATGGCGAGACGAACCTGCTCGGCGTTGCACTTGGTCCCGCTGCCATAAGGGTTGGTGCGCATGCCGATGGAGACGAGCCCAAGCCGGTACTCGGCGGTTCCGATCACTGATCGAGCGGATCGGAAGACGTGCGGCAGTGCCTCCAGCGTCTCCATGACGGAGTGATCGTCGGCGGCGTGAACAATCGCCGTCGTCCCGTGGGTGGCGAAGTCATAGGTGTTCTGCGGCGGAGGGCATCGGTTGAACTCGGTGAAATAGGTGAGCATGCCCGCGCCGACAGCGGCTTGTGGAAAGGTGCCGCGCGCGGCGGCCAGCGCCTGATCGGGCTGAATGCCGGCCGGCCACGGACCTGACGGTTGATGGCTCTTCAGATAGGCCCGCGGCAGGGCGATCACGGTCTGCGGCGAAATCCCAGCCTCGCGACACAATTCCGAGACACCCTTAAGATCGGCATCCGGCGCCCGGTCGTCCTCAAGGACGATCTCGAGTTCGCAGACCGCATCCATGAGCGCCGCATGGGCCTCGGCGATGGCACGGACCGCCACCGCCGGGTCGGCTGCCACGTCGATGCGCGAGAGGAGTGAAACCGGCCGGATGTCGGCCAGGGGTGCCCAATCCGTCGGTGCCCAGCCTGGCTCGAAGGCCAAAGCGAGTTCTGGAAGAACTTCCTGGCGCGCGGGATCGAGCGAGACCACCGGGTGCTCTACGCTGGCACTCGGTGTTTGAGGAGACGAGAAAGAAAGCTCGATCGACTGACGAACTGGCTCGCCGGGCCCGATTTCGTATGGGAAGGGAAGGCTGAGCGGCCGGCAATAGGTCTTGTAGGAGGCGTCGGTCCAGTTTCGTTGGTCCTCCATCTCGAAGATGTCGCCTTCGAAACGCATCTCGACCTCGCTGTCCAGCCCATAGGCGTGCCGGATCGACTGGATGTCGAAGAATGGCTGTCCCGGCGAGATGAACTCCGGGAAGCGGCCTGTGCGCGCAATGCCGTCTTTGCCGACGACGGTCGCAGGCGCTCCGGCTATGCCTTCGATCGGATGGAGCACCGCAAAGCCCGTGCGGTTGGTCAGGAACGGCTGTTGGGCACGGGCTTCTCCGCGGACTGCGAGCTCTCCCTTGCTCGAGCCTGTGACCTCAATCGAGACCTCGATCTCGGTGCCGTCTGCCCGAGCGGTGACGGCGTAGCGGAAGCCCGCCTCGTCAGCCTCGAGCACTGTATCCGATACATGCAGCGCTCGGGTGCCCCAGTCCTCATCGCGGATGACAAAGGCAATCGATCGTACCGCCTCTGCGCCGGCAAAGCTGATCTGCCGCAACTCCGCACCCTGAACGGTCAGCGACAGTGCCCCGCATTCGACAAATTGATCGTCCGGCGGGGCTTCGGCGGTGCCGTATAGCCCGATCAGCCGCTTCATCCCTGGATCGTCCATCTTGTTGGCCATCCTGTCGCTGGCTGGCATGCTCATCATACCAGTTGATGCGGCGCGCGCAAGTCACCGGACCCTCGGGACACGACGTCGCTAGACAGACGACCCTGTCACTCAGGCCGCTCGATCTGCCGGTAGAGATTGTTGGCGCGGGTAAGATGCTCCTGCATTGCAAGCGCTGTCGCCTGGGGATCGCCCGCTTCGATTGCGTCGACGATATGGGTGTGCTCGCTCAGAGTGAGCTGTTCGAGGCCAGGGGCGCGGACCAGCGAGATATGGAAATGCGACAGCCAGTTGAACATCGCCTCGCTGACCGCGAAAAAGATCGGATTGCCGGAAATGCGCGCGATCTCCCGGTGGAAGGCGCCGTCGCAGGCCAGAAAGCGCTCCGGGTTCGTGATCTCGGCCGCCTGCTCCTTCACCCGTGCGCGTAACGCTCTGACGGATGCCGCAGTTTGCCGAATCGCGGCCTGTCTGGCCATTTCCATCTCGAAGACCAGCCGGGCCTCCTTGAGATGATCGAGGCTTGCCGAGGAATTCGTCAGCACATGCCGCGCTGTAAGGTTCATCTGCTCAACCGCCAGACGGACCGAGGGTTCGGCGATACGGGTGCGTCCACCATGGGTGATGGTAACAATGCCGACCCGCGACAGGTTCTGAATTGCCTCGCGGATCGCCGGGCGCCCGACACCGTAGAGCTCCATGAGTTCGCGCTCCGAGGGTAGCGTGTCGCCCGGCCGCAATCTGCGCTGCTCAATCAGCTCGAGCAGCCTGTCCATGACGTCCTGGTAGAGCTTGCGACGTGGAATGTGTCCCGCCGACGGCGAAGGGACTTGACTGCTCATCATACCATCAGCCTAAAGAGCTGCCGGAATCTGGCAAGTTAACGCGCGCTGCTTCAGCGCCATGCCGAACTCCCTCCGTCATGTGCGGCGACCCACAGAGTCAGATCGTTCTCAATGTCAGATGCGCCTACCCTACAGGATAGGAACTGTGCGGCGCCCATGGTCAAGTCGCCAGGTCGTGAATGACCGGTTTCGGGCGCGGATTTCGGCGCGCGACGGACTCGAATGGGTCAGCTGCCAACGAATATGATTTCCGTCGGGCGCCACGAGCCGTCATTCGGCGGCGTTCTTACCAAACCATCGTTCTCGCTGTGGCTGGAGATAAGCCTCGCGGAGGTCTTCCCGATTCGACACCGCATGGCCGGCGATCCTGTTCTCGGCCTGGTCCCGTTCAATCCTGCGGCACCATTGTGAGCAGAAGTTCAGCGGCCTTGGTAATGTCACCTTCCAATGCGTGTCGCGCACCGTCAGAATCTCCGCGCTTGAGCGCGTCGGTCAGCGCCTGATGGTTTTGATTGCCTGCCCGGTAATTGCCTGAACGGTGCAGGAGACTGAGATACGGGCCGATCTGTAGCCACAAGCCCTCAATAATCGCAACGAGCACGGTAGAGCCGGCCGCTTCATAGACAGTGAAGTGGAAGCGCTGGTTTCGGTTAAGGAAGCCCGTGGCGTCCTCAGCTTCGGAATCTCGCCACATCTGCTCAACGAGCCCGGAAAGGTGGTCGACGAGCTTGGCCGAGGCATGCTCGGCCGCCCACGCGGCGGCTAGGCCCTCGACCTGAATTCGAACGCGGGCCAGGTCGCGTAGACGGTGGCGGCTGAGCGGTGGGACCCCGACGGTGCGCCCGGAAATCACAGTGATCGCGCGTTCCGCCGTGAGGCGGTGCAGCGCTTGGCGCACCGGCATCGCGCTGGTGCCGAAAGTCTCCGCGAGGCCAGGGATGGTAAGCGTTTCGCCAGGCTTTACCTCGCCTCGCATGATGGCGGAGCGCAGTGAATTGTAAACGCGGTCCTGAACCGTGTCCTTGCTTACCGGCGACAGCCCGGCATGCAGTTCCCAGGCGGAACGCACGCCTGTGGCTTCGTTCTGCGCGTTGTCGTCCATAAGCACCTCCCGGACCTCCATACCATCCTATAGCGCAGGCCACGCGCTTCAACGGATTTTCGATTATTGATTTTTGATCAAACTGCCGCTACCCCTGCTTAAGGGACAGCACGCGGTCGTGCCCCGGTCCGTGACGCAAGACCGTCGCGGCTCAAAGACAGACTTTTGGAGGACGCTCTATGAGACCACTGTGCATACTACGCCGAGCCGCCGCGGCGGCCGCTATCGTTCTGCCCGTCGCCGGGGCCGCCGTGATGGCGCCATCTCAGGCTGCCGCCGAGCCCTACAACATCTATCTGAGCATGAGCTACATCGGGAATGACTGGCAGGCCGAGGCGGCCAATATGGTCAAAGCCATGGCGGCCCACGAGTCGATGCGCGACAAGGTCAATCTGGAGATTCAGGTTGCCGGCCCGAACGCGCAGCGCCAGATCCAGCAGATCAACTCGATGGTCCAGGCCGGCGCCGATGCGATCGTGGTCTTCCCGATTTCCCCGACCGCGCTCAACCAGGTCGTGCGCAACGCCTGTAATCGTGGTGTCCTCGTGATCGCCTACGACGCGGAGATCACCGAGGACTGCGCCTATAATGTCCACATCGACCAGGAGGAGGCCGGGCGGGTCACTGCCGAATGGCTCGTAGAGGAGCTGGAGGGTGAAGGTGACATCGTGCTCTTGACCGGGGTGCCCGGCACCTCGGTGGATGAGGGCCGCACATCGGCAGCCAAGGAGGTGTTCGACGCGCATCCCGGCATCAACATCCTCGCCGAGGCGCCCGGCATGTGGAACCAGGCCGTGGCGCGCGAGGAGCTTTCGAACATGCTCGCCACGCACTCCTGGGATGATATCGACGGTCTGTGGCTGCAGGTCGGCTGCTATACCGCCAATGCCATGCAACTGGAAGACAGTGCGTCACCCGACGACTTGAAGCCTTGTGCCGGCGAAGGGTCCAACGGCGGGCGCATCCAGATGCTCCCCGAAGGCACCGAGGTTGAAGGCGCGAGCATGCCCTACGCGCCGCTCGGGGCCAATCGCATTTCTTATGCCTCG
>SKQW01000389.1 GCA_007118805.1 Rhodobiaceae bacterium | reverse complement strand
GTGCGAACCGTCGTCGACACCGCCCGCCTGCGAACCGGCACTCGCCCGTTCCAGACCATCCTCAATACCCTTGCTCGCTGACCGAATCCCTGGACCAGAAACGGGGGGTGAGTAATTACGCGACATCGACCGCATCCACATCCACACCAACTGGACCAACAGTGTTGCCCAGGTCCACGAGCTGGAGCTAGCCGACCTCCGCGACGGAGCGGTCCGCCAGAAACTCAAATGGGTCATGTCCGACCCGGAGAAGCTGCGGCCGGGCAAGACGCGCCAGGCGCTCACCGAGGAAGCCGCCGGGGAGTTCGCGAAACTGGCCCTCAGACTGCGCCAGCGCGGCCATGCGCCGGAGCTGGTGGCGCATTTCGTCAACCGGCTCGTCTTCTGCATGTTCGCCGAGGATATCGGGCTTCTGCCGGGCGCCATGTTCTCACGGATGCTGGAGCACGCCCTGCGCCAGCCGGACCAGTTCGAGGCGATGGCCGCACAGCTCTTCGGCGCGATGCGGGCCGGCGGCATGGTGGGCTTTGAGAAGGTCGAGTGGTTCAATGGCAGCCTGTTCGATGACGACACGGCGCTGCCGCTCGATAAGGACGACATCGCGATCACCCTCCGGGCCGCGAAGCTCGGCTGGGATGAGATCGACCCCTCGATCTTCGGCACCCTCTTCGAGCGCGGCCTCGACCCCGACAAGAGGTCCCAGCTCGGTGCCCATTACACCGACCGTGACAAGATCATGCTGATCGTCGAGCCGGTGATCGTTCGACCATGGCTCGCCGAGTGGAAGGAGGCCCGGGCAGAGATCGAAGCGGCGCTAACGAAGGCGGAGGCCGCCAGATCACCTGCGGCGCGCACCAGGGCCAAGGCCAATGCCGAGCGCGCCTACCGCGCCTTCCTCGACCGGCTGCGCCGCTTCACCGTTCTCGATCCGGCCTGCGGCTCCGGCAACTTCCTTTATCTCGGGCTTCACGCGCTCAAGGATTTGGAGCACCTCGTGATGGTCGAGGCCGAGGCGATGGGTTTTGCGCGGGAGTTTCCGCAGGTCGGCCCGGCCAACGTGAAAGGCATCGAGATAAATCCCTATGCCGCCGAGCTGGCCCGGGTGACGGTGTGGATCGGCGAAATCCAGTGGATGCGCCGCAACGGCTTCGATGCCGCTCGGAACCCGATCCTGAAGCCCCTGGGCAACATCGAGTGCCGGGATGCGCTGCTCAATGCGGACGGCTCGGAGTCCGCTTGGCCGGAGGCTGGTGCCATTATCGGCAATCCGCCCTTCCTCGGTGACAAGGCGATGCTTCGAACGCTCGGGGATGACTACGTGACGAGGTTGCGCGTCGTGTTCTCCGACCGGCTCCCGGGTGGTGTCGACTTCGTCACCTATTGGTTTGAGAAGGCAGGGGCCGCGATCGAAGCTGGCGCTACGGCTCGGGCCGGTCTTGTTGCCACACAGTCGATTCGCCGTGGAATGAACCGGAGAGTTCTCGAGCGTATCCGGGCGGGGACGGTCATCTTCAACGCTTGGTCAGATGAGCCTTGGGTGGTTGAAGGAGCAGCCGTTCGCGTCTCCCTGGTGTGCTTCGGCCGTTCCAACCCTTTAGAGCACTTTCTTGATGGCGCTCCTGTCGGGGAAATCTACGCCGATCTTTCCGGAAAGGATCTCGATCTCACCACGGCCTCGCCCCTTCGCCAGAACTTATCGGTCTGTTATCAGGGCACCACAAAGGCCGGAGCGTTCGACATCAGCGGTCAACAGGCGCGGGCTTGGCTTCAGCTTCCTTCCAATCCGAACGGCCGGCCCAATTCGGATGTTCTGCGTCCGTGGCGCAACGGACAGGATGTGGTTTCGCGTCCTTCGGACAGGTGGATCATCGACTTTGGCGTATCGATCCACGAGCAGGAAGCGGCGCTGTATGAGGCTCCTTTCAATTACATCGAGCGCCTCGTCAAGCCAGAGCGGATGAAGGTTCGCCGAGAGACCTATCGCCGATTCTGGTGGCGACACGCGGAACCGCGGCCCGGCCTTCGCCGTGCAGTTGAAGGACTTGGTCGCTTCATTGCGACTCCTCGCGTTGCCAAGCATCGGTTGTTCGTTTGGATGAGTGCCGCGGTGCTACCTGATACTCGGTTGGTTGTGATCTGCCGTGATGACGACACAACCTTTGGCATCCTTCATAGCAGATTTCACGAAGCATGGTCGTTGCGCCTCGGGGGATGGCATGGCGTTGGTAATGATCCTCAATACACTCCAACTCTCGGCTTCGGCACATATGCCTTCCCGGAGAGGCTCACCCCCGAGTCTCCGGCCGACGATTATGCCGACGATCCCCGCGCTATCCGCATCGCGTCCGCCGCCGCCCGGCTGAACGAGCTGCGCGAGAACTGGCTGAACCCGCCGGACCTCGTGAAGCGGGTGCCGGAGGTGGTGCCGGGCTATCCTGACCGGCTCATTCCCATCGACGATAAGGCCGCCACCATCCTCAAGGAGCGCACCCTGACCAAGCTCTACAACGAGCGGCCGACATGGCTCCCCAACGCCCATGCCGAGCTGGATGCTGCCGTGGCCGCTGCCTATGGCTGGCCGGAGGACATTCCCGAGGATGAAGCGCTGGCCCGGCTCTTCGAGTTGAACCAGGAGCGGGCGCGGGGAGAGGCGCCGGGAGGGAGCAGCGCCACCCAGCAGCCCGCAGCCGACGAGGAGCAGGTGACGCCTGCGGGTTGGTCGGCGCCGACGGAAGGGAAGATCGCCATGACTTGCAGCAGACCATTCGAGCGATGGATGGCGGTTGACTGGAGCGGCGGTGGGACGCAGGCGCAACGTGTCGACGGGATGGCGGTGGCGGCTTGGTCAAGCCCGATGACGGAACCGCAGTTCCCCCAACATCCGCACAATCGCCGAGATATGGCCGACTGGCTCTCCGAGAAGCTCGCGCCGAGTGAGCCCCCAACCCTGCTCGGTCTCGACTTCGGGTTCGGCTATCCGGCGCCAGGGGCGTCAGTTATTTTCGGAGCCAGTGAATGGGGAGAGCTGCCGCGCCTCTTGGCCAAGCATCTCGATCATGACTCCGCCAAAGCTTGCGACCTCGCACTCTCGATCAACGAGCGCTTTGGAAAGCACGCACCGTTCCGGACGGATTCCTCGCGCAATGATCCCCGCTTCTATCTTGAGCATGGCGTGCCGTATTTCCGGCTGACGGAGCAGTTCGCGCCTCAGGCCATCAGCCAGTGGTATATCGGATCAGGTGCCGCCGTGGGGCTGTCGACGATCACCGGCCTTGCCTGCCTGGGCAGTCTGATTTGCTGCCGAAGATCGGCCGAGGCGGACTTCTCCGTGTTCCCCTTGGAGGAGTTGGGCAGCCGTCACGCCATCGTCGAAATTTATCCGGCGCTGTATTCCAGCTCCGGAACAAAGGCGCTCAAGGGGCACCGTCACGACGCTGAGAAATCTGTCAGGTGGCTCCGCGAGCATTGCCCGAACAAGCAAGTGCTCACCCTACCTTCGATACCCGGGATCGATCCAGAGCTGCTGGAGCAGCTGGCCTTGGAGGAAGGCTGGATACTTGGTATCGGCGTCCCGACCTGCAGGCCTTAACCTGTGGCGGACAGTATGGATCAGAATCCTTCGCCCGGGCGATTGCCACTTCAACGACACGCAGCCTGACATGCTCAAAAGGCCAATGATTTCAATGGCCGCGAAGCTCCGTACCTCATGGCCAAACTCCGGAGGTCCAGAGAATATCCGCCAGGAGAGAACGAAACGAGCTCACTGAGCACGGGCTGCGCTCCGTAGGTGCGCCCTGAAAAGCCTGCGTTTCCTGCGGATTTCGGCCGCCGATCACGGCCGAGAGAGCATTTTGGAAGAGAGGATTGGTAGCGGGGGAGGGACTTGAACCCCCGACACGCGGATTATGATTCCGCTGCTCTAACCGGCTGAGCTACCCCGCCACCGACTGTCAGCAAGCGCCGCCAGTGGAGACCTTTTATGTAGGGCGACGAACCGGTGTCAAGCAGCATCGATGCAGGTCCGGCGCTGCCGAACGCCGCGGACCGGGTGCGGCGCCGACAACCAGGTTTGACGCCTCCAGGATGCGGGTGTCGCCGATCGGCTCGGCCGAGGCGATCGCGTCGCCTCCCCGTTCAGGCGCCAGCTCCTGTCGCTCATCCTTGCTTGCGAAGGTGGTCGCGATTGTCCTGGCGCCGCCGGGAGCGTGTACGTGCTTCGGGTCAACAGAGGCTTCCCCGGGCGGGTGAGGCGATGATCCGTGGTGCCCCGTCCGCTGGCGCTGGCGATCAGCCCGCCCTGGCCGGTTTGAGGCGGTTGTGGGCGGTGCCACGTCGTCAACGATGAGCGCCTCGACCCGGTCTATCTCGCTCGCAGCCGTCGACGGTATCGCGGACGCTGTCATCAGCGCCATGCCGGCGGGCAGCATCTGCCGGGCACGCCGGGCCGAAGATCTGACGCGGGTGCTCGCTGCGTAGGGGAGGCCGGCGGCGCCCGGGTCGTGAAGCGGAGCGTCAGCGCCGCCGCGCGCGTCCTCCTTCAGCAGGTCGGACGCCTTTTCGGCGATCATGGTCGTGGCCGCATTGGTGTTGCCCGAGGTGATGGTGGGCATGACCGATGCATCGACCACGTAGAGGCTCCAGGCCGTGGACGCGCAGGCGATCATCGACCACCGCCATCGGGTCGTGGCTCATCTTGGCGGTGCCCACGGGATGGAAGATGGTGGTGCTGAAGTCGCCGGCCGCCTCGGCCAGCTCCGCGTCGCGCGTATAGCTAGCCGGCAAAACGCGGTTCGGGAACGCCGCGAACTCCCAAGCCGGTGATGGCAAATAGGGCGCCACGCAGCACCCCGTCATCGGGGAAGCGGGGCAGCGGCGGCTTGGCCATCGAGGTGACGTAGAGGATATCGAGGCCGGGCCCGCCGAACATCACGCTGGTCACCTTCTTGACCGGCATCTCAATGACGCGATCGAGTTCGCCCTCGGGCGTGAAGCGCGCGAGCTTTCCGGCATATACTACCGCGCTCCACACGCAGCCCTCTTCGTCCACGGTGGCCCCGTCCGGCGCGCCGCCAGGGAAATCGAACGTTACGAAGGTCCGTTTGTTGGCTATGCTACCGCTCTCGGGATCGTAATCGTAGGCGGATATCGCGTTCGACCAGGTGTCGGAGAAATAGAAGGTACGCCCGTCAGGGCTCCAACAGGGGCCATTGGAGACGACGATGTCGCCCTCAAGCTTGGTCACGCTGAGGTCGGTATCGAGTCGGTAGAGCGAACCATTAGGGCCATCCTCCATCGTGTCCATCGAGCCAGCCAGGAACCGACCATTCTTGTCGACCTTGCCGTCGTTAAGCCGGGTCTGCGCGTTTCCCGGCTCGGGATCGTGAATCAGCGTGACATCGCCGGTCTTGAAGTCCAGCGCGTGAAACCCGTTCGCCAAGGACACGATCGCCCCGCCATTCTTGCGCAGGGCCATGGAGCCGATCTTGCCGGGCACATCCCATGCGCGCACCTCGCTGCCGTCGACCGTGCATCGAAAAACCCGGCCGTCGAAGCTGTCGATCCAGTAGAGCCGTTGCTCATCAACGTCCCACAAGGGGCCTTCACCCAGCGTCGTCTTGCAATCCACAAGGACTTCGATATTCATGTCGCCCTCCAGTTGAGCCGTGCCTATATCTCGGTGCGGTCGCCGCCCTTGAGCTTGAGGATGTCGCGGGCCTCGGTGGGGGTGGCGATGTCGAGGCCGAGGTTCTCCAGGATGGCGCGCACCCGGCGCACCTGGGCGGCGTTGCTCTCGGCCAGGGTGCCGGGCCCGTCCCACAGCGAGTCCTCCAGGCCCACTCGCACATTGGCGCCCATCGTCGCGGCCATCGAGGCGATTGCCATCTGGTTGCGCCCCGCCCCCAGGACCGACCACCGATAAGCATCGCCGAACAGCCGGTCGGCCGTGCGCTTCATGTGCATGACGTCTTCGGCATGCGGCCCGATGCCGCCCAGAATGCCGAACACGCTCTGCACGAACAGCGGCGGCTCGACCAGGCCCCGGTCGAGGAAATGGGCCAGATTGTAGAGGTGGCCGATATCGTAGCACTCGAACTCAAAGCGCGTGGCGTTGTCGGCGCAGGTCCGCAGCACGAACTCGATATCCTTGAAGGTGTTGCGGAACACAAGGTCGCGGCTGTTCTCCAGATGCTGGCGCTCCCACTCATGCTCGAACTCGGTGAAGCGGTTCAGCATCGGGAACAGCCCGAAATTCATCGAGCCCATATTGAGCGAGGCGACTTCCGGCTTGAAGGTCGCCGCCGGCAGCACCCGCTCCTCGACCTTCATCCAGGGTGCGCCGCCGGTCGTCAGATTGATCACGCAGTCGCTCTGCTGCTTGATGCGCGGCAGAAAGCGGGCGAACGCCTCCGGCGTCTGGTCGGGCCGGCCGGTCTCAGGCTCGCGCGCGTGAAGGTGCACGATCGCCGCGCCGGCCTCGGCCGCCCCGACGGCGGCATCGGCGATCTCGTCGGGGGTCACCGGCAGATGCGGCGACATGCTCGGCGTGTGGATCGAGCCGGTCACGGCGCAGGTGATGATGACCTTGTTGCGGCTGGCCATGGAATGCGCTCCTCCTGGTCTTGGTTCTTGGGCTCAGTGTGCGGGCTCAGTCATGCGGCCTGCTGGGGTCCCCGCCAACCCTTGCCCGGAATGGCATCGAGGAGCTGGCGAGTGTAGGCATGCTGGGGGTCGGCGAACACCTTGCCTGTCGGGCCGTATTCCACGATCTCGCCGAGCCGCATCACGGCGATCGAGTCGCAGACCTGGGCTGCGACGCGCAAATCGTGGGTGATGAACAGCATCGACAGGTCGAGCTTGCGCCGCAGCTCGTCGAGGAGATCGAGGACCTGGGCCTGCACCGACACGTCGAGCGCGGAGACCGGCTCGTCGGCGACCAGCAGCTTGGGGCGCAGCGCTAGGGCCCGGGCAATGCCGATGCGCTGGCGCTGGCCGCCGGAGAATTCGTGCGGGTAGCGCTCGCCCGCCGAGCGCCCGAGCCCGACAAGCTCGAGAAGCTCGAAGGCCCGATCCATCGCCTCGCGCCGGGGCACTCCCTGGGCGCGCGGGCCCTCGGCGATGATCTTGGCCACCTTGCGGCGCGGATTGAGCGAGGCGTAAGGGTCCTGAAACACCATCTGGACGTTGCGGCGCATCGGCAGTAGCGCATTGCCCTTGAGGGCGGCAATGTCCTGTCCACTGAACAACAGTTCGCCGCTGTCGGAATCGACGAGCCGAACCACGCAGCGACCCACTGTCGTCTTGCCAGAGCCCGATTCGCCGACGAGGCCCAGCGTTTCGCCTGCCCGTATGACAAAGCTGACATCCTTGGCGGCCACCACCTCGCGCTTGCCCCGGAAGAAGCCGCGGCTCGAGCGGTAGATTTTTTCCAGCGCCCGCGCCTCGAAGATCGGTTCGCGCTCGGTGAAGGGGAGGGCTTCCGGCGGTGTCAGGCCGGGCACGGCGGCAATCAGCCGTTGCGTGTAGTCGGCCTTGGGATGATTGAGCACCTCCTGGGCGGCGCCGATCTCGACGGTCCGGCCGTGCTGCATGACCGCGACCCGGTCGGCGATCTCGGCGACGACGCCGAAATCGTGGGTGATGAACATCACTCCCATGGCGCGCTCGGCCTGGAGCGCCTTGATCAGCCCCAGAACCTCGGCCTGGGTGGTGACATCGAGCGCCGTCGTCGGCTCGTCGGCGATCAGAATCGCCGGGTCGAGGGCCAGCGCCATGGCGATCATCACGCGCTGGCGCTGGCCGCCGGAAAGCTGGAAGGGATAGGCGGTCATCATCGCAGGGGGGTCCGGCAGTTGGACCGCTTCCAGCAGTTCCAGTACCCGCGCCTGACGCCGGCGGCGGCTGCCCATGCCGTGGAACTGCAGCATCTCGGAGATCTGGTCGCCGACGCGCATCAGCGGATTGAGCGCCGTCATCGGCTCCTGGAAGATCATGCTGATGCGCTCGCCCCGGATGCGGCGCAGGCGCGATTCGGAGAGTTTCAGCATGTCCTCGTCGCCGAACAGGATCTTTCCGCTGGTCGGCTTCAGCGTCGCCGGCAAAAGACCCATCACGGCCTGGGCGGTGACCGACTTGCCTGAGCCCGATTCGCCGACCACGCAAAGGATCTCGCCATGGCTCAGATCGAAGGAGATATTCTCCACGGCGTGAGCGCGTTCGGCCGCCGCCGGCAGGGCAACCGTCAGATCCTGAATGCTGAGGAGCCGGGCATCGCGGTCTGTCATTGCCGGCCCTGCCGCGCCAGACGCGGGTTGAGCGCGTCGTTAAGCCCCTCGCCAACGAGATTGATCGCTAGCACGGTGATGAAGATGGCGAAGCCGGGAAAGAAGCTCATCCACCAGGCCTCGCGGATGACGGTACGCGCCGCACCGATCATGTAGCCCCAGCTCATCATGTTGCGGTCGCCAAGGCCGAGAAAGGCGATCGCCGATTCAAGGAGGATCGCGGTCGCCACCATCAGCGAGGCGGTGACGATCACCGGCGACAGGCTGTTGGGTAGGATCTGGGTCAGGATGATGCGTGTGTCCGACTGGCCGATGACGCGGGCCGCCTCGACGAATTCCCGGGTGCGCAGGGTCAAGAACTCGCCGCGCACGAGGCGAGCCACCGGCGGCCAACTCACGATCGCGATAGCGATGATGATCGATTCGATGGAGGGCTGGAGGATCGCCACCAGCACGATCGCCAGAACCACGCTCGGGATGGTCTGGAAGAACTCGGTGAAGCGCATGACGGCGGTGTCGATCAACCCGCCGAAATAGCCCGCCACGGCGCCTGCGATGACGCCGATGCCGACGGCGACCGCGGTGGAGACGAGGCCGACCAGGATCGAGACCCGGGCGCCATGGGCGATGCCCGCGGCAATGTCGCGGCCCAGCGTATCAGTGCCGAGCCAGTGGCCCGGTTGCGCGCCGGGCGGCTGGAAGGGCGCACCCGTCATGCGCCACGGGCTTTGCGGAAACAGCATATGCGCAAAGGCCGCCAGGGCGATAACGCCGACCAGCACGACGAGGCCGAAGACGGCGCCCTTGTTGCGGGCGAATCGGGTCCAGAACTCGATCATCGGCCGACCTCGATGCGCGGATCGACCAGCGTGTAGACGATGTCGGTGATGATGTTGAAGACGATGACCATGATCGCTGTGAACAGGAACACGCCGAGAAGCAGGTTGTAGTCGCGCTGCAGCAGGGCATCGAAGGCGAGCCGGCCGATGCCCGGCCAGCCGAACACGGTCTCCACCAGAACCGCCCCGCCAACCAAATGGCCGGCCTGGAAGCCGGCATAGCTGATGACCGGTAGCACCGCGTTGCGCAGCACATGGGCGCGGGTGATCCGCCAGTCCGGCAGCCCCTTGGCCTTGGCCGTCTTGACGAAATCCTGATCCTGCACCTCGAGCATCGAGGCGCGGGTCAGGCGGGCATAGACCGCCATGTAGAACAGGCCGAGCGTCAGCGCCGGCATCAGCAGGTGACGGGCCACGTCGAGCGAATAGGCCAGACCACCGGCCCCGCCGCCGATAGTGGCCATGCCATAGGCGGGCAGCCAGCCGAGCCACACCGAGAACAGCAGGATCAGCATCAGGCCGAGCCAGTAGATCGGGGTGGCATAGGCCGCGAGCGCCAGCACGGTGATGAAGCTGTCGGCCCAGCCGCCCGCGCGCCGCGATGCGAGCGCGCCGAGCAGAATCCCGACGCCGAGCGAGAACAGGAAGGCCACCCCAGTCAGCAACAGTGTTGCCGGCATGCGCTGGAAGATCAGGTCGGCGACGGGGACCTGCTGGCGCGCGGAGAAGCCGAGGTCGAGCCGGGCTACATCGAAAATGTATGTATAGAGCTGCACATGCAGCGGGCGGTCGAGCCCGAACTGCGCACGCAGCTGCGCGATATATTGTTCGTCCGTCGCGCCGGCCTGCCCGGCCATGATGGCGGCCGGATCGCCCGGCGCGAGCCGCAGCAAGATGAAGTTGACGATAATGATGCCGAGGATGACGAAGACGGCCCAGACCAGCCGCCTGGCCACGAATTCAAGCGTTGCCACGTGATCGTTCCGAAGGCATGTGCGACCTCAGCGCCCCGGTTGGCGGGGCAGCGTATCCGGAGGCGGGGCAAGGCACCCCGCCTCCGGAATGGCGATGATTATATTCGGGCTGCCGTCTATTCCTCTATCCAGACGTCATCGTAGGTCTCGTTGGTGCCGATCGCCGTGGTTACGGCATTGTGGACCCGCGTGTCGTAAATCGTCGGGAAGCCGAGCTCGATGAGCCAGGCCACCGGCAGCTCGTCGGTCAGGATCTGCTGGACCTCGGAATAGTATTCCTGCCGCTTCTCCGGATCGACTTCACCCGCAGCCAGGTTGAACAGCTCGTCGACGCGCTCGTTCTCATAGCCCATCGTGTTGGTGAACAGCGTGCGCCGGATATTGTCGGAGATGTAGCTGCGCGACACGCCGATCGCCGGATCGCCGAACTGGTACAGATAGTTAAAGGTCATATCATAGTCCCAATCGGCGACCCGTTCAGCCCAGGTGCCGGCATCCGCCGCCTCGATCTCGGCATCGACGCCGATCTCCGAAAGTTGCTGGCGGGTGTACTCGGCCAGCCGGTCCCAGGTCTCGCCGTAGGGCAGCGGCAGCAGGCGAAGGCTCACCCGCACCCCGTCATCGCCGGGTTCGAGGCCCATCTCGTCAAGCAACTCGTTGGCCCGGTCGAGGTTGTAATCATATTCGACGAGGGCGTCCGGATCCTGGAACAGGGTCGCCGAGTTGATTGGCCCGGTCGCGGGATTGCCCAGCCCGAAGAAGATGTTCTCCACGATGAAGTCGCGGTCGAGGGCATGCATCACCGCCTTGCGGAATCGCACATCGTCGATCGGCTCGACGCGGGTGTTGAATTCCAGCCAGCCGAGCGGGCCGTACATCTCCCAGCCCTCGGTGGTCATTTCGAGGTTGGGCATCCCGGCAAGCCGCGGCACGTCGAAGAACTCGATGTCCTCGGCCCGCGACATATGCACCTGGCCGGTCTCCACCGCCGCCGCGCGCGAGGCGGCGTCCGGGATCACGTGGAAGTAGATTTCGTCAAGATGAGGCAGGCCGTCCTTCCAGTAATCGTCGTTGCGCACCAGATGGATATACGACCCGCGATTCCATTCCTCGAACTTGAAGGGGCCGGTGCCGATCGGCGTCTGGTTGGCCTCGTTGTCGAGATAGTCCGTGCCCTCATAGATGTGCTTGGGGATCAGCGGGGCGTTATCGACGGAAAAGCTCATCAGGAAGGCCGGGAAGGGCTCCTCCATGGTGAACACCACGGTGTGGTCGTCCGGCGCTTCGATCGAGGCCAGCCTATTGTGCACGTTGCGCCAGCGCGGATGGGTCTCCGGCAGGAAGTCGTCATAGCTGAAGACGACGTCGGCGGCGGTGAAGGGCTCGCCGTCATGCCAGGTCACGCCTTCTTCCAAGGTGAAGGTGTAGGTCAGCCCGTCCTCCGACATTTCCCAGTCGGTGGCGATCGAGGGTTGCGGCTCGAGCTCCTTGGAGTAGGTCAGGAGGCTTTGATAGATCTTTCCGGCGACCGCCTGGGTGGGCCCCTGCTGGTTGATGCCGAGCATCAAAATGGGCGGCTCGGGATTGATGATGATGTTCAGCGTGCCACCATCCACCGGATCCTGCGCCATGGCCGGGAGCGACAGTGCGGCCGCTGCCGCGGCTCCCAGCACTCCCTTGCAAAAATACCGTGTCGTGACGTGACTCATGTTTGTCTCCTTGTCCTCCAAAACCCCTCTGGCGCCGCTTCAGCCGTGCCGTCTCGTCCCCAGTCGCGGCGATGGCTGCGCTGCGCCAACGAGCCGCAGGCTAACGCCCGGAACCGGGGCCGTCCACTGTCCGGTTCTCCAAAATTGAATCAGTGCAATGGGTTGTCGCCGATCGGGCTTTCCGGGTGACCCCGAACGATGCCACGGCGCCGGTCACCGGCGGTTCCGCCGTGCCGCCTTTTCCAGATGCGCCAGCGGGTCACGCCAGCAAGGGCAGCCCAGGGCGCGGGCGATGTCGGGTCGGCTCAGGCCGAGATCGGCGAGGAGCCTCGCGTCGGCCTGGGCGAGCTCCAGGAGATCGCGGCGGCGCTGCCGCCAAGCACTAAGCCAGGCAAACAAGCGCGCTGTGGGCAATAACCGGTGCGGGCCGCGTGGCGGCATGATGAACTCCGGCGGTTTTAGGTTGGGCTTGAGCCCATCAAGCGCGAACCGGGCAGGCCGCGCGACCCGATTTCGGACTTGTCCCGGCGGCAAACGCCCCGCCTTGTCAGTTTCGTGGGGCGGGTCTATGCCTGTGCTCACTGCTAGGGCCTGTAGACATTCAGCGCGAGAGCCGCGATGGCAGCCGGTCAATCGGACGATAGGGGGCACCCCCCCGCTGCGCCGCCCCACCGGCGCTGGAGCGAGTTGACGACCGAGGACTTCGTGGGGGCCGGGAGCTGGGTTGCGATCCTACCCATCGCGGCCACGGAGCAGCACGGACCGCATCTGCCGACCGGCACCGATGCCATGATCGGGGACCGCCTGATCGAGGCCGCCCTCGATGCGATGCCGGACGACGTTCCGGCCGTGGTGCTGCCAAGCCTGCCGATCGGAAAGAGCGACGAGCACGCGAACTTTCCGGGCACACTCACCCTGTCCGCGTCGACGCTGGTGGCCATGCTGGTCGAGATCGGCGAATCCGTGGCGCGCGCCGGCGTCGAGCGGCTCGTCATCATGAGTGCCCATGGCGGCAACAGCGAGGCCATGGCGATTGCGGCCCGCGACCTGCGCCGGCGTTGCGCCATGGTGGTCGTGGCGACGAGCTGGGCCCGCATGGGGCAGCCGGAGGGGCTGTTCGATGCCGCCGAATTGCGCCACGGCATCCATGCCGGCGATGTCGAGACCTCGCTGATGCTGCACTTGGCGCCGGACCAGGTCCAGCGGCACCGCGCCCGCAACTTCGTCTCGCGCGGCCTCGCGATGGAACGCGACTTTGCGGTGTTGCGGGCCACCGGCCCGACGGGCTTTGGCTGGCTTGCCGAGGATCTCAATGGGGAGGGTGCCTGCGGCGATGCATCGGTCGCCAGCGCCGATAAGGGCAGCGCCGCCGCCCGTCACGCGGTGGCCCGGTTCATTACCCTGCTTGGCGAGGTCTCGCGGTTCACGCTCGAGCCGCCCGCGCGCTCCCG
Organism: Rhodobiaceae bacterium; assembly: GCA_007118805.1. Taxonomy (GTDB): domain Bacteria; phylum Pseudomonadota; class Alphaproteobacteria; order Rhizobiales; family Tepidamorphaceae; genus SKQW01. The sequence continues at coordinate 8,580 of SKQW01000389.1, read as the reverse complement.
GTGACGGCGACATATGCTCCCGCGACACCAATTTCCCCGACCTTTTCGCAACAGGGGCTTGTGTTGGCAGCCCTTTACGGCTGATCCTAGGGTCCCCGGGAGGCCCGCCTCCCGCAAGCACAAGAGGCGGCAGCGGTCGATGTGACCGGACTGTCGGAGAGAGGACCACACTCGGAAGGAGAAGCAATGAAGCACTTAGTATTGGGAGCCGCGGCTGCAGCCCTGGCCATCGGCATGGGGACCGCTTCGGCGCAACAGCAGTTCGTCACCATCGGAACCGGCGGGGTCACCGGTGTCTACTATCCCGCCGGCGGAGCGATCTGTCGTCTCGTCAACCAGGGCCGCGCCGAGCACGGCATCCGGTGCTCGGCGGAGTCGACCGGCGGATCAGTGTTCAACGTGAACACCATTCGCGAGGGCGAGCTCGACTTCGGCGTCGTGCAGTCGGACGTGCAGTTCAACGCGCTCAACGGCATCGAGCAGTTCGATGGCGACGGCGAGTTCGAGGAGCTGCGCGCCGTTTTCTCGCTCCATCCGGAGCCGTTTACCGTCCTGGCGCATCCCGATTCTGACATCGAGACCTTCGAGGACATCCTCGGCAAGCGGGTCAATGTCGGCAATCCGGGCTCCGGCCAGCGTGCTTTCGTCGAGATCCTGATGGACGAATACGGATGGACGATGGACGATTTCGCCCTGGCCTCCGAGCTGCCATCGCGCGAACAGGCGGCGGCGCTGTGCGACAACCGGGTCGACGCCATCCTGTTCACGGTCGGCCACCCGACGGGCTCGATCGCCGAGCCGGTCTCGACCTGCAACGCTCAGCTCGTCCCGGTGACCGGCGACGTTCCCGAGCGGCTCGCCGAGGAGACCCCCTACTACTTCGCCGCGACGATCCCGGCGGGTATGTACAACAATGACGAGGACATCCAGACGCTCGGCGTCGGTGCGACCTTCGTGTCGTCCACCAACACGCCGGATGATGCCGTCTATGAGGTGGTCAAGGCGGTCTTCGAGAACTTCGAGGAATTCAAGGCCCTTCATCCGGCCTTCGAGGTTCTCGAAAGGGAGACCATGGTCGAGGCGCTGCTGTCCGCGCCCCTGCATGATGGCGCCCGGCGCTACTATGAAGAAGCTGGCCTGCTCTGAGCCGGCATTGCGTCCGGGGCGGCGGGTGAACACCCCGTCGCCCTGATCCACACGAGCCGCGATCGCTATCCGATGTTTCGTGCGATTGCGGCACCTTCAGCCGATGGAATCGATCCGTGCTGGGGTGCAGTAGGGGGCATCCATGAGCGACAAGGCTGGCGACACCACCGGCTCAGAGCCTAACGACATCGACGATCTCATTGCCGCTGCCGATACCGGTGCCCGCAACCCGGCGGGTGTTACCGGTCGTTTCCTCTTCATCGTGGCGGTGGCCTGGTCGCTGTTTCAACTCTGGTACGCTTCGCCCCTGCCGTTCATCTTCAATTTCGCGATCTTCAACGACACACAGGCGCGGTCGATCCATCTCGCCTTCGCGCTGTTCCTGGCCTACACCGCGTTTCCCGGCATTGTGAGGCGCACTTCTTCGGCGCCGATATTTCCGATCATCTACGTACTGGCCTCGGCCGGCCTGTTCTATCATGCCCTCAATGTGGGCCTGGCCGGTTCTGAGCGCTGGATCGTTTTCGCCGTCATGGGGGCTCTGTCGCTCGCCGCGGCCTATGCGGCCTGGCGTCCGGCCCCGCTCGACGGCGTTCCGAGCGTCGACTGGGTGCTGGCTGCCGTCGCCTCGCTGACCGCGGCCTATCTCTACATCTTCTATTATGATCTCGCGGCGCGTCCCGGCCGACCGACCTTGATGGATCTCGTGGTTGCCGGCGCTGGGCTCGTGCTCCTTCTGGAGGCCACACGCCGCGCGCTTGGCCCGGCGCTCACCATTATCGCGGTGGTGTTCCTCATCTATACTTTCGCCGGCCCCTACATGCCGGACCTGATCGCCCATCGCGGCGCCTCCTTTGCGCGCGCCATGTCGCAGCAATGGCTGACCGCCGAGGGCGTCTTCGGCATAGCGCTCGGCGTCTCGACGAGCTTTGTCTTTCTCTTCGTTCTGTTCGGCGCGCTGCTCGACCGGGCCGGCGCGGGCAACTACTTCATCCAGGTCGCCTTCGCCCTGCTCGGCCACCTCAAAGGCGGGCCGGCCAAGGCGGCCGTGGTTGCATCCGGCATGACCGGGCTGATCTCCGGATCGTCGATCGCCAACACCGTGACGACCGGAACCTTCACGATTCCCTTGATGAAGCGGGTCGGCCTGTCCTCGGAAAAGTCCGGCGCCGTCGAGGTGTCGAGTTCTGTGAATGGTCAGATCATGCCGCCGGTGATGGGCGCGGCGGCGTTCCTCATGGTGGAGTATGTCGGGATCACCTATGTCGAGGTGATCACGCACGCCTTCCTCCCGGCGGTCATCTCCTACATCGCGCTGTTCTACATCGTCCATCTTGAGGCGATGAAGCATAACATGGAAGGCCTGCCGCGGAGGTCGCAGTCGACCTTCCTGCAAAGCGTCTTCAGTTTCGGGATCACCGTTGCCAGCCTGATCATCCTCTCGGGCATCATTTATTACGGCATCGGCTGGACGCGGGACGTGTTCGGCCCGGTGGCGACCTACGTCGTCGCCGGTCTCGTTTTGGCCGCCTATCTCGGGCTGTTATGGATCTCATCGCGCGTGCCGGAACTCCACCTCGATGATCCCGACAGTCCGCTGCTCGAACTGCCCGAGGCGCGGCCGACCCTGCTCAGCGGGCTGCATTTCATCCTGCCCATCGTGGTCCTCATCTGGGCCCTGATCGTTGAGCGGTTGTCGCCCGGCCTTTCAGCCTTTTACGCCGTGACGTTCATGATCTTCATCCTGGTCACGCAACGCCCGATCCTTGCCTTCTTTCGAGGCCGCCATGACTACCTGGTGGCGACCCGCCAGGGCGTTGAGGACCTGATCACCGGGCTCGCCGCCGGCGCGCGCAACATGGTCGGCATCGGTGTCGCGACGGCGGCGGCAGGCATCATCGTCGGCACGGTGGCGCTGACCGGCGTCGGGCTCGTAATGACCGAGCTCGTCGAATTGTTGTCGGGCGGGAACCTCATGCTGATGCTGCTGCTGACCGCGCTCATCAGCCTCGTCCTCGGCCTCGGCCTGCCAACGACAGCGAACTACATCATCGTCGCCACCCTCATGGCGCCGGTCATCGTCGAGCTCGGCTCACAGCACGGGCTGATCGTGCCGCTCATCGCGGTGCATCTGTTCGTGTTCTATTTCGGCATCATGGCCGACGTGACGCCGCCAGTCGGGCTTGCCTCATTCGCCGCCGCCGCGGTGTCGCGCGGCGATCCGCTCAAGACCGGCGTGCAGGCCTTCTATTACAGCCTGCGCACCGTGGTGCTGCCTTTCATCTTTGTCTTCAATACCCAGCTTCTCCTGATTGGCATCACCAACTGGTTTCATCTCGTGGTCGTGGTGGTCAGCGCGACGATCGCCATGCTGGTCTTCGCCGCCGGCACGCAGGGTTATTTCCTGGTCCGTAATCGAATCTGGGAGTCGCTGGCGCTGCTCCTCGTCGCGTTTATGCTGCTCAGGCCCGGTGCGTTCCTCGATCCAATCGCGCCGGAGTTCGCCGAGGCGCCGCCGGACCAGCTCATGGAAGCAGTGGCGCAGACGCCCGCCAACGATTTCATCCGACTCGAAGTCTCCGGCCTCGACATGATGGGCCGAGACGTCCAACGGGTCGTCATGCTCAATGTCGGGCCGGAAGCCGCGCCAGAGGAGCGCCTGCGTCATGCCGGGTTGGAGGTCATGGCGGTCGGCGACGACGTGCAGATCATGAGCGTCGATTTCGGCTCCGAGGCTGAGCGCTATGGGCTCGAATTCGGCCTCGACATCACTGCCGTACTGGTTCCAAATCCCGACCGCCCCCCGCAGGAGGTCGTCTTCATACCGGCGCTCGTGCTTCTTGCCGGCCTCATCTGGATCCAGCGCCGGCGGCGCCAGGTGGAAGCAGGGGCTTCTGAGTCGGTTTCGGCGAGCCAAGGGTGACGGCCATGTATCACGATATTCTCCTGGCGGTGGATCTGAGCGAGGCCAAGCCGCAAGCCAAGGCCGTCGAGACGGCGGTGGTGCTGGCGCGAAGCTTTTCGGCCACGCTGCACGTGATCACCGTTGTCCCGGATTTCGGGACGTCGATGGTCGCCAGCTTCTTCCCGAAAGACTATGAAAAGACGGCGCTGGAGCATGCCGACCGCGCCCTTCACGCCTTTGTCGCCGAACACGTCCCGGACGATATCTCCGTGCAGCATATTGTCGGCCACGGCTCGATCTATCGCGAGATCATTCATTATGCCGGACAGACCGGCTGTGACCTCATCGTGATGTCCTCGCATCGCCCGGAGCTGTCCGACTATCTCTTGGGGCCCAATGCGGCGCGGGTCGTGCGTCACGCGACGCAGTCGGTCATGGTGGTGCGCGAATAGGCTTGTCAGGAACCGGTCAGATTCCGGTTCGCATTTCTGTGTTTTTCGCTAGAGTCAGCCTGTGCTATCGGTTCCCGAGCACCGAGCCGAAAATAACTCGGAAAAAATCGAGAGGGAGACAGAGATGACTGTACACACGCGTTGGCTTTCTGCCATAGTCGGCGCCGCCGGCCTGTCGCTGGCGGCGGGGCCCGCCTTTGCGGCGAGCTGGGACATGCCGACCCCCTATCCGGACGGCAACTTCCACACCCAGAACATCTATCAATTCGTCGAGGACGTGGCCGAAGCGACCGGGGGCGAAGTCGAGATCACCGTCCATCCGGCGGGATCGCTGATCCGGCATCCCGAGATCAAGAATGCCGTGCGCGGCGGGCAGGCGCAGATCGGCGAATTCCTCCTGTCCTCGCTCGGCAACGAGAACCCCCTTTTCGAGGTGGATGCGGTCCCGTTCCTGGCGACCAGCTATGATGATGCCCGCAGCCTCTGGGATGCTTCGCGCGAGTCGATCGAGGATATTCTGGGCCAGCAGAATCTAATGCTGCTTTACGCCGTGCCGTGGCCGCCGCAGGGGCTCTATGCCGATCAGGAGATCAACACGGTCGACGATCTCGCCGGATTGCGCTTCCGGGCCTATAATCCGGCCACCGAGCGCATTGCCCAGCTTGCCGGCGCCGTGCCCACTCAGATCGAGGTGCCGGACATCCCGCAGGGCTTCGCCACCGGACGCGTCGATGCGATGATCACCTCCGCCTCCACGGGCGTGGAATCCCAAGCCTGGGACTATCTCTCCCATTTCTACGACACCCAAGCCTGGCTGCCCAAGAACGCCATCGTGGTCAATCGCGATGCCTTCGAGGCGCTCGACGAAGACGCGCAGAACGCGATTCTTGAAGCCGCGGCCGCTGCAGAGGAGCGGGGTTGGGAAGCCAGCATGGCCGAACATGACAAGCAATCGGCGACGCTGGCGGAAAACGGCGTCACGGTGGCCGAGCCGAGTGATGACCTCGCCGCCTCCATGCGCGCGATCGGCGAAACGCTGACCGATGAGTGGGTAGAGCGCGCTGGCGCAGAGGGCGAGGCTATCCTCGAGCGCTTCAGCAACTGATCCTGCCTGCCGGGTCGGCCGAGTGCCGGCCCGGCAATGTGCCAGCCCTTCGCGGGCGTCCGCCGGCGAGGCCCAGCAGGCGCCGCTCGGACGCGTGACAAGCGCCTGCGAGGTGCGAGCGCACGGGCGGCACAGCCAGGATCGAACCGGAACAGGGTGATGCGCCGGTTTCTCGATCGTTTCTATCTAGCCTGCGGCGCCATCGGGGCGACCTTCTTGTTCGCTATCATGGCGGTTGTCATCACCCAGGTCGCATTCAACGTCGTTGACTTCGTGTCGAGTCGGCTCACCGGGCGCGCCATCGGCCTGCTGGTGCCATCCTATGCAAGCTTTGCCGGCTACTTTCTAGCCACCAGCACGTTCTTCGCGCTGGCCTACGCCTTCAACGCCGGCGCCCATATCCGCGTTACCCTGGTGCTCAACCAGATGCCATCGCGGATGCGCTATGGCGCTGAGGTCTGGTCGGCGGCGATCGCGGCGGGCCTGTCGGCGTATTTCGCCTGGTATGCGATTTCCCTGATGCGGGAATCGCTGCGCTTCGGCGATGTGTCGTCCGGGCTGGTCCCGATTCCGCTGTGGATGCCCCAGCTTGCCATGGCCGCCGGCGCCGCGGCGCTTACCATCGCGACGGTCGACCGGGCGGTCCGCGCCTTGCGCGGCGACCTGCCGCTCGTCGAAGGCGAGGATACGCTGCTGGAAGCAGCCCGGAACCCCGATCCGGACGAGCGGCGCTGATGGACGATATCGGCCTGTCCCTGCTGCTCATCGTTGCCCTCTTCGGGCTGCTGGCGAGCGGCGTCTGGGTCGCCTTCGCCCTGATGGCGGTCGGGGTTCTCGGGATCATGCTGTTTTCCGCCGCGCCGATCGGGCAGGTCATGGCGACGGCGATCTGGAGCGCATCGGCCGAATGGTCGCTGGCGGCGCTGCCGCTTTTCATCTGGATGGGCGAAATCCTGTTCCGCTCGCGGCTCTCGGACGATCTGTTCGCCGGCCTGTCGCCCTGGCTCAACCGCCTGCCGGGCCGCCTGACCCATGTGAACATCCTGGGCTCGGGCATCTTCGCCGCCGTCTCCGGATCCTCGGCCGCGACCTGTGCCACGGTCGGCAAGGTGACGATCCCTGAGCTGTCGCGTCGCGGCTATCATCCGCGCATCATCATCGGAACGATCGCCGGCTCGGGCACGCTGGGCCTGCTCATCCCGCCTTCCATCATCCTGATCGTTTACGGTGTCGCGGCGGAAACCTCGATCGCCCGGCTCTTCGTGGCCGGCGTTCTACCGGGGCTCATGGTCATTGGTCTGTTCATGGGCTTCGTCATGATCTGGTCGTGGTTCCGGCCGGATATGATTCCGCCTGCGGATGCGCGCGTGCCGTGGCTTCAACGCATTTGGATGTCACGGCGGCTCATTCCGGTGGTGCTCCTGATCGCCGGGGTGATCGGCTCGATCTATCTCGGCCTGGCGAGCCCCACCGATGCCGCCGCGGTCGGCGTCGCCCTTGCCTTGCTGATGAGCTGGCTGATGGGCGATCTAACGCGCAAGACCTTCATTGACGGACTGCTCGGGGCCACGCGCACCTCCTGCATGATCGCCTTCATCCTGGCCGGCGCGGCGTTTCTGTCGGTGGCGATGGGTTATGCCGGGCTGCCGAGGGCGCTCGCCGCCTGGATCGGCGGCCTTGGTCTGGGGCAGGTCGAACTGATCATTGCGCTCACCATCTTCTTCATCGTGCTCGGCTGCTTCCTGGACGGCATTTCGATCGTTGTGCTGACTACCGCGATCATCCTGCCCATGGTCGAGGCGGTGGGAATCGATCGGCTGTGGTTCGGGATTTATCTCGTCTTGGTCGTTGAGATGAGCCAGATCACCCCGCCGGTCGGCTTCAACCTCTTCGTGCTGCAGGGGTTGACCGGGCGAAACATATTGCAGGTCGCCCATGCCGCGCTGCCGTTCTTCCTGCTACTGGTGCTCGCCGTTGTGCTGATCGTGGCCTTTCCCGGGCTGGCCACGTGGCTGCCCGCGCAAATGGCGGCGCGCTGAGGGAGCACGCCGCCCAGTTTCGCAAGCCGTATCGGCGTGGCGGCCGCCCTCAGCGGACGACCTCTTCTTGCCGTTCCGGCACCGTCGGTGTGTCCAGCGCGTCTTCCACCGTGACCTGGACGCCCGCGCCGAGCTGCTGGAGTGTTACCTGGGCGCCGTTGTCGAAGACCACGCCGTCATGGTGTGGCCCCGGCTCCAGCCTGGCGAAGGTGACCGTCTCCGTCGCCGAGACTCCGCTTGACTTCTGGATCGTCTCGGGAATGCCTTCAAGCCGAAGCCGGGTATCGCAAGCCATGCAGACGGCGGTGGACGGATCGCTCGGCGCCACCACACCGACAGTCTGGCTCGGGAAACGGCGCGTTTCGTAGCGCTCGCCCGCGCTTGCGGGTCGACTGCGGTAGATTTCCAGCGAGTAGTCGCACATTGAGCTTACTCCCTACTGGGATTAGCCCCCCGGCCCGCTGAATTAGGCTCTCGCCCAATTCAGCAAATATGCCAGGCGGACCCCGGGTCAATCGGCGAAGTGCCCGGTTGCGTTCACATTTTTACGGCCAGGCTTGAACTTGGCGGGAGCCGTCGGGCTGCTTCCGGCTCCAGCGGTGGCCCTTTTCGGCCCAGGAGGGGCCGTGGCATCCGGCAGATCGGTTGGCAGGTCATGCGCTTTTGGCCCCTGGACCCAGAGTGAGCGCGGCATCCCGCTTTCGTGAATGGTCGTGAGCTGGCCCTTTGGCCGGAAAGTGGTTCTCCAGGGGGATAGATTCCACCGAATCGATGCCCGCGACTTCTGGTCGTATTGCCTGCCAAGCGATATGATCGGACCAAGCCCGCGGGGGCGGGCGAGGGAGTCTTGGGAGGTAAGGATGAAACTCCGAACGATCTTCACTGCGACCGCAGCGTTTGCGGTTGCGTTTACTGCGATCTACGAAGCTGATG
>SKQW01000087.1 GCA_007118805.1 Rhodobiaceae bacterium | reverse complement strand
CCGCCATGGCGCCGAGCATCGACGTCAGCGAGACCGACGGCGAAATCGAGATCACGGCCGAACTACCGGGCCTTGAGGATAAGGATGTCGAGGTCACCTTCGAAGACAACGTTCTGGTGATCCGCGGCGAGAAGAAGGCTGAGAAGGAGGAGACGGACAAGAACTACCGCATCACCGAGCGCAGCTATGGCTCGTTCTACCGGGCATTGGAGCTGCCACGCGGCATCGAGGCCAAGGACATTAACGCGAGCATGGCCAATGGCGTGCTCAAGGTCACATTGCCAAAGCCGAAGCCGGCAAACGCCAGGAAGATCGACGTCAAGACGGCCGGGTGAGCTACAGTTTAAGCGGGCGCGCGCACGCCCATCCTCCTCCCCTGCCCGCGCGCGCTAAGACCCACTTCGCCGGGAGGACGGCGCGGCCGGATGAGAGCTTGACGATGAGTTACCGCGAAATTCTTGTTCACCTCGATGCCGAGCCGGCCAGCGCCGGCGGCAATCGACGGCAGCAATACGCGATCTCGCTTGCTGCCGCCTTCAAGGCGCATCTGACCGGCCTCGTCTTCGACCTTGAGCCAGTGGTGCCTTGGGTTGGGCTGGGTTCTTTGCCCGCCGATTTCCTGGAGAGCCTGCGGCAGGAGACCACTGAGGCGGCGCAGCTTGCCGCCGGCGCCTTCTCGAGCGCTGCACGCGCCGAAGCGATCGAGCACGAACCGCGCATCGTTCATGCCAGGCTCGGCGCAGCGCCAGATCACCTTGCCTCTCAGGCGCGAGTGTCGGATCTGGTCGTCCTGGGCCAGCGCACTGTGGAACGCACTCTCGAGTTCCAGGATGAGCTCATCAAGGCAGCTCTCTTTGAGAGCGGCCGTCCCGTGCTGATCGTGCCCTATACCGGTTATGACAGCTTCAAGTTTGAGCGCATCATCGTCGCCTGGGACGGCGGGCGCGAGGCGGCGCGCGCTGCCCATGACGCCCTGCCAATCCTGACCCGCACCCGTAGCGTGGAGGTTCTCGTCATCGGTGACCGATCGATCGCCTCGCGCTCCGAGAACCCGGGGGCCGATCTAGCGCTTCATCTCGCCCGGCACGGCGTCAACGCCACTGCTAAAAGGGTCAGCGCCGCCGACATCGACATCGGCAACGCTGTGCTCTCCCATGCTGCCGATTACGGCGCCGATCTGCTGGTCATGGGCGGCTTCGCCCGGCCGCGACTGCGCCAGCTCATCCTCGGCGGCATGACGCGGTCCATACTCGATAGCATGACCCTGCCGGTGTTGATGTCGCATTGAGGTGGTTGCGAGTTGCACACTTGGGAACACGACGGAGAAACAAATGGAAGTGACACCCGAAATCCGCTTTCGCGGCATGGATCCATCGCCGGCCGTGGAGGCTACGGTGCGCGAACGCATCGAGCGGCTTGAGCGGTTCCACGATCGCATCACCTCCTGCACTGTCGTCATCGAAGCCCCGCATCAGCACAGCTGGAAGGGCAAGATCTATCATGTGCGCATCGACATCTCGGTGCCCGGCGCGGAGGTCGCGGTTGGCCGCGAGCCGGAGGAGAATCAGGCGCACGAGGACGTCTATGTGGCGATCCGCGACCAGTTCGACGCCGCCCGCCGCCAGCTCGAGGATGTAGTACGCAAGATGAGCGGCCATCGCAGCAAGCCCCATCCGGAGAAGCTCCACGGATCGGTCGCCCGGCTGATGCCGGAGGAGGCGTTCGGCTTCATCGAGGCGGCGGACGGACGCGAGTTCTTCTTCAGTCGCGACAGCGTCACGACCGCCAGCCAATGGGACAGGCTCGAAGTCGGCACGCAAGTGCGCTTCACCGAGCACGAGGGGGACAAGGGCCCCTATGCCTCCGCCGTCACCATCGTCTGAGGCTGCCGCGCGAGCGGCAGGCTGGGAGCATTTCCCGCACGGCGCCGATGTCGGGGTGCGCGGCTTTGGGCTGACCAAGGCAGAAGCCTTCGAGCAGGCGGCACTGGCGCTCACCGCAGTCCTGACGCCGCCCGAGGAGGTGCGGCCGGTCGAGACGGTCGAGATCCAAGCGTCGGGGCCGGACGACGAGATCCTGCTGGTGCAATGGCTCAACGCGCTGATCTACGAGATGGCGACGCGCGGCATGCTGTTCGGCGCCTACCACGTCATGATCGAAAGGGGCCGTCTGAGCGCCACCGCGACCGGCGAAGCCGTCGACATCGCGCGGCACGAGCCGGCGGTCGAGGTCAAGGGCGCGACCTTGACCGCGGTGAAGGTTGAACAGACTCCCGATGGGCGATGGCTCGCCCAGTGCGTGCTGGACGTCTGAAAGCAAGCGAGGCCGTTTATGGCACCTGAGACGATGAGCCTAACTCGCGCCGGCGAGTACGAATGGCGCATCGAGCCCACGGGCGACATGCGCGTGCCGGCCATCCTCTATGCTGACGAAACGCTGATCCGGGAGATGGACGACAAGGTGTTCGAGCAGGCGCGCAATGTGGCCACGCTGCCCGGCATCGTGCGCGCCTGCTATGCCATGCCCGACGCCCATTGGGGCTATGGCTTTCCGATCGGCGGGGTGGCGGCCTTCGATGCCGAGGCGGGCGGCGTTGTCTCGGCGGGCGGCGTCGGCTTCGACATCTCGTGCGGCGTGCGCACCATGCTAACCGACGTCGAGGCCCCCCACATCCGCCGCCAGCAGCGCGAGTTGGCCGAGGCACTATTCAAGAAGGTGCCCGCCGGCGTCGGCTCGCATGGCGCCATACGGCTGTCGATCGAGGAGATGCACGACATGTTGTTGGGCGGCGCCGACTGGGCGGTGCGCTCAGGCTGGGGCGAGGCGTGCGACCTCGAGCGGATCGAGGAGCATGGGTGCATGAAGAGCGGCGATCCGGCCTTCATCTCGGACAAGGCCAAGACGCGCCAGCGCCCCGAGATGGGCACGCTCGGCTCGGGCAACCACTATCTCGAAGTCCAGGAGGTCAACGAAGTCTTTGACGAGGCCGCCGCCGAAGCTTTCGGCCTGACGTTGGGGCGCATCGTGGTGACCATCCATTGCGGCTCGCGCGGCCTCGGTCACCAGGTCGGCACCGAGTTCCTCGCCGAGATGGCGGTCGCCGCCAAGGAGCAGGGCATAGCGCTGCCCGACCGGGAACTCGCCTGCGCAAAGATCAACTCGGAGCTCGGCCAGCGCTATCTCGGCGCCATGTGGGCGGCGATCAATTGCGCGCTGGCCAATCGCGAGATCATCGGCCACTTCGCCCGGGAGGTGTTCGACGAGATCTTTCCTGGCGCGCGGCTCGACTTGCTCTATGACGTCTCGCACAACACCTGCAAGGTCGAGCGCCACGTGATCGACGGCGAGGAGAAGTCGCTCTTCGTCCACCGCAAGGGGGCGACGCGCGCCTTTGGCCCGGGCCATCCCGATCTGCCCGCGGGGCTCAAGGAAATCGGCCAGCCAGTCTTGATCGGCGGCAGCATGGGGACCGGCTCCTTTGTGCTCGCCGGCACGACGACCAGCGAGGACAGGGCCCTCTCCTCGGCCTGTCATGGCGCCGGGCGGCGCATGAGCCGCCACCAGGCACTGAAATCCTGGCACGGCCGCCAGGTGGTCGACGACCTTGCGGCGAAGGGCATCATCATCCGCAGCCGATCAGCGCGCGGCATCGCCGAGGAGGCGCCCGGCGCCTACAAGGACGTCACCGCCGTGGTCGACGCAACCGAACACGCCGGGCTTGCCAAGAAGGTGGCGCGGCTCGTCCCGCTCGTCTGCATCAAGGGGTGACGTCACCGGCGGCGTCGACCGACGCAAGCCTGCCACCCGTCAGGAGCGGCTCCACTACTGATACTGCTCAAAGCGGCGCCCGTCCGGGGCAGTGATCATCATGCAATAATGCAGGGTGCGGGTTGGACAGGAGAATTCCATCATGACCAATCGACGTCGGGTTAGCCAACAACAGCCAGAGGCGCCGGTGGATGACAGGAACCATCTCGAGGAAATGCTCGACGAGGCGCTGGAGGAGACATTTCCTGCGAGCGATCCGGTCGCGCTCACCGAGCCGGGAACCAACGGTCCGCAGAAGGCCAAGCCGCGCAGGGCGGACTGATCGAACTGAACCCGCATGTGTGGCAACCGCTACGGCAACAGGATTGGCGGAGCCCATCGGCGGCCTGCTCGGCGTGCTGGCGGTCACGCTTTGGGAGGCGTTGCTGCCATGGGCGCTGGGGATGGCCGCGGGCGCGATGCTCTATGTGGTGGTAGGCGGCATCCTGCCCCAGCTTCGCCCGGGCGAGAACCGGACGGTCGCCGCAACGGGCTTTCTAGGAGGCGTGGCGATGATGACGACCCTCGACATCGCACTGGCAGACGGTTGATAGCGTGATACTGGGGCTCAGCTCTCTGTCCCTCGAATACCGGCGTCATTCAGGCGCTGGCGTTTCAAAACTCACCACCTCATGCAGCGGTCGGCGGGGCGTGCCTGATACCGGCGCATGATATCCGAGCCGCAGCAACACCTGAGGCTTTCCCCTGACGCCCAGGATCTCCGCCAAACGCGGACGCAGTTGTGGCTGCTCGATCGGCGGGTTGAGGTAGGAGGCGAATATGCCCTCGGCTGTTGCGATAAGGAGAACGCGCTGGAGCGCCTGCCCGGCGGCAAGCCAGTCGCCTGGTGAGTCGCCGGCAGTGGTCAGAAGCGCCACCACCGGCGAGCCTTCCACCAGCGCCTGCTGTCGTGCCGCGGCCGAGTCGGCCGAGGCGAAGTCGCGCATGAGCGAAGCAGCATCCATGGTCACTTCGTCGGGTCGCGTGTGATGCGCCGAGGTGCGGCCTGCAGGGCGGCCCATTCGGGCGTAGACCTCGCGCAGATTATCGTGGTGCTCGCGCCGCCGTTCGCGCCGCCAGTCCCGCAGCTCCTCACGATATCGCGGGTCGTTCAGATGCGACCGCTCTGCCTCGGCCACGACAAGCGCCACCTCGCGTCGCCGCTCGGCGTCGTCACTCCACACAAGGCAGGTGCCCTCTGCAGCGGCGGCTCCTTGCAGTCGGTCGAGAGCTTCGCGCGGCACCGGCTTGTCCTCGAACCGGCCGCGTACCGTCCGGCGCTCCGGGATCGCATCCCGCAGCCGCCGATCCTCCTCGCTCGGCTGCGCGGCCACTTCGCCCAAACTGAGGGTTGCGATGGCGGGCGCATCCTCCTCCCCTCGCATTTCGATTTCCGGCTCGGCACCGAACGAGCGTGCGGCCGTGCACAGGTTGAACAAGGCGGCGCCGCAGCTGATCATTGCTTCACGGCCCTCCGGGTCAACGGCCCGGAGCCGGCGCGTCCGGTCCTCACTCAGTGTCACCGAGCCCCCTCCAAGCGTGAACTGCCATGGCTCTGCGTTGAGGATAGAGGGGGCCAGGACCGCATAGTTCAGAAGGAACAGCAGCTTGTCGTCGGCTGGTCCCTCCGCTGGCCAGTCCGTCGCCGTCACCTGCCGGGGATCGGAACGCAGCCTATGATCTTGAACCGACATCCCTATCTCCTTCCGCTGTTCCAGCAACGTGGCAGGCTGCGCCGCGTTCCCCGCGCGGAGTAGGTGACGCGGACTGTGATATGGCCGTCCACGCGCTGTCGTCGAACCGGTCAGGATGGGTCGGTCAAGCAGTCCTCAGGAGACAAGTAGGCCACGTCCGGTTCGATAGCCGACGTGCCGCCAGGACGCCTGCTGCCGGACAGGCACATAGCCGGACCAGGACCGAGCGGCCCTCTCGCCTAGACTTGCAGCCCACACTCTATTGTTCGAGCTCCTGCAACACGCTATCGATGATCGCCTCAAGCTCTTCGCCTGATTGGCGGATGATGGGCGCAGCGTCGCCCCCGATCATCTCGGCCATCGCCCCAGTATTGATCCGCGAGATCACGACATCACCAGCGCTTGTCTTGTAGATCGCCACGCGGCAGGGGATCATCGAGGAAACGAACCGTGTCTCGTCGCGCCCCAGAAGTTCGGAACTGTAGGCTCCGCTACAGGGCTCGAAGACCAACACGGGATCAACAGTGAACCCCCGTTCGGAAAGCACGCCGGCCATGTTTGTCTTCCCCAGGATGGACCAACCGGCATCGCTTACCCCGGCCGTGAAGGCGTCGACCGTGGCCACGAAGCCTTGAGGGCTTGTGTCCTCCAGAAACAGCTCCGCGGGGGCGGCCGCGTCCTGCGAATGTGCCGGTACCTGTCCCGCGAAGACAGCAACAACGGAAAGGGCCAACCAAAGTGACAGATTCCCCAGTTTCGGCTTCCAATTGATCATGCTTGCCTCCGTCTCGGAAATTACGAACGCTGGCTGGTAGTCGGAGGACGGCAAGGCTCGAATTAGCCTACTCCCTGCCCCCGGCAACCAATTGGCCGTGTCCATGGTTCTAACCAGCAGCCAGGACCATCGATGCGCAGATGAGACATGCGCATCCCCAGCGATCGGTCTCACAGTCTTTCGAGCCACCTCTCAGCCGGCATTGCGCCAGATCAAACCGCGAGCCAGCGGGGGCTCTTATCGTTCTAAGCTTGGCCCATGAGGCAGGAGATGCCGCCATGGCATTCCGGTTGAGCAACTCCGCCTGTCTTGGCGAGGAGATCTCGCCGCACACACTCGGTTACCGCCGAACCCGTGGGGCGATTTCAGCGATGACTGGATAGAGGACGAAATGGAAAGATTCGCCATCGACCTGGATCCGACCCAGCTCGTGCACTGGCTGTTGGCCGAGGAGGAGGAAGGCAGGCTCGACCACAACATCCATGCCGCGCATTCCTACTCCTGGCAACCGGCGCCCGACACGGCCGAGTTCCGGCTCGGCGACGAGGAACAGGAAGATGTCGATCAGGTGACGCTCGTCGGCCACCTCGAGATCGCTCCTTTTGCAGAAGGCGATGGGTGGACGCTCCGGGTCCGCGCCGAGGATTCGCTGGGACCGCGCACGCCCGAGGACGAGCCGGTGCCGCCGGAGGAAGAGGAAATCGATTTGGCGACCTTCGAGGAGGAATTCATCCGGCCCAAGCGCGCGATGATCGAAATCGAGGGCGAAGCACGCGACGAGAACGCGAAGAGGCGACTGCAACGCCTGTTGCAGGCCATCGAGACGGATCGGCACAGAAAGCGCAGAAGATGAGGGTGATGCCGGCCTTTGACCCCCCAAGAGGAGGCAATGATGAGCGCGACGGGCCTTGAGGTGTTCGACCGCACGCTGCAGACGACCAATATCTGGCTGCACGACATCATGGAGGATCTCGG
>SKQW01000112.1 GCA_007118805.1 Rhodobiaceae bacterium | reverse complement strand
GCATCGACCACGCCGCGCGATAGCGCTTCATAGACGTCGTTCCATGGGATCGACGAGGGAGAGGCACCCGCCGCCGTGAAGGCCAATGCCTGCACGCCGCGCGCGCGAACCTGCAGCCCGTCGAGGTCGTCAAGCGAAGTGAGTTCGCGGTTGGAGACGAGCTCGGTGCCCCCGGTCGTGATAATGCCGAACGCCTTGACCCCCTGAGCCTCCATCTCTTGATCCATTTCCGGAAACTGCTCGCGCAGCCCATGTATGGTGTTCATGAGGACATAGGGAGCCGGATGCGTGAACGGCAGATTGCCGATCTGCCACAGCGGAAGCTGGGCCGGATAGGAGACCGTGTAGATCTTGCCCATCTCGATAAGGCCGTCACCCACCGCATCCACGATGTCCTGGTCCTGCACCAGCGCCTGCCCCAGGAAGGTCTCGAATTCCACCCGACCATCAGTGCGCGCTTCGACCTCGTCCATGAACCATTGGACGGCCTCCTGGGTGGGATCGGTGATTGCCGAAGGCGAAGCGTAGCGGATCACGTAATCCTGTGCTGATGCGTCGTCGACGGAAGCAGTTGCCACGAGCGCACCGAGCGATGCTGCGGTTGTCGCAAGGGCAATTGTCATGGTTCTTAGCATGCTGTCTTGTCTCCCTCTTCTAGACGTTTCGATGATTATTGATGCCCGGGTCTGTCGCCCGGCTCTTCGGTTAAAGTGGGATCCCGTTCGTAGTCTTCAGGCTTTGCTGTCAGTGCACTGACAAGATCCACCACCAGGCGGATAACGATAGCCGCCACGCCTATCACCGCGAGAGTGCGCGCGGGCCAGGTTTGGATGACGTTGACGCCAAAGTAGGCATCGCCGGTTTCCCAGGCTCGAAAGGCGCCTCGGTAAAGGCCGTAGAGCAGCACCGAGAAGGCAATGATGCCGATGCAATAGCCGAACGCGCCTAGCCAATGCTTGGCGCGGATCGACAGGGGCTGCGTGAACAACGTCACCTGCACGTGCTGACGCAGCGCCTGGGTGTAGGCAAAGGCCAGGAAAACAACGCCCACCAGGAGCATTTCAGTTATGACTTCGACGTCTGGCACCGGCAAGCGAAAGACGAAGCGCGAAACGCTGGAGGCGAAGATGAGAAACATCATGAAAACGAGCGCGGCCCCGGCGATGTCAGCCAGCGCGCGATCGAACCAGGCGAATGGGCGCCGGGGCGTCGGCATCTAGGTAACCTGTTCGCCGGACAGGAACGCCATTCCCGCAAGCTTCGGCATAGATGGCACTGATCTGAGATCAATCAGGCTGTCGAACAGCCGGCGGCTCTGCGAACCCAGCGACGGGTCGGTGCATTCCTCGAACTTGCGCCACAGCTCGGCGCGATCGAGTGGCAAGGCGGGCGCGCCGCGGGCATGGGTGATCTTGGGGCTTTCCAGCCGATCCCCGCTCCGGGTCGTCACGCAGACCCAATCCGATTGGGCCAAGGGCAAATCGCCCGCCGTATCGTCGTCGAGCAGGTGCCGCTCCACGCGCTCCATCGACGCCTGTACCGCATTGCTCTCGACGAAGTCGTCCTGCAGTTGCTTGAGGCCGACCGCCCCAGCAACCAGGGCGGAAGCCATTGCGAACTCAAGGCTGAACTTGGCCTGAAGCGCGTTTCCGGCGATGGTTTCCCGAAGTATATTGGACGCCGTGCGCCCGAGATGGACCTCGATCCGCGAAACCTCGTCCGGCGCCGCGCGGTGCTCGGCTAGCAGCTCAAGCATGGCGTCGACCGGCCGATGCGCGCAGTAACAAATCGGGTATTTCTTTATGTTCAGCCCGACCGCGGCCAGTCGCCAGATCCTGCCCAGCGTCGGCGCCCGGTCGAGCTGAACATGTCCGTTCGGGGAGATCGCCTTCAGATATCCCCGGGGGTGCTCGATGACGTCAGACGCGCCGGTAAACCCGTCCGCGGCCAGAAGAGCCGCGGTGACTCCGGCTTCGGCCGCCCGCCCAACCTGAAACGACTTGGTCATCGAGCCGAAATTTGCCGCGAGCCCTGCCGCCAAGGAGGCCGCTATCGCCACGGCGTTGGCCGACTCTTCGCCATTCAGGTGCAACAGCGAGGCGCAGGCGGCTGCCGAGGCGACACTGCCGAATACGGTAGTGGGATGCCACCCCTTGTTGTGATGCGCGTCCGTATCGCGCCGGATCAGTTCCGCCCAGACCTCGAAACCTACCGCATAGGCAAGAACGGCGTCCCGGCCGCTCGCCGGACGGTCGAGACACAGCGACAAGATGGCCGGCACCAAGACGGCACTGGTGTGACCATCAAGCGCGACATCATCGTAATCGAGCACATGCGCGGCTGCGCCCGAGAGCAGCGCCCGGTCGCGCGCTGCCAGTTGAGCCGTGCCGAAAGGAGTCTCGCGCTGGACCTCGAGCAGATTGCGCAGCTTCTCCACTGCCGGTTCATCGCTTCCCGCCAGCATAACGGCAACGCAGTCGGTGAAGCCCAACTCGGCATAGGAGATGGCGTCGTCGGGAAGCGCCGAAAACTGGCTGTCCACCACGAACTGCCCGATATCCCGTGTAAGCGGCGTCAACGTTACTCTCCGACGATCGGCCACAGCAAAAGCAGAACGCACTGCGCAAACAGTCAGTTCAGCGCCTTCGCCCGGCAGGGGCGCAATTTTGAAACGTTTCATATTCTAGATTTGGGCTGACCGTCTGTCAATCGGTCCATGCTGCGGTCCTTCGAGATCAACAGGCTAGCCAAGTTCGCAGCGCTGGCTAGGCGGAGCCAGTGCCAAGCGTGACATTGCGTGGTGCACCGAAATTATTGAAGCTCCTCGGGGCGTTTAAGGTCGCCTCGTATCAGGGACTGCTTCTCTTGGAAGGGAGCATAACTCGAGACTGCGGATCGACAGTCCACGTCACGCCTCACCAGTCGGCGCCCCGCATCGGGCCTGTTTACCCCCAACACTCAAAGGACGCCCAGGATTGCGTAATCAGGCAGACAATCTGCCTTGCATGTTCCAGATGGCGCTTCGGGGGCAGCGGGATCGGAGCGCGCAATGATCGAGGAATCTGCCTCGTCTGCAGTTGCTTAAATCTACCTATATAAGAATATTCTGTCGGTTAAATTAGAGATATTTCACGCACCCAGTCGACTAATGTCTTTTTATTAAGGCAATGGAATCGGCCTATATTCTACGCATGAGCCATGTTTTTTTGTTGTTAATACATTATGTTTAGTCATTCTAGTCATGTTTCGCGCACCCGCGAAGAAGTGAATGCTTCGAATTCGATCTGTCACTGCTGTTTGAAACATCCTTCCTAACGAGGGTGTGCGGCTCGGGGAGACGTAGCTTCCAACGCCGTTGCCGAGGCCGATTGACAGCAGCTCACTCCGATATCTACAGTATGAAACGTTTCATGCCCGGCCCGCCGGGTAGAGGAGATGTGCTCGTTTAGCAGATGGGGTGTAGCCAGGGTGGTGCGCCGTTCAAGCCTCGCGAATATGGCCGGGCGTCAGACCATCGTCGTCGCCGACGCGGGCCACGACGTTTCTCGTCTTGGCGATATTGTCCCATTCCGCAGGCACGCATTCAAATGACATCATGGACAGGCGGAAGCCTGACCGGTCCCAAGCCAGAACAAGCGTCGGAGGAACATTAGATGCGTCGTATCGGCATCGATGTGGGCGGTACATTCACCGATGTCGTCCTGCTGGATCAGGACGCCGGACAGGTGTGGTCAACCAAGGTCCCGTCGACGCCGCACAATCCCGCGGACGGCGCCATGGCCGGCTTGCTGGAGATTCTCAGTCTGAGCGGGACAGAGCCGGATGCGGTCGGTTTCGTCGGTCATGGTAGGACGATCGCCACGAACATGATCATCGAGGGCAAGGGCGCTCGGACGGCTTTGCTGACCACCGAGGGGTTTCGTGACATCCTCGAGATTCGTCGTGCTTGGCGGCATGATCGTGCCGATCTTTACGATCTGTTCTTTGAGAATCCGCCCGACCTCATTCCGAGGCGCCTGCGTCGCGAGGTTCGCGAGCGCGTACTCTACGACGGCAGTGTGGAGACGCCGCTTTGCGAGGAGCAGCTCGACCAATGTCTGGCTGAACTGAAGGCTGCAGGGATCGAATCCATCGCCATCTGCTTCCTCAACTCCCATCTCAACCCCGCTCATGAGGAACGGGCAAGAGCGCGGGCCAAGGAGCAGGTCAGCGGATGCTTCATCACCTCTTCGATCGAGGTCAATCCGGAGATCATGGAGTACGAGCGCACCTCGACCTCCGTGATGAACGCGGTGCTGGGGCCGCGTTGCAGCCAGTATGCGCAGAATTTCCAGGACGGCATGCGCGATGCGGCGCTGACCGCGCCAGTCTACTTCATGCAGTCAAATGGCGGTCTTATGCCGCCGGAGGTTGTTGGTCACAGGCCGGTTACGCTACTCGAATCCGGCCCGGCGGGGGGCGTTACCGCCGCGGTGCGGCTATGTGAGCGGCTCGGTGTCGCCAACGCGATCACCGGCGATATGGGCGGGACGAGCTTCGACGTCTCGCTCATCCGAGACGGTAAGCCGGAGATCCGCAACGATACGCTGATCAAGAGCTACACGGTACGCTGTCCGAACATCGATATCATTTCTGTCGGTGCCGGGGGTGGTTCGCTGACCTGGATCGATGAAGGCGGCGGCGTCAGGATCGGGCCGGAAAGCGCCGGTGCCGACCCTGGCCCGGCCTGTTACGGGCGCGGTGGCACGCGCCCTACCGTGACCGACTGCAACGTCGTGCTCGGATATGTCGACCCGGACAGTTTCTCGGCCGGCGGCATGCGGCTCGACGTGGAGGCCGCGCGGCGCGCGGTTCACGACGTTCTGGCGGTGCCCCTCGGTATGAGCGACATCGACGCCGCGCGCACCGCGCGCACTGTCGCCAATGCCCTGATGGCGCAGGCGATCCGACTGGTCACCGTGGAGCGTGGTTACGATCCCCGTGAATTCGCCTATGTGCCCTTCGGTGGCGCCGGGCCGGTGCATGCCGTCGATCTGGCGCGCGAGCTGCAGCTGCCCAAGGTAGTCCTGCCGCCCTTGCCCGGTCTGTTCAGCGCCTTCGGGATGCTTGTCGCGGACATGTTGCACGATCTACAGGCTTCAATCGTGAAGACGCTCGAGGAAATCTCACCGGAGGAGCTCGAAGGGCGCTTTGCGGAGCTGGAAGCACAAGCCTATCAGCTGATGCGGGAGGCCGGCATCGACCCGGAACGGGTGAAGATCGAGCGGCGTGCGGATTGCTGCTATCTCGGTCAGGGCGAGACCATGCTGATCGAACTTGCGTCCGACCGCATCGACCAGGCAACGCTTGACCGCCTGAGTGCGGACTTCGAGCGTGAACACGCTAGGCAGTGGAACTTCACGCAGCCCGACCGGCCCGTCCGTCTCGTCAATATCCGTCTGCGCGCGGTAGGCAAGATCGGGACGCAAGACTCCGGCGCCGGTGAGGTGGCGCAGCGTTCCGGCCCGGCAAAGCCGTTCGGCGAAGCCGAGCTCCACTTGCCGGAGGGCCGCCATTCGGTACCGCGTTACTGGCGCGCCGATCTGCGTCCGGGTGACGCGTTCCCAGGGCCGCTGGTTGTGGAAGAGCCAAGCACACGGCTGCCGATCGGGCCGACGGATACGTTGCGCGTCGATGGCGACCACAATCTCGTCGTCGAAGTCGCAAGGAGCTGAGGATGGACACTGTTACCTACGAAATCATCCGCAGCGGCCTGTATGCCGCGGCACGCGAGATGAAGGTCGCGATGATGCGCACCGCAGCCAGCCCGATCATTCACTCCGGTGGCGATTGTTCGGCGGCAATCTTCGACGCCAAGATGCAGCTCGTTGCGCAAGGCAACGACATCCCCACCATGATGGGCTCCGCCGTGATCTCCACCAAGGCCACCGTCGAAGCCATCGGCGTGGAGAATCTGCGGCCAGGCGACGTCATCTGCTCAAACGACGTTTATCTCGGTGGCGGCAACCATCAGCCGGACGTCCAGCTCACCCGACCGGTGTTCCTGGACGGCGAGATCATCGCCTACACTATGACCCGCGGACACTGGGTGGATATCGGCGGCACGGCGCCTGGTAGCTTCACGCCGGTTACCTGGGACATCCACGCTGAGGGGATCCGTATCCCGCCTGTCCTGCTGTTTCGGGACGACAAGCCGGTGGAGGATCTCTTCAGCATGATCGTCCACAACACGCGCGACGTGGACAATCGCGTCCTCGACATCAAGGCGCACTACGCTGGCACTTTCGTCGGGGACCAGCGGCTCGTGGAGATTGCTCGGAAATTCGGCGCGGACGCGGTCGGGCAGGCAATGGAGCGCTCGCTCGACTATTCCGAAACGCTGACACGGGCGCGTATCAGGGAGATACCCGACGGAGTCTATGAGGGCAGCGACTGGATCGAACCGGTCGGCGCCCAAGGCTGGCCGGACGACCTCATTCCGGTCAAGGTCAAGGTCACCGTGGACGGCGAGCGCATGCTGTTCGACTATACGGGTACCGGTCCGCAGGTGCGCGGCGGCGTGAACTGCCCGTTCTCGGTGACCTGCAATTCAACCTGGTTCACCGTCAAGGCGATCACCGACCCGACAATCCCGATCAATCAGGGATGCTACCGACCGGTCGAGATCGTCTGCCCCGAGGGCACGGTGCTCAACTGCACCTATCCCGCCTCGGTTGTCAGCGGCGTCACCGAAACCTCGCCGCGCATCATCGACATGCTGCTCAAGACGCTAAGCCAGGCGGTGCCCGATCGGGTGATCGCGCAGAGCCACGATGCCGCTTGCTCGGGGATATTCAGCGGCCTCGACCCGGTCGAGGCCCGGTGCAAGGCCTTCCGGCGCAAATACGTGTCGCAGCTCGATATCCATGCCGGCGGCCTTGGCGCTCGGCCCGACAAGGACGGTATCAACGGTATCCGCGTGCATGTGGGCAACACGGGCAGCCAGTCAGTGGAGCTCGTCGAGCATCTTCATCCTGTGACGATCGAGCGCTGGGGCTATGTTGCGGACACCGGCGGCGCCGGACGCTGGCGGGGCGGCCTCACGACCGAGCGCGTCTACCGGGTCGAATTCGACGAAGCCAATCTCACGGTGATCGCCGAGCGGGGGCGCGTGGCGCCAGAAGGGCTGTTCGGCGGAAAGCCGGGTGCGGTGTTTCGCTCCACGATCCTGCATCCCGACGGCAGCGTCGACAAGCTGCCGAGCAAGGGAGCGTACGCAGTGGTGCATAGCGGCGACCGCGTGTCGATCCGCCCGGCGGGAAGCGGCGGCTATGGCGACCCGCTTGATCGCGAGCCGTGGCGGGTGCATGCGGACGTGCTCGACGGTTATGTCACCGTCGCATCGGCCCGGACGGATTATGGCGTTGTGATTTCCGACGATCTCGCCACGGTCGACGAAGAGGCGACCCGCGAATTGCGTTCGCGGATGCGGCAGGCGCCCAACGCAGCGCCGCAGAGCGCGGAGAATGCCGTGGTTGCGTGATCCAGATTGGCCGGGCTGGTCCAGTTGCCAACGCGGCATTGGAATTACTCCCGGTATCGGTCGGGCCCGCAAACACACAAAGGCACTTCGAAAAAGCAGTTCGGCGTGCCACTCAGGTTGAGAAGCTAGACGCCAGCTGGTGGCTTCGGTGGAGCCAATCAGAGACGCACTTCTCCTCGCCCAGCGTCAAGAGGTGAACAGTCGGGCCGACGGCTCTACGAAGGCTTCTGGATGACGACTGCGCTCGCCTAACACCGCGAGCGTAGCCGCACGTGCGTGGGCTTTGGTGCTTTCCTAAGTCACGAGGCACTGCGGGTGGCCGTGGCTCGTCAACTGTGACCCGCGAGCCACAATCACCAATAAACAGCAAGCGTTGCGCACTTTCAAGTTGCAATGCGGCAAGGAATCCTGAAGCTGGTTTGATAGCCTTGGCTCAAGTAGCAGGGGTTCTCCATGCGCACATCATTGTTCTCTATCTTTGCCGCGGCCGGACTGATCGGTGCAGGGGCCGCCAACGCGGCGGACATTTATACGCCTCCGCCGCCCGCAGACCCGGCGCCGATCGCCCCGCCAGTCTTGTCCTGGCATGGCGGTTACATCGGATTTCACGCCGGCTACACGTGGGGCAATGTCGACGTCAACACGAACTATCTGCCCTCGCCGGGCGCGTTCGGCGCTGTTCCATTTTCTTCGTCCCTGGACATGGACGGTTTCCTCGGCGGTGCCCAGATCGGCTATAATTGGCAGATGGACACCTTCGTATTCGGCGTCGAGGTCGATGTCTCCTACACAGGTGCCGACGGTAGCAACCTGGTGGGGCCGCTCCTTGTGGGTGCGGCGCCCGGTGTGCCATTGGCGGGATCCTTTCAGACACTCGGGGCGGAAATGGACTGGTTCGGCACCGCCCGGCTGCGCGCCGGCGTCGCTGTCGCACCGGAGGTGTTGCTTTACGCGACCGGCGGGCTCGCCTGGGGCAGGATCGAATACGACAGCTTCACGGCCTTTGCACCGCCCGGGCCATCACCCTTCAACTATGTTGGTTCGCACTCGACCACACGGGTCGGCTGGACTGTCGGTGGCGGCATCGAGTGGGCGGCGTCTCCGGACTGGAGCGTGAAGCTCGAATACCTGTATTACGATCTCGGCTCGTCCAGCCACGTTGCGTTCCCGCAGCTTCCGAACGCACCTTTTGCGGTCACGCAGTCCTATGACGTGGATGGCCACATCGTTCGCGCCGGTGTGAACTACCGGTTCAGCTGGTAGACCCCATCGTCACTCCTCTCGGGCGGCGGCTGGCTTGCCGATGCCCTAGACGGAACACCGCAAGGGCCGGCCATAGCGCCGGCCTTTTTTGTTTGCGCGCAGGCCGAGCGAGAGCTGGGAAAGGACCGATCATGGATCCGCACGGCGGCCTATTTGCAATAATGCTGTGTCCGAGTGATCCTTAGCTGTTCAGTCCCGGCATTTGATGGATCGGACTGCTGATGGATCGATGTGGTTCTGAAGGCCACCATTTGCAGATGAACTCGTATGGCGGGAGGCCCTTGAGGGTCTTCAAGCGGCGACCGAAATTGTAGGCGGCGATGAAGTTCTGGAGATGCCGCCGCAACTGGTCGTGACGGGCATAGTGGAAGCGCTTGACGGTTGCGTCCTTGATGGTGCGGTTCATGCGCTCGACCTGGCCATTGGTCCACGGATGATTGATCCTGGTAAACCTGTGCGCTCGGCCGACCAGTTCCGCACGCCGCCGCCGCCCGCGCTCGGAAGTGAGGCCTATGCACGCGACGTCGACGAAGTGGCTTCGCTCGGGACCCGCGACAGCGAGGAGCGGACGCCGGATCAGACGCACATCGCATATTGGTGGGCGGAGTTCTGCGAATCTTGGTGCTCGCGGCTTGCCCGAAACCTCGTCGAAGAGCACGATCTCGACCCGAGGCGCACGGCAAGACTATTCGCGCTTTTCCACGTCGACAATTTCGATGGCTACGCGACGAACTTCGAGTCAAAGTACCACTATGCCTTCTGGCGCCCGGTGACCGCTATCCGGGCCGCGGACGACGACAGAAATGATGCCACGGTGGCCAATCCCGTCTGGCAGCCCGAGATGAGGACGCCGCCCTTCCCGGACTATCCGTCCGCCCACGTGCAGGCCTGCCACGGCGCGGCCGAGATCTTCGCCGACGCATTCGGAACGGCCGACCTCGCCTTCACGATGGATTCGCGGACAGCACCCGAGGAAGGCCCCGCGACGCGCTCCTACGAGAGCATCCAAGACGCGGCCCGGGAATGCGGCCTGTCGCGTCTATACAACGGCTTCCATTTCCGCTTCGCCATCGATGCGGGTGCCGCGCAGGGCCGCGAGCGGGCCGAGTACGTGCTCGACACGATCCTCCGGCCGCGCGACCCTGAGGATTACGCCGGCCAGGAATGAGGAAACCGGCGCCTCAGCCGGCGCGCCGTGTCATCGCCCGCCAGCCGGCTGGCGGGCTGCCGGTCTCGCGCGAGCGCATGCCAATCAGCTTGAACCGCTGCCGGTAGCGGGCGGGAGAGACGCCCGTACGCCGCTTGAACAGGCGGCGGAAGAAGGCGGGGTCTTCATATCCGACGATGCGAGCGACGGCCTCAGTCAGTTCGTCGGTGGTCTCCAGGATCTGCTTGGCCTCCTCGATCCGCAAAGCCTGCACGTAGTCGACGGGGGAATAGCCGGTCGCGGCCTTGAATCGCCGTTTGAAGGTGCGCTCATGCAATCCGGATCGGGCGACCATGCGGGCAACGGGATTGGCAATGGCGTAATGCTCAGCGATCCACTCCTGGCAGGTGGCGATGACGGCATCCTCATGGGCGCGGTGCCTCCCCATCGCCGAGTAGGGAAGCTGTCCGTCGTGGCGGTCGCCAAACACGAAGATCTTGGCGATGCGCACCGCCTCCTCCGGTCCGCAGAGCTGGGCGATGAGATAGGTGGCGAGGTCTTCCCAGGATGACGCGCCGCCACCCGTGATCAGCCGGTGCTCGGGTCCGCTCGGGCACAGGATTCGTTCCGGCCGGACCTTCACCGAAGGGTAATTCGACCGCAGCATGTCGCAGGCGCTCCAGTGTGTGGCTGCTTCCTGACCGTCCAGGAGTCCGGTCTCAGCAAGGAAAATTGAACCCGTGCACACAGAACATATGAAGGGGCCCTGAGCGTAACGCGCTTTGACCCACGCCACCTCTTTAGCCCATCGGCCATGAGGTTCGAATCCCGGCGGCAGGCTGAGATCGGTCACAATAACCACGTCGCAAGCATCATCATCGGAGATCGCGGCATGGGGCGTGATCGTCAGCCCAACCGGAGAACGGAAGGGCTCCGCCGAAGCTGCCACGATTTGAGTCATCATCCGCGGCGACCCAGATCGCTCCCCCGTCAGTTCGGTCCAGGTAATACCTACAGACGAGAAGACCTCGTACAGGCCATAGAGCGCCGTCGGGGTCGACTCCGGCAGCGCCAGCAGGCGGACCGAGACTGGCTTGTCGTCCATCGTGGCATTTCTCCTCCGCTGTCATGAATGCCTTGTTTTCGTCTGGAACGCCACTAGCGCGATCCCTGCGGCCTCGCCTAGATGCCGCCTCCCAAGATTGGCAAAGGAGATGAAGATGTCACTCGCTGCCCTTGAACCGCGCGCCTTCGATCAGGAGCGCGCAGAATCCTTCATGACGCGTATCGGCCAAATTCTCGATGCCGGCGCTGTCGCAAACATGCTGTCGATCGGTCATCAGACAGGGCTCCTCGACGTGATAGCCGAATTGCCGCGCACCACGAGCGACGATATCGCCGAGAAGGCGGGTCTGTCGGAGCGCTATGTCCGCGAATGGCTGGCCGTCATGGTGACGGGCCGGATCGTTCACTACGATCCGGCAGGCCGCACCTATCATCTTCCTGACGAGCATGCAGCATGCCTCACCCACGCGGGCGCGCTCGGCAATATGGCGGTCTACGCCCAGCATTTGGCGCTGATGGGCAAGGTCGAGGACCAGGTGCTTGCCTGCTTCAGGACAGGCAGTGGCCTATCCTATGGAGACTATCCTTGCTTCCACGAGGTGATGGCCGAGGACAGCAGCCAGACCGTCACTGCCAAACTCTTTGAGACCATACTCCCCCTCGCGGAGGGGCTGATCGAGCGCCTAGAGGCCGGCATCGACGTGATGGACGCCGGCTGTGCCCGTGGCCACGCTCTTATAGCCATGGCGGAACGATTCCCGCAGAGCCGCTTCGTCGGCTACGACCTTTGTGCCGACGCGATTGACTTCGCGAATGCAGCAGCAACGGCGGCAGGCCTTCGCAACATCCGCTTCGAGGCGCGCGACCTGACTGGCTATGACGAGAATGAGCGCTTCGACTTCGTCACGTCCTTCGACGCCGTCCACGATCAGAAGGATCCGCAGGCGTTGATCGAGGGCCTTTACGGCTCCTTGAAGCCGGGCGGGATCTATCTGATGCAGGACATCGGCGGCTCGGCGAAGCTCGAGAACAATGTCGACTTTCCCATGGCCTCGCTGCTTTATGCTGTCTCTTGCGTCCACTGCACGCCGGTCTCGCTTGGTCAGGGTGGCACGGGTCTTGGCACCATGTGGGGCTGGGAGACCGCCGAAGCGATGCTCCGCAGCGCCGGCTTCGCTAGCGTTGAGCGGCACGTCCTGCCGCACGACCCGATGAATGTCTGGTTCGTCGCAACCCGGGCGGCCCGCCTGTCCGGCGTCAGCGCCAATGAGACAATTCGGGTTTAACTGAGAAGGGAGGATTTCTGGCTCATCATAGCCTTTCAAAGGAGCGAAGATGAGACAGAAATCCGGGACAGAAAGCGCCAGCGGAGCAGGTCATCAAGGACGCCCGCGGTGCGACCGGCAAGTAGTATTCGGCCGAGGAGAAGATCCGCATCGTCCTGGAAGGGCTGCGCGGTCGACCATGGCATTGCGCGCGTCAGGCTGCGACAGCGCCAGGATTGTGCAGCAGCCGCGGCTCCTCTACGACAACGGCCCGTCCTATGTCTCGTCCGACATCGCCGCCTGGCTCTCCGGCCAGGGCATGGATCACTCGCGCGGATCGCCCGCACATCTTGATGACCCGCATAGCCCGGCCCACAATTCTCACATTCGCGATGAACTCATGGACGGTCCTTTCACGCGGGAATAACGCTCCAATGACCGCCGGGTCACACCGATTGGTGAAATCTCTGCTGCACAGGCACGGGAATGGTCCCGTTGCAAAGAGAGTGGAGAGGACATCATGAAGACCATTCTTACAGCAACGCTGACGGCGGTTCTGGCTCTCGGCGCGAGCGCCGCACAAGCGGATACCATTGGCGACATGTCGCTCTTCGGTCCGGCACAGGCCGGCAATTCGACCAGCGCAGGCGCTGGCGTTGACCGCAACTCCAACCGCCGCACCAGCGAGATCGGCGATCTGTCGCTTTTCGGTTCGGTTCAGGCTGGTAATGGCCAGCACAGCGTCTGGGTGGCCGGCAACAATCCCGGCGCAGCGCTGGGCTACGTGGGTAACCCCCGTCCCCGCGGGCGCATCCCTGGGGATCCGGCAAGCGGATCGGACCACACACACAGGTAATTCCAGATGGACACACTCAGGGTGCGGTCACTTTTGTGATCGCACCCCTTCATTCTGTTCGATTATCGTTGTTCGATAAGCGCCCGGACCAAGGTGGATGGGCGCCCCACCGTCCCGCAGTCTGGACGCAGTGAGCCGCCGGCTGCAATCATCGCCTCGGCGGCTCGGAGTGTGACAGTGGATCGAACGTCGGATCCGTCCAATTCTTCCCAGAACAGGTCAGCCAATGACCGAGTCAACCTGTTTGATGTTGCGGCGGCCTTGCTGCGCGCGGATCCGATGCCTTCCTCTGGGATGCATCGCCAAGCCGCACAATTCCTTTCCGAACTCGGTTATCTCGATACATCGGGCGCCCCCGCCGGGCCGGACAGCAAGCTGGCGAACCGGCTGAACCTCCTGGCGGCGGCTGGTAAGCTGCCGGATGTCTTTCGCCTGTCCGCCGCCGATGCGCCGGGGCTCTACTTTATCGGCGGGCGGGCTGACTCAGGCCAGCTCAACCCCGGCCTTGGCGGCGACGAGGTTGCAAGTATAGCCGGCGCCGGCCTCACGCTAGCGGAAGCATTCGAGGCCTGTGTCGGCGAAGGTGTGGAGTATCTCTCGCAGTTCGAGCCCGGGGGAATTCCCGCCGGTTCCACCTCCACAACTGGCGAGACGCCGCCCCCGCCTGAGCGCGCCCTCGCCTCCTTTGCCGAGTGGCTTGGGCTGGGTTCGACCGACCTTGCACGCGGGCCATGGGTAAAGGCCGCGCGGCTCGGCGCGAAGGAGCCAATCCGCCTCCCCGCCGAACTCGTATTGCGTCGGGGGCAGGATGAGCGGTTTCGGCGCAGGGTGTCCCTCGGGTCGGGTTGCTCCGCAGGGCCGACGTGGGAATGGGCTGTATCGACCGCGCTTCTTGAATTGATTGAGCGGGACGCGGTGGCGTTGTGGTGGCTCTCCGGCCGACCGGCCGCCGCCGTCTGCCGGACGAGCCTCGCGTCATGGCAGGTACCGGAAACGCTGGCATTCCTCAGGGGGCGGACCCGTGGCCGGGAGACCACGCTCCTCGACATCACCACTGACATCGGCGTGCCATGCTTCGCGGCCATCTCCTTCCTTCCCGCAGGGGACGGCTTCGCCGCCGGCTTTGCCGCCGAGATCGATCCGCGGCGAGCGGCCCGCTCGGCCATCATCGAGATGTGCCAGATGGAGCTTGGCCAGCGGCTCATTGAGCGCAAGATCGGGAAATTGGGCCGCGGCACCCTCAACGACGCCGAGAGGCGCCATCTCGCACGGGCCGAGTTGATCGGGCCCCGCCACTGCTTTGGCAATCTCCGCGCACCGGACCAGCCTCAGCGGGCGGAGGGCTTCTCGACCGCCTCGGAGCGGCTGGATCGCGTAGTGCAGCGATTGCAGGCAGCCAGCTTCGAGGGTTACGCGGTCGACCTCACACGGCCGGCCTTCGCAATTCCCGTGGCCCGCGCCCTCGTTCCCGGCCTGCAACCCTATCCTTCGGTGTTCATTAGCAGAAGACTCACGGAGTATCGAGCGATGTATGCGGGCAATGCTCCACATCGCAGAGCTGTTGCGTTATTCTGATGCCAAGATGTGTCAATCTGAGCTGTGACCATGAGTGGCGGCCGCACAGTGTCTGGAGCAGACGATTCAGGGCGGCCCTTGCGTAATGCTGGGGCTCAGCGCGACGCCCTTGCGATCTCTACCATAGATGGCTTTTTGCTCTCCTTTGGCAGCCGCAAGGTGCCCCTTGCCAACCGCAAGGCGCAGGCTCTTCTAGTCTACCTCGCGACCCGACACGCGGGCATTGAAAGCCGCGAGCGCTTGGCCGGATTGTTGTGGAGCGAAGCCGACGAAGGCAAGGCGCGGGGCTCGCTGCGCCAGTCGATCGCCGACCTCAAGACTGCGCTGTCGCCGCTGGACGGGGAAATCCTGTTCGCCGAACGATCGGAGCTGCAGCTCAACCTCGACCTCATCCGGGTCGACATCTATTCGATGCTGGAGGAGGTCGAAGCTGGCACGGTGCCGCGGGCGCTGCTCGAGCACAAGGGCATCACGGAGCAGTTCCTTGCCGGGTTTGAGGACCTCGATCCGGCATTTCGGAGCTGGCTGATGGTACAGCGGCAGTTCCTTCATGACCGGCTTCTCCGGGGCCTTGAGGAGATTCTCCACGGCAATCGGGAAAGCGCCTTGCTTCGACTCTGTGGCACAGCGATCGTCAATCTCGATCCGACGCATGAGATCGGCTGCCGGGCACTCATCGAAGCCCACGCGCGCGACGGGGACACGGCGGCGGCACTGAAGGTCTATCGCGAGCTCTGGGGACTCCTGGAGGAGGAGTTCGATACCGAGCCCTCCGACGCAACCCAGCAACTGATCGTGGCGCTCAAAACGGGGCAGCTGGACACAGAACGCAATGGTGCCAGGCGGCCGGCTGCGGGTGTTGCCCCTACGGCAACTCAGGCGGCGCCGGAGCCCGACCTACCTAGCCAAGCGGAGGACCACCATCCGCCGCATGGCACGACACCGGAGCCGATGCTGGTGGTGCTGGTAGGGGAGTTCGATGCGGCCAATGTGGCACGGGACAGATCGACCCTCGTCAAGATTTTCCGCCACGAACTCGTCGCCTCCCTGGTGCGCTTCCGCGATTGGACGATCATCGAGGCAAGCGCGCCGGCAAGCTTTGTCCACGACCGGCCAGTCTACCTGGTTCAGGGAGCGGCCCTGGAAGGGAACGACGCCCGCCTGGAATTCGTCCTCACCCTGAAGGAGATCGCCTCCGGCCGCTACCTCTGGAGCGAGATGCTCACCCTGGAGGCGGCAAGCTGGCAACAGGTGCACCAGAAGGTCATCCGGCGGCTCTCGGGCTCGCTGGGCGTCAATCTGACCGAGCAGCGGCTCAGCCAGATCGCCGGCGCTTCCGAGTTGGCGCTCCCGCTTTGCGATCGCTGGCTCAAGGGCCAATCGCTGTGCTTCACCTGGCGGCCGGAAGATGAAGACGAGGCAGAGGAGATCTTCCGCTCCATTATCACCGAGGCTCCTGGCTTCGCGCCTGCCTACAGCAGCCTTGTCGGGATTTTGAATTCGCGCCACCTCGTCTATCCCGGCATCGCTCGCTTGGCATTCCGGCACGAGGACGCGCTGGAACTGGCCAAGACTGCCGTCCAGCTCGATGCGCTGGATTCCCGTGCGCAGCTCAGCCTGGCGTGGTCGAGCGCCATGAGCGGCATGTTCGACCGCGGCGCCGCCGCCTTCGAGCTGGCATGGGAGCTCAATGGCAACGACCCTTGGACGCTGGTCTCATCGGCGCTGGGACTGGCCTATTGCGGGCATCTCGAACGAGCGCGATCGACCGCGGAGATGGCGCTTGATGTCGGATTAGGCCTGTCGCCGCTGCACTGGGCTTATCAGTCCAGCATTCGGTTCATCCTCGGCGATTATGAAGGCGCGGTCGACGCAGCCGCGAAGGCCGACAATGCGGTGCTCTATCTCGGCGGATGGGCGGCCGCCGCTCACGCCATGGCCGGACAGCACCGCGAAGCCCAGGCGGAAGGACAACGCTTCATGACGCAGATCGGCTCGCACTGGTTCGGCGATGGCGAGCCGACGCCGCCGGCCGTCGCCGCCTGGTTCCTCGGCTGCTTTCCGATTTCGAGCGAGCGGACGTGGACCGATCTGCGACGCGGCCTCGAAATTGCGGGGCTCAGCCCGCCCCCGGCCCTGCAGTTCAGCCCGCGCCCGCCATCGTCACCGGCAGCCGCGGATCGTATAGTCCGATATTCTTGAATAGAAAAACGCGTCGTTCTCTATGTCTTTCTCCACCAGAAGATCACTGTAAAATTTGGGGGGATAATAAAATTTAGGATTTCCGGTCTCCTTCGCTTGCTTGGTTTCTTGCATAACCTCTTCTTCCGATTGAGTTACTTGATCTTTTGGCGGAAGCCTCAGAACAAAATGGTGATTGTCTCCCTGCACCACCTCAAGCGTCTGATATCGTTCAGGTATCTCAACAATTCCAGCAAGCTGTGAACGCATATCCGCCATGTCTTCCGGCGGGGCCTTTTTACCTTGTGCCCACTCGACCACGAGGCGCCCGGCCAACTCGTAGTTGAGAATTCTCATAGGCTTCAACTTTTCCATTGCTTCCTCCATTTCGAGTTTTCAGCAGTTGCCGACTGCCTTTGGTGCCTCACACAAGGGGGACCTCTTGCTCATCGGGCAGGCCGGAGGCCGCCAACCGAATAAGGTCGCCCATCGCCGGCCTCCTATTTGCAAAGACGGATTCGAGCAGTTGCTCCGCGCTCTCTCCGGTTTCGGGATCTTCCACCGCTTCAACCAGATCACGCGTAAGCCGCAGCGCACCGCAGAAAATGTCGCCGACGATCACCGAGCCCAGCGTGCCGAAATGTTGGCCGTTGCACTCATGAGCGGCCTCGAAAAGCAGGTAAAAGGTAAGCGGCGGCTCGCGGGAGAGCTTTTCCAGCTCTGCGCTTGTGAACGCCGTCGCACCGGCGCCAAGCCAAGCAGCCAGTTTCTCGGTCCGCTCGTCGTCGCTCAGGTTGAGGAGCGGGGATTGCTCGCGGATCTTGTCCGGCAGGTCGTCAACGAGCGGTTTCAGTCGGCGCAGGCGGGATACGGAGCTGCGCAGCAGGTCACGGTACAGAAGACCGCTACGCACCGGGTCGACCGGCCGGTCGGCTATGGGATCGCCCGCCGGGAACAGCGACTTGGACAGCAGCGTGGAGGTATAGCTCGGTGAGATCCGCCGGCTGAGCTGGGGACCCTCACTATCAAGCTCGAAGAACTGGGACCATTGCACCACCCACGCTTCGGTGATCGGCATGCTGCCGGGGCGCCGCGACGACGAGGTGCGTATCACGTCATAGATGCCGAACCGGTCGGCGCCGGGACGCATGCGGTAGGCGTGCCGGATCATCGCATGCCCGAGCCGGAAGGCGGCATGGGCGAACTCAACCGGCAGGCGCTCATCGGTCGGGCCGGGCTCGGGATCGACGATCGGCTGCCACCCGTTCCCGCAATACTCGGCATAGACCTCGGGCTTGAGGAGCCGTTCCAACAGGTGATGGCGCAGGACCGACCGATAGGCGCAGACCACCGTCCGCCGGGCGCGGGCAAAAATCCGGAACTCCTCCAGGGGGGTAAGTGGGTTGCCCTTGTCGAGGTCCTTCACGATCGCATTGTGGAGGAGCTTGAACAGCACCGTAAGCTGGCCAATGATGGCGTTGTTGTCGTTGCGCGGATCGGCGATGAGCACGTCAGGCAGGCTATCCTGCCCAACCTCCGAGGCATCCGAGGCAAGCTTCGCCCGCACCCTGGGCAGATCGCGAAACAGCGGCTTGGCGCACTCTCCCTCGCCTCCCGCCTGGCCCGTGCCGGCGACACGGCCGAGCCGGAACAGACTGCGGCTTTCGCGGCGCGGGGCCGGCAGGACAAACGCGGCTTCCTCGACCGCCGGACCGCCGCCATAGATCGTATCGAGGATGAGGGGACGGGTGCGCAGGTTCTCGGTTCCCAGCCGGGCGCGCAGCGATGCGGCCGGGCCGACGGACTGGACGAGATCGTGGGCGGCCAGCTGCGCAAGATAGGTGAAGCCGGCGGGGATCTTATCGTTGTCGTCGTCGTCGGGGATTGCGGGCGTGCCGTCGGGGAAACGGTAGGGCTCGGCCATGCGTGCGACGAGCTTTGTCAGAATCGCGTGTGTCTCGTCCGCGCTGCCATAGCCGGTGAAGACGTCATTGAGCGGCACCGGGCCGAGCACACCGAAGTTCCGGAAGCTCGAAATCGCCGGGTTTAAGTGCCCCTCCTTGTTTTCGAGGCCTTCCGAAAATGTTGCGGGAATTCCACCGTGGGAAGCCATGGCAGATCCTCTCCGGATAGTGGCTCATTGCCGATCATCAGGCGTTATTCTGGCTCCGTCAAATAGAACCTGACGGCTATACTGGCACCTGCCCACACGGCAGCATCACTCGGGATCGCGTCCAGATTCGGGCGGAAATGCCTGCACGTTTTCTTTCTCCTTCTTCTGCGCCGTACCGGTAAGCCGGAACATCAACCACCGGCTAAAGCGGGTGCCGACGGCGCCCAAGGCCTCGCCCCGGTGCAGCCACAAGAGCGCTTGCGCCGGCATCCGACCGCCATAAGGATGCGCGCGGCTATCCTCCGGGTCGTGATCACGTGTGGTATTCATGATTGCCTCCCGCCGATCCGGTAGATCTGGTCAGGAAGAAATGAAAATCGAAGGCGCGTGAATGCAGCGTGAGCCCAGCGTCAAGAAGCTCGGCGCCGCGTCTTGGGTGGGCCATACGACACCGATCGACTCGAGCGCCCCATCTTGGCTGCTCAACACTCAACTGTGATGCGACACGGCGCGGAAACCGTCCTATCTACAAGCATATGGGGGTCGTGGCTCATGCCGACCGGTAGCCCGAAGGACCACCCAGCCGCGCATGATCCGCGACTCGTTCGAGCCACTGGTTCGGGAGTAGCGGAAAATGGCTGTCGCACGTCACATCAGAAACCCCGTGGAATGGGTGCTCGATGCATTTGCCCGGGCAGAACACAGCCTCGAGGAGGCCGGCCGCCATGTCGGCGGCCTCGATGCCGCGCGCTACGATGCGCCGCCCGAGATCCACCGCATCACCATTGCCGACCTCCAGGCGGCGCTGGCCCGCGGCTTCGATGATTTTTCGGCGTGCCGGACGGATGTCATCGCCCTGTTCGCCGTCTATCCGCTGATCGGCCTGGTACTGGCCCGACTGACCTTTGGCTACGACATGCTGCCGCTGTTGTTTCCGCTGGCGGCGGGCTTTGCCCTGATTGGGCCGGTGGCCGCGGTCGGCCTCTATCAGATGAGCCGGGCGCGCGAGCAGGGCGCGGAGGTCAGTTGGGCGCACGCCTTCAGTGTCGTCCAATCGCCAAGGTTTGGCGCGATCGTCGTTCTTGGCCTTCTGCTGCTGGGGGTCTTCGTCACTTGGCTGATTGTGGCCCAGGCAATCTATATGGTGACGCTCGGCCCGACGCCGCCGGTCTCGTTCGGCGCCTTTGTCAGCGACGTGTTCACCACCGCGGCAGGTTGGACGATGATTGTGGTCGGTCTCGCGGTGGGCGCGCTGTTTGCGATCTTCGTGCTGACCATCAGCGTGGTTTCGTTCCCGCTGCTGCTCGATCGGGATGTCGGCCTGCCGACGGCGATGGCGACCTCGATTCGCACGGTTGCCGCCAATCCCGGCCCGATGCTCGTTTGGGGGCTGATCGTCGCGATCGGCCTGGCGCTCGGCATGCTTCCGCTGTTCCTTGGGCTGACCGTGGTGGTGCCGGTGCTGGGGCACGCTACCTGGCATCTCTATCGCAGTGTGGTGAAGCCGGCGGGGACCGAAATGATGCAGGAGCCGAGTGAGTGAGCGCACCGGCCAGGCGGGAGCAGCGGTATCGGTTCGTCCGGCTTAGTGGAAATCACGCGATTTCGGGACGATCCGGACATTGCGCGGATGGCCGCGGACGCTGCCTGGCTCGGGCCGGAGCACCTCGTCGGTCGGCGCGGTGAATGGCTTGTCGGCGGGCTGGGCCGACAGACGGCCAAGATCGCCCGAGCGGTCGACGAGACGTTCGGCGATGATGTGCACGATCCCTTCGGGGCTGCGCTGGACGCGCCCGCCCACCAGCATCAGCCGGGCGCCCATCACCTCCCGGCGGAAGCGCTCCAGCGTCTTTGGCCATATGACGACATTGGCGATGCCGGTCTCGTCCTCGATGGTCATGAAGACGACACCGGCCGCCGTGCCCGGCCGCTGGCGCACCAGCACCACGCCGGCGGTACGCACCCGCTTGCCGTCGCCCCTCGCCGTCGCCTCCGCGCAGGTCACGGCGCGCTCGCGCCGCATAAGTGCGCGCAGGAATTCCATGGGATGGCCCTTCAGCGACAGCCGGAGCGTCTGGTAGTCGGCGACCACATGCTCCGACTGCGCCATGGCGGGCAGGCGGGCATCGGCCTCCTCGGCGAGTTCCCGTGCCGCCGCCGCAGCGAAGAGCGGCAGTTCGGCATCGTCCGGCAGGCGCCTGACTGCCCACAGCGCCGCCCGGCGGTCGAGCCCGAGCGAGCGGAAGGCATCCGCCCCGGCGAGCCGTTCGAGCGCGTGGCGCGGCAGCCCGGCGCGGCGGGCCAGCGACTCGACATCGGCAAAGCCACCTGCCTCGCGCGCGGCAACGATCGCCTCGGCAAGGACCTCGCGAAAGCCGTCGACCTGGCGGAAGCCGAGCCGCAGGGCCAGTGGAGGTGTCCTGTGCATGCGCTCGTCCCCGCGAAAGCGGGGACCCAGCGCGGCATTTGACCTGGCTTCCCGCTTTCGCGGGAATGAGCGGAGGGTGGCAGGGGCCTCCTCCCGCACTCGCTCTAGTGTGTTGTCGTAGCGGCTGGCGCCTACATCAACCTCGCGCATCTCCACCCCATGCTCGCGGGCGTCGCGCACGATCTGCGCCGGGGCGTAGAAGCCCATGGGCTGCGAATTGAGCAGCGCACAGGCGAACACCGCCGGGTGGCGGCATTTCAGCCAGGCCGAGACATAGACCAGATGAGCAAAGCTAGCGGCGTGGCTTTCCGGAAAGCCGTAGGTGCCGAAGCCCTCGATCTGCCTGAAGCAGCGCTCGGCGAACTCGCGCGTGTAGCCGCGCCCCACCATGCCGTCGATCATCTTCTCTTCGAAGGTGTGGATGGTGCCGGCGCGCCGGAAGGTCGCCATGGCGCGGCGCAACTGGTTGGCCTCCTCGGGGCTGAACCGTGCCGCCTCGATGGCGATCCGCATCGCCTGCTCCTGGAAGAGCGGCACGCCGAGCGTCTTGCCGAGCACGCGCCTCAATTCGTCAGGCGGCCCGTCCTCGGGCGCCGGCGAGGGAAACGCGACCGTCTCCTTGCCTTGGCGGCGGCGCAAATATGGGTGAACCATATCGCCCTGGATCGGCCCCGGCCGGACGATCGCCACCTCGATGACGAGATC
>SKQW01000306.1 GCA_007118805.1 Rhodobiaceae bacterium | reverse complement strand
TCAACATCCGGCGGGCCGCCGTCATGGGCCTTGTCGGGGCGGGCGGGCTGGGCCTGGTCTTCTTCCGCCAGATGGCAATGTTCAACTATGGCGGCGTGACGATGGTGCTGCTGGCCATCCTGGTCCTGATCCTGCTGGGTGAGATCGTCTCCCACTACGCGCGCAAAGCGGTGACGTGAGGCTCTCCATGGTCGATGCCGTGTCGCGATACGAAGCAATAGGAGACGCGCCAGTGCGCCAGCGGCGACGCTTTCGCTATCCCGACAGCCTCATCCGCTTTGGCGTCCTGCTCGCTCTGCTGGTCTTCCTGGCCTATTCGGTGCATTTCCTGAGTCTCGACCTGTGGCGGCTTCTGGGCGCCTTCCCGCGGCTCGCCGAAATCCTGGCGGCGCGGTATTATCCGCCGGACCTTGCCTATGTCATGGACGGGGGTTTCCTGCTGTCCGTCCTGCAGACCTTGCAGATGTCGCTGCTGGGCGGGGTGTTCGGCGTCCTGCTGGCGATCCCCCTTGCCTGGTTCGCCGCCCACAATGTCACGCTCAGTCGCCTCCTCGCCTATCCTTTTGGCCGCTTCGCGATCATGGGCAGCCGGGCCATTCATGAGACGATCTGGACCATCCTGTTCGTCACCGTGATCGGCTTCGGCATGTTCGCCGGCGTTCTCGCGCTCACGATGTTCTGCATCGGCTTTGCCGGGAAGCTGTTCGCCGACGAGATCGAGGCGATCGATATGGGGCCGGTCGAGGCTCTGCGCGCGACCGGCGCCGGTCCGCTCCAGGTGTTCCAGTTTGCAGTGCTGCCGCAGGTGCGCGTCGCCTTCGTGGGGATCTCGATCTACACCTGGGACGTCGCCTTCCGGGCCGCGACCGTGGTCGGCTTCTTCGGCGGGGGCGGAATGGGCTGGTACCTCCAGCGCACCGTCCAGGAGATGCAGACGACGCGGGTCGCCGCCATTCTCGTGACCATCATCGCGCTGGTTTCAATTGCCGAGGTGCTCTCGGGATGGGTGCGCAGCCGCATTTCCCGGATGCACTGAACCCGGATGCCCTGAAAGTGTGGCACGGGCACTCGAAAGGTGGAGTATAGGATGACGTCCAATCCCGACATCGTCATTGTCAATGAACGGGAATATACCCGGCCACGCGCGCCGGTTGTGGTGATCTGCTGCGACGGCAGCGAGCCCGACTATATCGAGGCGGCACGATCCAAGGGGCTGATGCCCAATCTCGAGCGGATCATCGCCAAGGGCGTCGATCTCAGGGCCGACAGCGCCATGCCGAGCTTCACCAACCCCAACAATTTGTCGATCGTCACCGGCCGACCGCCCAGCGTCCACGGCATCTCGGGCAACTTCTTCCGCGACCGCGCCAGCGGCGAGGACGTGATGATGAACGATCCGGCGTTCCTGCGGGCACCTACCATCTTCAGCGCCTTCCAGCGTGCCGGGGCGAGCGTCGCCGTGGTGACCGCCAAGGACAAGCTGCGCCGCCTGCTAGGCCACGGCCTCACCTTCGGCGACGGCTCCGCGGTCTGCTTTTCCTCCGAGCGCGCCGATCGCAGCACACTCGCCGAGAACGGCATCGAGGGGGTGGTCGAGATGGTCGGCATGCCGGTTCCCGACGTCTATTCGCTCGAGCTGTCGGAGTTCGTCTTCGCCGCCGGCGTGAAGCTGATGGAACGGATGCGGCCCGATCTCCTCTATCTGTCGACCACCGATTTCATCCAGCACAAACACGCCCCGGGCAGCGATGGCGCCGACGCCTTCTATGCGATGATGGACCGCTATCTCGGGCCGCTCGACGACAGCGGCGCGGTGGTCGTGCTGACCGCCGACCACGGCATGAAGGCCAAGCATCTGCCAGACGGGGCGCCCGACGTGATCTATCTGCAGGATGTCCTTGACGAGTGGCTCGGCCGAGATCGTGCCAGCGTGATCCTGCCGATCACCGATCCCTATGTCGTCCATCACGGGGCTCTCGGCTCATTTGCCACGGTCTACCTTGAGCCTGATGTCGATGTCGAGGACGTCACGCGGCGCATCCGGGCGCTGCCCGGCATCCATGTCGCGGTAGACCGGGAGGAAGGTTGCGCGAGCTACGAGTTGCCGCCGGACCGGATGGGCGACGTGATCGTCATCTCGCGCAACACCAAGGTGATCGGCACCCGCATGGCGGACCACGATCTCGACGCCCTTGACGTGCCGCTACGGTCGCATGGTGGGCTCACCGAGCAGGTGGTGCCGTTTATCGTCAATCGGCGGCTCCGCGACTTGCCGCAGCACTTGCGCAACTTCGATGCCTTCGCGGTCGGGCTCAATCACGTCGCCCCGGCCGCGGTTGATGCCTGAGGACCGAAGATGACCGTGTTGCAAATGAGCGAAGGTCCGCGTGTGGAGGCCTTGCGCCTCGCCGGGCGCAAGGTGCACGCCTCGGACGTGATCGAGGTGCGCTATCCCTATGACGGAAGCGTCGTGGGTACGGTTCCGGCGGCCACAGCCGACCAGGTGCGCGAGGCCTTCGATATCGCCGGGCGCTATACGCCGAGCCTGACCCGTTACGAGCGCCAGCGTATCCTTCTCGCTGTAGCTGAGGCCACCTGGCAGCGCCGCGACGCCATATCAGACCTCATCACCGCTGAGCTCGGCATTTCCAAGAAAGATTCGCTCTACGAATGCGGCCGGGCGCGCGACGTGTTCACGCTGACCGGCCAGCTCTGCGTCCTTGATGACGGGCAGAGCTTTGCCTGCGATATCACCCATCATGGCCAGGGCCGCCGCATCTTCACCAGGCGCGAGCCGTTGCGCGCCATCTCGGCGATCACGCCCTTCAATCATCCGCTCAACATGGTCGCCCACAAGCTGGCGCCGGCGATTGCGACCAACAACTGCGTCGTCCTCAAGCCCACGGAAAAGACCCCGCTAACCGCCCTGCTTCTTGCCGATCTGCTTTACGAGGCCGGCCTGCCGCCGGAGATGCTATCCGTGATCACGGGGTGGCCGGGCGATATCGGCGAGGAGATGATCACCAATCCCAACATCGAGCTCGTCACCTTCACCGGCGGGGTGGCGGTCGGCAAGCTGATCGCCCGCAAGGCCGGATATCGCCGCGCCGTGCTCGAACTGGGCGGCAACGATCCCCTCATCGTCATGGACGACCTGGACGATGATCAGCTCGACCAGGCCGCGGCATTGGCCGTCTCGGGCGCGACCAAGAATTCCGGGCAGCGCTGCACCGCCGTCAAGCGCATCCTGGCGGCCGATGGCATCGCCGACCGGCTGGTCGCCAGGATCGTCGACAGGGCGAAGGCGATCTGTTTCGGCGACCCGAGGGATCCGGCCACCGATCTGGGCACCGTTATCGACGCCGAGGCGGCGGAGTTGTTCGAGAGCCGGGCACTGGCGGCGGAGCGCGAGGGCGCCAAGATCCTCTATCGCCCCGCCCGCGAGGGCGCCTTGCTGCCCCCGATCGTGCTCGACCATGTCCGGCCATCGAGCGAGCTCGTGCGCGAGGAGACATTCGGGCCCATCATCCCTGTCATCCGCTGCACCGATATCGACGATGTCATCGCGACATCGAATGGCACCGCCTACGGCCTGTCGTCCGGCGTCTGCACCAATCGGCTGGACTACGCGCTGCGCCTGGTCGATGAGCTGAAGGTCGGAACCGTGAATGTGTGGGAGGTTCCGGGCTACCGCACCGAGATGTCGCCATTCGGCGGCATCAAGGACTCCGGCAACGGCTTCAAGGAAGGCGCGCTCGAGGCGATGCGCAGCTACACCAATCTCAAGACCTTTTCGCTGCCCTGGCAGGGAAGCTGAAAGCCACGGGCGCTGTTCCGGTTCACACCTGCCCAATTTGATCGGAATCTCACGAATAGGCCGCGGCCGGGGCCTGCTCGGTGCGAATCGCGCGCTGCCAGCCGGCCACCCGACGCTCGATCAGTTGCACCAGCCAGTCGAAGGCGATCGCCATGGCCAGCACCAGGAGAATCGCGGCGAAGACGTGCGGGCTGTCGAGCAGCGTGCGGTAGCGCGAGATCAGAAACCCGATTCCAGCCGTTGAGGTCAGCATCTCGGCAACCGTCACGCCGACGATGACCAGCGCCCCGCCGATGCGCAGCGAGGAGAGCACGGTGGGAATGGCAGCGGGCAGAAACACTCGCGTGATCTGCTGGAAACGCGAGGCGCCCAGGCTGCGCGCGACGGTCACCAGATGCCGATCGATGGTCTGCACGCCGGCCGCGGTGCCCAGCAGCGTCGGCAGGAAACCATAGACGCTGGCAAAGACGATCTTCGATTCTGGGCCGATCCCGAACCACGCGGTGAACAGCGGGTAGAGGATCACCAGCGGAATGGCGAAGCCGGCCGAGGCAAGCGGCAGGAGGAGCTGCCTCAGCCGCACCGAATTCCCGATGACAAGGCCGGCAGCCACGCCCCCGACACAGGCGAACAGCATGGAGATTGCGACCTCCTGCAAGGTCACCCAGAGATGATAGGCATATTCGGGGGCGCTTCCCCACAGGGCGGCGACGGTAGCGCTCACCGGCGGCAGGAACAGCCGGGGCACGAGGCCGGCCTGGGGCAGCACCTCCCAGGCCACGATGAGCAGGACAATGAGAAGACGGCGCACGGTCGTGGCGTCCAGTCGCATCGGCCCGGCCTCCTAGTGCCTGATCTGCCGCCAGATGCGCTCGCGCAGCTCCATGAAGGGCTGTGTCGACATCATCTCGAAGCGGCGCGGGCGGGGCAGGTCAACGTCGATGCGATCGATGATCCGGCCGGGACGGGCCGACATGACGAGGACCTGATCGGCGAGATAGACGGCCTCGCCCAGGCTGTGGGTCACGAACAGAATGGTCTTTCGCGTCTGCTCCCAGATGCGCAGCAGCTCATCGCCCATGACGGTGCGGGTCTGCTCGTCCAGCGCCGCGAAGGGCTCGTCCATCATCAGGATCGGCGGATCCTGGACCAGCCCGCGCGCGATCGACACACGCTGCTTCATGCCCCCGGACAGTTCATGCGGATAGCGGCTGCCGAAACCTTCCAGGCCGACCAGCGCCAGCGCCTCCCGGGCGCGGTCGTGGCGAACCGCCGGCTTGACCCCGCGCAATGACAGCGGAAACTCCACATTCTTCTCTGCCGTCAGCCAGGGAAACAGGCTGGCTTCCTGAAAGACGACCCCGATCCGTTGCGGATCGGGCCGCGTGATCTTCTTGCCCTCGCAGATGATCCG
Organism: Rhodobiaceae bacterium; assembly: GCA_007118805.1. Lineage (GTDB taxonomy): Bacteria > Pseudomonadota > Alphaproteobacteria > Rhizobiales > Tepidamorphaceae > SKQW01. The sequence goes on along the minus strand of SKQW01000306.1, from coordinate 2,053 downwards.
GCCCTCATCCGGCGTTTGCAGACCCGCCAGCATCATCAGCAGCGACGACTTTCCGCAGCCGCTGGGGCCGACGATGGACACGAACCGGTTCTTGGGGACCTCGAAGGACACGTTGTCGAGCGCGTGCGTCTTCTCGCCATTGCTGACGAAGGTGTGGCTCACCCCCTCGACCTGGATGGTCCCGGATACATCCTTGTTCATGGTCACCGGTCCCCCCGCCAGTGCTCGCAGCGGCGCTCGAACCAGCGCACCAGCTCGTTGAACAGGATCGACAGCCCGGCGACGGTGACGATCCCGGCCATGATCTGCGGTATCTGGAACCCGCGCCCCCAGGTCCCGATCAGGTTGCCCACTCCCGCCCGCGAGGCGTACATCTCGGCCAGAAGGATTCCGGTGAAGTTAAAGATCATTGCAAGCCTGACGGCCTCCAGAAGGACCGGCGTCATGCTGGGGAGATACACCCGCGCAATGATCTGGCGCAGGTTGGCCCCGTAGGACCGCGCGACGCGGATGTGATCGCTTCTGACGGATGCCACCGCGGCAAAGGCGGTCATCATCACGATGAAGATCGTCGAGAACACGCCGAACGCCACCTTCTGCCAGAAGCTGATGCCGAAGGCGAGAATGAACATCGGCAGGAATATCGACTTGGGAATGCTGAAGACGAAGAAGACGAGGGGTTTGAACACCTCGCCGGCAAAGCGGTTCTCGGCAATGAGTATACCCAGCAACGCCCCGACCGGCACCGCGATGAGGAACGCGGTCAGCGTCTGCTGCAGCGTGGTCGCAAGATGCCCGTGGAAGCCCGGATCCTGGATCAGCCCGAAGAAGACCGTGAACACCTCGCTGGCCGGCGGCAGCAGGCGCGCATTGACGAGATCGGCGCGGGGAGCGAACTCCCACGCGCCGAACAGCAGGGCGATGATAATGAGACGGATGAGGGCCGTCTCGTAGCGGGCCGCCATGTCGGACGAAGCTCAGGCCTGTGTCGGAACCGGCGGAAAGTCCGTGGTGAAGATCATCTCCGGCTGATCGTACCCGGTGAAGCCCGCCAGCCGAAGAATCTCGAGCGCGCGGTCGGCAAGATCCACGTTCATCGCGCCGTCGGCAACAAGGTTCAGGAACACCTCTTGGTATTCCTGCTCGGCCACGCCCTCGGGGATGCCGTTGACCTCTGCGATGATACGGACCGCGTCATCCCGGTTTTCCTGAAGATACACCAGGCCGCCATATAGCGCGTTCATGGTGCGCTGCAGGACGTCCGGATTGGCCTCGATATATTGCTCGCTCGCAACCCAGCCGGCGACGAGGTGCTCCGGAATCGCCGTGCCGAAATCGAGGATCGCCCGACCATCGCCCTCCTGTTCGACCTGGAAGCTGAGGGGCGAATACAACACCGCGGCCGCGACATTGCCGGACAGGAGATTCGGCACGAGGCCGGCCCCGCCCACGGGGACATTGTTGAATTCGATGCCGAACTCCGCCATCGCCCATTGGGCGAGCGCGTCGGTGGCCGAGCCGGCGGATGTGATGCCGACATTGGCGCCGGCGAGCTCGCCGACATCCTCGATGTCGGAGTCGACCGGCACGATCAGCTTCCAGCCGAAAAAGCCGTTGCAGAGATTGCCCACGATCCGGGATGGAACGTCCTGCTCCCGACCGATCGCGACCTGGGCGGGCCCGGAACTGATCACGTCGGCGGCGCCGGCGGCCACCGCGTTGAAAGCCTCGCCGCCGCTCTGATAGACGGTCAGCTCGGCGTTGAGCCCTTCCTTCTCGAACAGCTCCTGATCAACGGCCGTCTGTGCGACCACTGAAGGGAACCAGGTGCGCGTGGCCAGACCGATCTGCACGGTCGTCGGCTGAGCGCGCAGATAGGGCATGCCGACGACCGACGCTGCAAGGCCCGCCCCGACGCCCAAGACGCCCCGGCGGGAAATCAGGGGACCGATATTCCTGTTCATGTCTTTTCCTCCCTAGGATTTCTTCGACAAGTCTGTTTCCGGGCACCTTGTCATGACAGCTCTGCGCGCAACGCCTGCGCAGCGGCCGT
>SKQW01000367.1 GCA_007118805.1 Rhodobiaceae bacterium | reverse complement strand
GACATCGGTATCATGCCGCTGTCCGATACCCCGTGGGAGCGGGGAAAATGCGGCTACAAGCTGATTCAGTACATGGCCGCCGGCCTTCCCGTCGTCGCCTCGCCGGTCGGCGCGAATACGACGATCGTGAATCATGGCGTCACCGGCTTTCTTGCCAAAGACGATGATGAATGGCGCGAAGCACTGATGGCCCTGATCGGCGATCCGGCGCTCCGGCACAGCATGGGCTTAGCGGGTCGCGCCAAGGTCGCAGCAGACTATTCTCTGACGACATGGGCCCCGCGGAAAGCCACCCTACTGCGCAACGTCGTTGCCGCGGCGTATCTGCCCAAGCCCGGCGGACATCCCACCGACATCCAGCCCCTGCCCCGCTAGACATGCTGCCGTACTGGCTCCTCTTCCTGATTCCCGCGCTGGGAGCTCTGCAGGAGCGCTCGCTTCAGCTCGGGCCAAGGCGGCGGGGCTCCCCGGTGCTGGCCGCCACTGCGGTCCTCATGTCAATCGCGATCGGCTTCCGGTTCCGGGTCGGGGGCGACTGGTGGAGCTACCTAGCCTACCTCCATCGAGCCGAATTCCTCTCTTTTTCGGAAGCTCTCACCCAGAGGGACCCCGGCTACATTCTGCTCAATTGGCTGGCGGCCAACACCTTTGGCGAAATATGGGTCGTCAACTTCTTGTGCGGAGCGATCTTTTCCTGGGGCCTTCTGGCGTTCGCCAAGCAGCAGCCGCGGCCGTGGCTGGCCCTGCTTGTCGCGGTTCCCTATCTCGTCATCGTCGTCGCTATGGGGTACAGCCGGCAGGCGGTCGCCATCGGACTTGCAATGCTCGGCCTTGTCGCGTTGACACGGGATCGTTCGCTCCTGAAGTTCGTGCTGTGGGTTGCGCTTGCCGCCACCTTTCACCGGACAGCCGTCATCCTGATCCCCATCGCTGCGTTGGCGACGGACCGGGGGCGGTTGTGGACGGCCGCCTGGGTGGGCGCCGCAGCGGCCATTTTGTATTACCTGCTGCTCTATGACAGCGTCGACCGCTTCATGTACGGGTATATCGAGCGCGGATACCAGTCGGAGGGCGCGGCTGTGCGCATTGCGATGAACGCCCTGCCCGCCGCGATATTCCTCCTGGCTCGACGCCGGTTCCCGCTCGCGCCGGGCGAACGGCGACCGTGGATGCTGATGGCGGCCGTGGCGGTCGGATGCATTGGCCTGCTGGCTGTCTCCCCCTCATCGACCGCGGTGGATCGCCTGGCGCTTTATCTGGTTCCGCTGCAGGTTTTCGTGTTGTCACGATTCCCCGACGCCTTCGCGCCGCGCTTAGCCGATCGTGCGACGATCGCCTTCGGAGTAATTGCTTATTCGGCGGTCGTCCAGTTCGTTTGGCTCAACTTCGCGCACAATGCGAGATCCTGGCTGCCCTACCAGTTCTATCTCATGTCATAGCGATGCGCGCGGAAACCATGGGCGTACTGCGCGCCACGCACCCTCGGAGGGTAAAACAGGGACCGCCTGATTCTCCACCCTATCGTCGGCGGCAGCCGCGCCAAGCTCCTTGAGGCGTTCGCAGGATCGCCTGCCAAAAGCCTGACGACTCCTGCGACCGCCCTGACATCCCGCGACAGTATGGCTTCCATCACCATTCCCGTGCCGTACTCGGCGCGGCTTCGCATGATCCGTTCGGCATATCCTGGAAACTCTTGCAGAAGCTGCGACGTGACCAGATAATGTGAATTGCTCGTTCCGTTAGCTCCGGTACTGTCGCCATCCTCACCTCCTGCCCGAGCGGGAGCGATCCGGCCAGCTCTGGCAGTGGTTCCAGCGGAAAACGCGAACTCGTTGAGATAGGCGTCGAGGTGCTGCGTGCGGAAGCCATGGAAGACGCTCTTGCCCCACGTCTTGAGGTTTGAGACGACCCGGTGCGAGCGCTCCATGACGACGTGCGCGGGGAGCTCGTTCTTCGCGCTCAGATTCCGGGCGACATGCGTTCGGTCTCCCAGGTCCCGGTATGATTGGTTGCCGTCGGTGCAGATCGTGCTGCCGGGCGCCGTGTTCGCCAGGACAAACGGCCGAATATTCTCAGCATTGTTCTCGGCGAGCCGGGCGAGCCGGATGCGTCCCGCCTTCCGGCCCGACCGACGCTCGACCGCGGCGATGATGAACATCTGGCCCTGCGGGCCCCTGCCCTGTCCGCCCGTCGAGCGTTCCTCCTTCTTGCGGTAGGGGATGCTGCTTTCGTCGATCTCGACGGCGCCCTCGAGTGGGGTGCGGTCGGGATCGACCATCGCCTTGCGGATCTTGTGCAGGAGCAGTCAGGCGGACTTGCAGGACCCGAGGCCGATCTTGGGCTGGAGCTGGAGGGCCGAGATTCCGTTCGAGTGGGTGGCGACCAGGTAGGCGGCGATGAACCAGGGGCTCAGCGGCAGGTGGGTCCGGTGCATGACGGTCCCGGCGATCACCGACGTCTGCCGTCGGCAGCGCCCAGCGCCGTCGCCGTCCCCTTGGCGCCCGCCGCATTCCCACACCCACGGCTTGGTCTGCAGGAGCCAGCCCTTGTGGCTGCTGACGTCACGCCCCCCGTTCCGTCAGGGCCGCGTGTTTCGCACAAGCACGGGAAGTCCGCCTTGACGGTTGGGGTTGACCGGGATCGAAGGATCGGAAGTGGGAATCGCACTCCACCTCGTCCCACCAAGCCCGACCACAGGCACGACATTCAACATGGGCCTGGATGAGCAGCCGGCTGGACCGGGTGTCGGTTGGATGGGGCCAAAGAAAGACAGATCGGGCGACGTGATGACGCTGGTCATTGAAGATCCCTGTCAGGCAGTCAGGGCAGCGCCCAGCAAGCCGACCCAACTGTCGTATCAGAAGCCATCTGAAAGTGATTCGCCGCATCAACCCCAGTCTTGCCGATGGAGTGAAAGTCCGCAACTTTTCAAAGAGCGCCTGTTGAAAGGAAAGCCACCTGTCGGAACCTGCGCGAGCGTCGATGGCAACGTCGGCCTCGATCAACGGCGCATCGAAGTCACCTGCAGCCGGATATTCGGGCTGGTTTCCGTGACGCGGGCGCCAGGCTTTGCGAGATCGGAGGCGCTTGGGGTGACCCAGGCCGAATTCAACTCCTCGGATTCAGCTACGGAGTCAGGATGACACGAGGCGACCGCAGCGATGCGTCCGCCCGCGACGGTGGACATCACCTCCTGGTCGCAAATGACTGGAACCGCGAAGCACTGCGATGTATCTTGGCGGATATCTGGTGAGATAAGGTCGGTAGGACTGGCTTGGACGATCCAGTGCTTTGCCTTATTGACTGCATTTGATGGCCTGCACCCCCTGACCGCACAACCCCTTCACCCGTGGATAACGTGTCCTTGTTTGAGTATGTCGGGGCAGATTCGGAAATCGGCGTTCACCAAGCTACACTTGGCGAGGGTGTGTCGTGCCGCATCGTAATTTCCGCCAACAGTTCCTGGAATGTAATCAATTTTCGAGCAGGGCTTATCCGGACGCTCATTAATGCCGGACATGAGGTGGTTGCGGCGGCGCCGGCCGATGAACATTCGGCGCGGATTGCGGATCTCGGCTGCCGATACGTGCCTTTACCCATTGACCGCAAGGGGACATCGCCACACCGGGACTTGGTCCTATTCGCCCGCTATGTGCGGCTGATGCGGCGCGAGCGGCCTCATGTCTATCTCGGGTACACGATCAAGCCGAATATCTATGGCTCGTTGGCGGCTCATGCTTGCGGCGTCCCTACCATCAACACCGTGTCTGGCCTGGGCACCGCCTTCATAAGCGATACGTGGATCACGCGGGTCGCTAGGCAACTCTACCGGCGCGCCTTTGCCCGATCACACACCGTGTTCTTTCACAACGAGGACGATCTGCGGCTGTTCGTGGATACCCGACTGGTGGCCGGCGATCGGGCCGCGCTGGTGCCAGGCTCGGGAATCGACACATCGAAGTTTCGGCCCGAGAAGCGCGCCGTGAACCGGAACGGTTTCTGTTTCCTGCTCGTTGCTCGACTGCTGTGGGACAAGGGCATTGGCGAATTCGTCGAGGCGGCTCGGCGCGTGCGCCGCGAGGTGCCGGAGGCTAGATTTCAATTGCTGGGTCCCATCGATAGCAACAACCGTTCTGCGGTGGATCGGGCTTCGCTGGATCGTTGGGCGTCGGAGGGCCTCGTCGAGTACCTTGGCGTCAGGGACGACGTCCGCTCTGCCATTGCAGCTGCTGATTGTGTCGTGCTGCCGTCGTACCGCGAAGGATTGCCGCGCTCGCTTCTGGAGGCCGCAGCAATGGCCAAACCGCTGATCGCTACGGATGTGCCGGGCTGCCGCCAGCTCGTCAAGCACGATGAGAACGGTCTGTTGTGTCGGGTGCGAGATGACGCGCACCTGAGCGAGCGGATGCTCGCCTTGATCGCCATGTCGCCCGAGCGGCGAGAGGCGATGGGTCGCGCCGGCCGCGCAAAGGCCGAACAGGAGTTCGACGAGGCCGCGGTAATCAGCCGCTATCTCGCAACCGTGGCCGAAGCCGCAACTCTCGAGACTGCCCCTGAGGTTCAGGGCACCGAGTCGAGGGTAACGCCGTAGGTTGCCGAGGATTGAGGCGAGATCGAGCGCTCACGGGCGTCAGACACCGTCGCAATCATCCAAAGACAGACAATGCCGGGGCGCTTGTCGCCCACTGTCCGCCCGAGTGCGGCCATCTCAGTAGGCGCCGGGATAGCGCTCGACCTTGCGCCAGCTCGTCGACAGCAGAACCAGGTTGTTCTTGACCGTCGGATCGGTCGGATCGATCTCATAGGCTTTCAGGAATTTCGCCCGGGCATTGTCGAAGTCGCCTCTCAGGAGGTAGGAATAGCCCTGGTTGTTGAGAATCTGAAACGACTCTCCGCCGAGCGAGATCGCCTGGGCGTACGCCAGCCGCTCAACCGTGCAGCGCGCCACATCGAAGCCTTCCCGCTTGAGCTGCCGCCACATCTTGCGCACGCCGTAGACGCGGAAGTTCTCCTTGAAGACGCGCCGGATCTCGACCTCAAGGAGCTTGTCCCGCTGTGCCCGGGCCGACCACCGGGAGGGATCGCACCGCTTGGCGACATGCGCATAATAGGTCGACGGGGCAATCGGCAGCACGCGGCAGATCGGCTCGACCCCGTAGGCCTCGCGGTGATCGTCGATGAAGGCGATCATGGCTTGAACCGGCGGTCGAGCTCCGCCTGGGCAAAAAAAGCGGACGCCTTGCGCAGGATTTCGTTCGCCTGCCGGAGCTCCCGGTTCTCCCGTTCCAGCTCCTTGATCCGCGAGAGCTCCTCGCTGGTGCGCCCAGGGCCAAGCCCCGCATCGCGTTCGGCCCGCTGCACCCACAGGCGCAGCGTCTCAGCCTTGCAGCCGATCGTCGCGGCGATCGAGGAGATCACCCCCCATTTCCGAGGCATACTCGCCCCGCTGCTCAATAACCATCCGGACCGCCCGCTCGCGGACCTCAGGCGAATAGCCGTTGCCGTTCCGTCTCGTCATCATGGCTCCTTCCACTCAAGAGTCGGAGCCGGCAATCCCGGTACGGTTCAGTCTGGACCGGAGGAGGAAGCGGCCCAACCGTCGAGCAATCTCGCTCCCACTCAAGTGTGAAGGGCGTTCGCTCTCCAGCGCTTCCTCGATAGCCTGCGTCAGCCTTCCCACTTCATTGTGGCAGCCTTCTTGCTCATTCGGCATGACGGCTATCTCCAGGTTCCTCGATTTCATGATAAACGGCTATCTCCCGGTTCCTCGATTTCATGATAATGCGATTGGTCCCACTTCCACTTGTCACGCGGTTTATGAGCGCCCGACCGGCTGTCCGACGCCAGGCGGGGCATCGTCATGCGCAAGAAGACTACCAAAAATTGCAGCTCGTGCGACTCCTTTCAGCTCCCCCAATTGGACGAGCTAGCCAATGCCTGACGATCAGGCCGATCCGATTGAGACCGTGGCGGCTGAGCGGAAATGCGCCTGATCCGCACAAAGTTTAGCTGGCGCATCCTGCAGCTCCCCAATCGGCTGCTGACTCTGGCCCTGGCGATAGATCCGGCGCTACGGCGCTCGCCAGACCAGCGTGTGAAAGACGCCAGGCTGTTGCCGAGGCGCTGACAAGATCGCGCCCCGGTGCCATGCTGGGGCGGGCGCACGAGAGGGGGGCAATCGATGAAGCTTCAATCTGCACTTGCTGCCGTGGTCAGGGTTGGCGACGGTCGCGGCTTCGTTATTGGTGAGCGCGACCGGTACATTGTTACGGCCGCTCATTGCCTGCCGGCTCTGCCGCCTGCGGCGTCGATCGCTTACAGTGCCGACCGGACGTATTCCGGACTGCTGGCGCCGCTCGGCGAAAGACCGGCAATATGGTCGGAATGCATCTTCGTTGATCCGATCGCCGACATCGCGGTGCTTGGCCCCGTTGACCGGCAAGAGCTGTATGACCAGGCCGCGGCTTATAACGATCTCGCCGACGCCACGACGCCTTTGCGTATGGGTGAGCCATCGGGGGACCGCACGGGCTATGCGCTATCGCTCGGCAACGAGTGGTTTCCAGTCAACGTAAGGATGCACGCCCCCGGGCCGCTGTGGCTCCTTGATGCTGCCCAGCCAATCGAAGGTGGCATGTTGGGATCGCCAATCGTTGCGGAAGATGGATCGGCGGTTGGCGTGATCGTTTGCTCTGGCGGTGGTCAGGAAGTTGCCCACCACGAAGGCGTGCTATGTCCGACATTGGCGCACCACCTGCCCGGATGGTTGCTGAGGGACTTGGTAGCATAACACTTTCGATCGCGGCTCTGCTTGGCCGCACGGTAAAGCTTGTGTTGCAACACGCGTGGCCGTTGGTTCTGCCCAGCATTAGCGGAAAGGCATGGACACCCCTTTCGAGCGATGCTGGCCACTTGTGGCAACCGGGCACTTCCGCCCACACGGCGGCAGGCTCAGCTCGCGATGCCGGAAAGGAGCGGGTCTCGTGCAACGGTGTCACGCTGTTGCTGCCGCGTTACAGCCGCCGGGCCAACGATCAGCTAGATTGGACCGTTCTTCGGAAACGAGGCGCGAACGGCAGGGCTCGGAGTTCTCATGCAACTGGTGCATCTCACATTGGCGATCCTGGCCGTCTCGACTGTCCTGGGCATCATCGTCTACTTTCACGCTGCGCCTTTGTGACCACCTCAAGGCTCTTTGCTTGTGCCCTGCCCCCGCATGATGACAATGCGCAAGGCGCAGCCGTTCGGTGCCCGAATATTCTGCGGCTATCCCGTCGCCCGCGTCATCAGCGCG
>SKQW01000026.1 GCA_007118805.1 Rhodobiaceae bacterium | reverse complement strand
GGTCCGGGTCGAGGTGACGCCGCAATCGAAGCCCGCCGAGAAGATCAGCCAGCGGGTCATCCACGTCGAGCCACGCGACAAGGGAACGCAGCTCGTCGAGCTTCTGGCCGGCGGGGACAAGGACCGGGTCCTCGTCTTCACCCGCACCAAGCGCGGCGCCGACAAGGTGGTGCGTGCCCTGGCATCGAGCCGGATTCAGGCTGCGGCCATCCACGGCAACAAGAGCCAGAACCAGCGCAACCGTGCCCTGGCGGGCTTTCGCGCCGGCAAGACGCCAGTGCTGGTGGCGACCGACATCGCCGCCCGCGGTATCGACATCGATGATATCCGCCTGGTGATCAACTACGACTTGCCGCATGTCCCGGAGACCTATGTCCATCGCATCGGCCGCACCGGCCGGGCCGGGGCAAGCGGTGCCGCCGTGTCATTCTGCGGCAACGAGGAGCGCCCCCTGCTGCGCGCCATCGAGAAGCTCACTGCCCGGCGCATTCCCGTCTGAGGAGTCTGCGCCGGAGCGCTGCGGCGAGCCGGCGCGCCTCAGCCGAGCCTGATGTCGTAGGTCACCCAGTTGGTGCGGGTGGCCAGCCGGTCATAGACGCCACGGGCGCGGTAGTTGTCCTCGGCGGTGATCCATCGGATGATCGACCAGCCCCGCGCGCGGCCCTCGGCGGCAACCGCCTCGATGAGGGCGTCGGCGACGCGCTGCCCGCGCATGTCGGGTAGGACGAACAGATCGTCGAGGAAGCCGCCGACGCTCGCCGCGATGGGCCGCGAAAAGGGCCGGAAATGGGCGAGCCCCACGAGCCCTTGCGGCGCCTCGGCCACCAGACCTTCCACCTCATGGCCGGGATCCATGAGCCATGACCACACCCGCTCGCGCATCTCGGCGGTCTGCTCCACGCGGTAGAAGTCGGCATAGCCCTTGTAGAGCGCTTCCCATCCCGCGCGGTCCTGTGCGCCAACCGGCCTAATCGTGGTCATCTCGGCAAACCCTCTTGGTGGTCAGGGTCCGGCCCGGTCCGCCCGCGCGAGCACTGCCTGGAGCAGGACGTCGACGCCGGGCACCTGCCGGTCCCTTGTGGTGAACTCGTTGTTGTTGTGGGTGATGCCGTCCCTGCACGGCGTGAAGATCATGGCGGTCGGACAGATCCGCGCCAGGAAATAGGCGTCGTGGCCGGCCTGGCTCGGCAGATCGAGTGTGCGCTGCCCAAGCGCGGCGGCGGCATTGCGCAGCGAGCCGACGAGGGCCTCGTCGAAGATCGCGCCGCCCCACTCCCACTCCTCGACGATCCGCATCTCCACCTGCGCGGCCGTCGCGGCATCCGGCAGCGCCTTGCGCACCGCCTCTGCCATCGCCGCGGCGCTCTCAGGATCGTCGTGGCGCACGTCGCAGATGACCTCGGCCCAGTCCGACAGGATGCCGGCCTTGTTGGGCCAGGCGACCAGCCGCGCCGCCGTGGCCTTGCCGCCGGTGGCGGCGTAGCGCCAGCCGATATCGTCGACGGCAACGCACAGTCGCGCCGCGCCGACCAGCGCGTTGCGCCGCTTCTCCATCGGCCATGGCCCGGCATGGGCGGTCTCGCCGGTAATCTCGACGCGCAGCCCGTGGCTTTTGTAGCCGTGGGTGACGATGCCGACATCGATGCCGGCGGCATCGAGCTCGGGCCCCTGTTCGATATGGAGCTCGAAATAGGCATCGACCGGCCGGCCGCCGACCTCTGCCACGCCGCGATAGCCGATGCGCTCAAGTTCCGCGCCGAGCGTCGCCCCGTCATCGGCCTGGCGGGCATGGACCCAGTCGACGGAATAGACGTCGGCGAAGGCGCCGGAGGCGGTCATCGGCGGGGGAAAGCGCCCGCCTTCCTCATTCGTCCAGTTGACGATCTCGATGGGCCGGCGCGTGACATGGCCGGCATCGTTGAGCGTGCGCACGATCTCGAGCCCGGCCAGCACCCCGACAATGCCGTCGAAGCGCCCGCCATTGAACTGGGTATCGAGATGGCTGCCGACGAGCACCGGCGGCAGGCTGTCGTCTTGGCCGCGCCGGCGGGCGAAGATCGAGCCCACCTGGTCGACCGTCACCTCCAGCCCCGCCTCTCGGCACCAGGAGACGAACTGATCGCGCATCTCGCGGTCGGGCTCGGTAAGCGCCATGCGGCTCAGTCCGCCCTCGCGACCGGCGCCGATCTCGGCCGACCGCTCGACGGTCATCCAGAAACGATCGGGATCAATGCGCAGGCGGGACGATGACATGGCGCGAGTTATCCTCAGCGGCACAGGCTGGCAGTTGCTCAGCTCGGCTTGAGCTCGATTTCGACGAAGGCGAACGGGCCGTCGGTGGCATTGATGACGTCGTGCTGGACCCCGGCCTTGCGGAAATAGGACTGGCCGGTCGTCAACGAAGTCTCCGTCTCCTTGCCCTCGGCATCGATCAGCCGCAGGCGTCCCTCGCCCAGCGCCACGATGACATAGTCGTATTCATGGGTGTGAAATCCTGTGGCCGCGCCGGGCGCGAAACGCCACTCGCTCACCCGGACCTGATCATTGTCCACATGGACGTGTGACTGGGCGGTCTCGCGGGCTGTGTTCATCTGTCGCGACTCCCTCGGGATTGACTGCGGCCGAGTGATGGGGAATTCGTGGCCGCCAACGAGGCGTAAACCAGAGGGAGGCTAGCCGTCTACCGCCACAAGCGCATGGCGCGTATCCGGCACGGCGGCACGATCGGGCGGCGCCGGCCCATTCCGGCCGCCGCCGCCACCACAAACAGGGGGACACACTGTGACAACAGATCTGGCATCAATGTCAGCGGCCGAACTCGCCGGACACTATCGCGCCGGCCGGCTTTCCCCCGTCGAGACCACGCAGGCGGTCCTCGACCGCATCGCCGCGCTGAACGAGCCCTATAACGCCTATTGTCTGGTCGACGCGGAGTCCGCCCTGGCGGAGGCGCGGCGCTCGGAGGAGCGCTGGCGGCGCGGTGCCCCCTTGAGCCGCATCGATGGCGTGCCGGCCTCCGTTAAGGACCTGGTCATCACGAAGGGCTGGCCCACGCTGCGCGGCTCCCACGCCGTCGACCCGGACCAGCCATGGGACGAGGACGCGCCCGCCACGGCCCGGCTGCGGGAGGATGGCGCGGTGCTGATCGGCAAGACTACCACCCCGGAATTCGGCTGGAAGGGGGTCACAGATTCGGCCCTCACCGGCATCACCCGCAACCCCTGGAACCGCGACACCACCCCCGGCGGCTCGAGCGGCGGGGCGGCGGTAGCTGCCGCTCTCGGCATGGGCTGCCTGCATATCGGCACCGATGGCGGCGGGTCGGTGCGCATCCCGGCGGGCTTTACCGGCATCGTAGGCCTCAAGCCGAGCTTCGGGCTGGTGCCGGCCTACCCCCTCAGCCCCTTCGGCACGGTCTCCCATCTCGGGCCGATGACCCGGACGGTGGAGGACGCCGCGCTGATGCTCAACACCCTGTCGCGCCCCGACCATTGCGACTGGCACCGCCTTCCCTATGCCGGAGCGGACTTCACCAGCGGGCTCGACGATGGCGTCTCTGGCCTGCGCATGGCGCTGAGCACGAGGCTGGGATATGTCGCCGTCGACCCGCAGATCGTCGCCCTCGTCGAACAGGCGGCCAAGGTACTCGCCGATCTCGGCGCCGAGGTCGAGGCCCGCGATCCGGGCTTCGACGATCCGCTGGAGATTTTTCACGCCCACTGGTTCACCGGCGCCGCCAACCTCCTGCGCCGCTTTTCCCCGGACAAGCGCGCGCTGATCGAGACCAACCTTCAGCGCATCGCCGCGGAAGGCGCTGCCATCGCGCATATGGACTATATCGACGCCGTCGACCGGCGCGGCGCGCTCGGCATGCATATGGAAGCATTCCACCAGGAGTTCGATATCCTGCTGACCCCGACGCTGCCGATCCCCGCCTTCGCGGCCGGACGGCTGGCGCCCGAAGGCACCGACCAGACCAACTGGACCCACTGGGCGCCGTTCAGCCATCCCTTCAACCTGACGCAGCAGCCGGCCGCCACGGTTCCTTGCGGCTTCACCTCGTCCGGCCTACCGGTCGGGCTTCAGATCGTCGGCGCAAAATATCGCGACGACCTCGTTCTCAAGGTCGCCCGGGCCTTCGAGCGCGCCCGGCCGGTGGTGCTGCCGGACGCCGCCGCGCTGGCGGGCGGGCCATAGCTAGCACTACTTTGGCAGTTTCATGTTGGCTGCTGCCGGATGCGGATGCGGCAGTGGGGACAGCGTGAAGACGCTATAGGCTCGGCACTGGGTGCTGGCCCGACGCGCCCCGGCGCGATAGGCTGGGGCCACTGGGGCCATAGGCACTGGAGCTGCAATTAAGGGGGCGTAGATGGAGATCAAGCCGTGCGGAAGCGTGCCGACGCGTCGCCCGTCGGAGGACTACTTCTCGGGCCGGGTGGTTCAGGATCCGCTGATCGAGGCCGAGGCGCCGGCCCGGCTGCGGGCCCTTATAGTCCATTTCGAGCCCGGCGCGCGCACCGCCTGGCACACCCACCCGCTCGGCCAGACGCTCTACGTGCTGTCCGGCTCGGGCCTGGCCCAGGCCTGGGGCGGACCCATTCGCGAGATCCGGGCGGGCGATGTGGTGTGGTTCGCGCCCGGCGAGAAGCATTGGCACGGCGCCGCACCGGAGACCGGCATGACCCATATCGCGATGCAGGAATCGCTTGACGGGGTGAGCGTCGAGTGGCTCGAAAAGGTCACCGACGCGCAGTATTCGGGAGGGTAAGTTTCGCGCCGACCGCAGGGTCACAACCGACACAGGACCACGGAGCATGCCCGCTGACGGGCGGAGACCGTCCAGTAGCGCCGCAGCAGGCGATCGGTCTCTTCATCACCGGCCAAATGGAAGCCGTGGCGGCGATAGAAGCCGATGGCCCACGCCGCCGCCCGCCACGTCCCCACGAGCAGCGGACCGTCGACGTCGCGTGACAAATCGGCGAGCAAGGCGGCGCCATGGCCCCGGCTCTGATGAGGCGGCGCCACATAGGCGTGACGGATCAGGGTGACATCCTCAACCGGTTGCCGGCCCATGACCGCCACCAGCCGCCCGGCCTCGTCGATACCGCGAAACCTCACGCCCGCGGCCATCTCGCCCCTCAATTCCGGCTCGGGCATGTAGGGCTCGTGCCAGCAATCCTCGGGGATGACGCCGCGATAGGCTTCGGCCGCCGCATTGATCACGGCGGCCATGGCCGCCAAGTCTGCATCGGTGCACTCGCGGATCATCGCTCCCCTCGAACTGGGGGTCAATTTGCCAGCGGGATAGGATTACATGCATTCGCCGCGCCACCCGAATCTTGCATGATCGGGCGCCAGCGCCTTGCCCCTCGCCGCCGGCTTTGGCACAGGGCAGAGGACATGGCGGCCGCTCCGGCGAGGGCGCCGTCGACAGGGCGGCAAACCGAGGCGATGGGATGGACTGGTCGGCCCGGACGATAAGGGCAATGCGGCTTCGACGAACCAGACGGCTGGTGAGATCGCTGTGCACCAGCGGATTGCTGCTCGGCACGCTGTTCTTCGCGGCATCGCTGACGCCGAGCCTGGTTCCCCGTACCCCGCTCATGCAGGGCATGCTATCGGGATTCGCCTTCGCGGCGGGTTATGCCATCGGGGTCGGCGCCCGCTGGCTGTGGAGCTATCTCGAGCTGCCCATCCCGCCACGGCGCTACGTCCGGATCATCCAGTGGACGGCAGCGGCCATCAGTCTGGGCACGGCAATCGTATTCCTGTGGCGGGCGGCGGAATGGCAGAACTCGATTCGCGACCTGATGGGGATGGAGCCGGTCGAGGGCGCGCAGCCCTTCCAGGTGGGGGCGATCGCGCTTGTGGTCTTCGCCGCCCTCCTAAGCGTTGGGCGGCTATTCCAGTGGACCTTCCTGACGCTGTCCCGGCGCTTCGACCGGGTGATTCCCCGCCGCGTGGCTTATGTGCTCGGATTTGCGATCGCCCTGACCCTGTTCTGGTCGATCGCCAACGGCCTGCTGTTCAGCGTCGGCCTGCGCGTGGCCGACAGCTCCTTCCGCCAGCTCGATGCGCTGATCGAACCGGATGTGGAACGCCCCGCCAACCCGATCCGGACCGGCAGCGAGGCCTCCAGCATCTCGTGGGACGAACTGGGCCGGCGGGGCCGCCAGTTCGTTTCGATCGGACCGACATCGGAGGATATCGACAGTTTCCTCGGCGAGCCGGCGATGGAGCCGATTCGCGTCTATGTCGGCCTCAACTCGGCGCAGACGGTCAGACAGCGGGCCGAGCTTGCGCTTGAGGAACTCAAGCGAGTCGATGCGTTCGAGCGCTCGGCGCTGATCCTGGTCACGCCCACCGGAACCGGGTGGATCGATCCGGGGGGGATCGAATCCATCGAGTATCTGATGCGCGGCGACGTGGCGAGCGTGGCGGTCCAATACTCGTATCTGGCAAGCTGGCTTGCGCTGTTGACCGAGCCCGGCTACGGGGCCGAGACGGCGCGGGCCCTGTTCAACGAGGTCTATGGGCATTGGGCCTCGCTTCCCGAGGACGAACGGCCGGACCTATATCTGCACGGCCTCAGCCTCGGCGCGCTCAACTCGGATCGGTCGGCCGATCTGTTCGACGTCATCGGCGATCCGTTCCATGGCGCGCTGTGGAGCGGGCCGCCTTTCCAGACCGAAACCTGGCTGGCCGCCGCGCAAGGCCGTCAAGCTGGCTCCCCGGAATGGCTGCCGCGCTTCCGGGACGGCTCCGTGATCCGCTTCGCCAACCAGTTCGGCGGGCTCGATATCGCCGAGGCCGATTGGGGGCCGATG
Source organism: Rhodobiaceae bacterium (assembly GCA_007118805.1). Taxonomy (GTDB): domain Bacteria; phylum Pseudomonadota; class Alphaproteobacteria; order Rhizobiales; family Tepidamorphaceae; genus SKQW01. Next base: position 492 of record SKQW01000026.1, on the reverse strand, counting down.
CGCATCGTCTTCCTGCAACACGCCAGCGACCCGATCACCTTCTTCCGTCCCGAGATCCTCTATCGAAGCCCCGACTGGCTGGAGACCCCGCGCGGGCCAGACGTGTCGGACGAGCTGCAATGGTTCCCCGTCGTGACCTTTCTCCAGCTGATCGCGGACATTCCCGCCTCGACCAACGCGCCGCGCGGCTTTGCCCATGTCTTCGCCGTCGAGGACTATATCGACGCCTGGCGTGAGATCGTGAGGCCGGCGGGCTGGAGCGAGGGCGACATCGACCGGCTCAAGGCCCATCTTGCCGCACCGGGTTAGGCCCGGCGTGTCCGTGTGGCTGGGCAACCAGCGCGAATATGCCCGGCGCCTCGCTCAGAGGCATTATACCAGCCCGCGCTGATCAGAACTCATGGGCCCAATCCCGCAAGCCGATGGACATGATCAGCCAGGGCTGCTCGACAAGCCTGTTCCAGGCCTCGCAGCAATGGGCGAGGATGTCGT
>SKQW01000315.1 GCA_007118805.1 Rhodobiaceae bacterium | reverse complement strand
CGTTCGGCCAGGGCGAACTGGCCGGCCGAGGCGCCCGCCGCCCGCCAGCGCTCGCGCGGCGCGCCGGGCAGGAACAGGCCTCGTTCGGCGTCATAGACAGGCTTGCCGCCGGCCTGGCTGTGCAGGTTGATGAGCGGCATCCAGCCGCCGCTCGAGGCGCAGACATCCGCCGCGATGGTTTCCGGCCGCCCGGCCTTGAGCGACGCGATCTCCACGCCGCGCACCCCGCCGCGCCCAAGCGCACGGGTGACCGCCGCGCCGGGGCGCATGGCAATGCCCTGTTTCGCGCAGGCGGCGGCAAGGTCGTCCGGCGGCGATGGGCGCGGATCGACAAGCGCGGCGACTTCGACCCCTGCCCCGGTGAGCGCCAGCGCATCTTCGTAGAGGTCGTCATGGGCACCGAACAGAACGATCCGCCGCCCCGCCGCGGTGCCGAAGGCGCAGGCATAGCGCCGCACCGCACCGGCCAGCATGACGCCCGGCAGATCGTTGCTCGGGAACAGGATCGGCCGCTCGACGGCGCCGGTGGCGAGCACCACCTCCTTGGCACGGATGCGCCACAGCCGCTGTCGCGGCTGGTTTCGGGGCGGTTCGTCCAGCGATTCGTCCCGCCGTTCCACCGCCGCCAGCAGATTGCCGTCGTAATAGCCCCACACGGTGGTGCGCGGCAGGCGCCGCACATTGGCCATATCTGCGAGCGCCCGTGCTGTCGCCTTTGCCCAGCCCGCCGCCGGCTTGCCATCGATATCGCCGCCGCCGGCCATCAGCCTGCCGCCCGGCTCGGCTCCCTCGTCGCACAGAACGACTCGCGCTCCCGTTCTCGCCGCGGCCAGCGCCGCCGAAAGCCCCGAGGCGCCGGCGCCTACAACCAAGACGTCGCAGAACAGGTGCGACTGATCATAACGGTCGGGATCGGGCTCGACTGGCGCCGCGCCCAAGCCGGCGGCGCGGCGGATATAACGCTCGTAGAAATGCCACGCCCCGCGCGTCGGCCCCATGAAGGTCTTGTAGTAGAAGCCGGCGCCCAGGAACGGGGCGAACAGGCCACTCACCGCCATCGCATCGAAGGCAAGGCTGGGCCAGCGATTCTGGCTGGCGGCGACCAGCCCGTCACGGAGCTCGGCGGTGGTGGCCGGCGTGTTCGGCGTCGCCCGCGCCCCTTCGCCGACGGTGACGAGCGCGCTCGGCTCTTCCGGCCCGGCCGAGACGATGCCGCGCGCGCGATGATACTTGAAGCTGCGGGCCACCAGGCGCACCCCGTTGGCGATCAGCGCCGAGGCCAGCGTATCGCCCTGAACCCCGCTATAGGCCCGACCGTCGAAGGTGAAGCGCAACGGCCGGTCACGCTCGATGAGCGTGCCGCCCTGGCTCAGGCGAAAGCCGGTCATTGCCCGCCCTCCCCGGCCCGGCGGCCGACCAGCGCCACCGAGGCGATGGCATGGGTGGCGGTGTCGCGCTCAACGCGCAGCCAGGCGCGGCAGCCATGGGCGTGCTGCCAATATTCGGCATGGGAGCCGCGCGGGTTCTCCCGCGCATATATCGCCCGCTGCCAGTCCTCGGCCGGCGCGTCGAGCGGGGGGCGCTCAATGGTCGCGTCGCCGCCATAGACGAATTCGGCGACGCCGCGCTCTCCACAGATGGGGCAGGTGATCCGCATGGCCTAATGATGCCACGGCAGCGGGCCGGCGCCGGCCTCGTCGAGGGTTGCGCCGCGTTCGAAGCGGTCGAGGGCGAAGGCCCGGTTGAGCTCGTGGGGCTCGTCCCTGGCGATGGTCCAGGCAAAGCACCAGCCCGAGCCGGGCGTGGCCTTGAAGCCGCCATAGCACCAGCCGGAATTGAGATAGAGGCCGGGCAACGGCCCGGCGGTGATGATGGGCGAGCCGTCCATCGACATGTCGACCAGGCCGCCCCAGCTCCTCAGCAGGCGCACGCGGCCGAAAGAGGGGAACATCGCCATGAGCAGCGAGGCGACCTCCTCGACCACCGGCAGGTTGCCGCGCTGGGCATAAGTGTTGAAGCCGTCGAGATCGCCGCCGAAGACGAGGCCGCCCTTGTCGGACTGCGAGGCATAGAGGTGCCCGGCCCCGAAGGTGACCACCGAATCGAGCGCCGGCTTGAGGGGCTCGGAGACGAAGGCCTGGAGCACGTGGCTCTCGATGGGCAGGCGGTCCACCCCGGCCTTTCGCATCACTTCGGATGTCGACCCGGCCACCGCCACCCCAACCTTCTCGGCCCGGATCTCGCCGCGCGTGGTCTCCACCCCGGCCACCCGGCCGGCCTCGAAGACGAAGCCGGTCACCTCGCAGTTCTCGATGATATCGACGCCGTGCCGGTCGGCGGCGCGGGCAAACCCCCAGGCCACCGCGTCGTGACGCGCGGTGCCCGCGCGCCGCTGCAAGAGCCCGCCGAGGACGGGAAACCGGGCTTTTTCCGACATGTCGAGGCGCGGAACGAAGGCCCGCACCGCCTCGCGATCCAAGAGCTCGGCATCGATGCCGGCGGCGCGCATGGCGTTGCCGCGCTCGGCGTGGATGTCCATCTGGGCCGGCGTATGGGCGAGGTTCAGCACCCCGCGCTGGGAGAACATGACATTGTAGTTGAGGTCGCGCGCCAGCCCCTCCCAGAGCTTCAGCGACCATTCGTAGAAATGGTGGTTCTCGGGCAAGAGATAGTTGGAGCGCACGATGGTCGTGTTGCGCCCGACATTGCCGCCGCCGATCCAGCCCTTCTCGACCACCGCGACATTGGTAATGCCGTGCTCCTTGGCGAGATAGTGGGCGGTGGCCAGCCCGTGCCCGCCGCCGCCCACGATGACAACGTCATAGGCGCGCTTGGGCGCGGCGGCGCGCCAGGCCGGCCGCCAGTGCCGGTTGCCCGACATCGCGTTGCGCATGATCGAGACGATCGAATATTCGGCCACGATCGCTTCCCGTCCCTCGTCTCGGCCCGAACCGGTGCCTGTCGCCTTATGCCAGAGCCGCCGCGGCCTGTCCCCACGGTTTGCGACGCGTTGCGGCCAAAAGCGCGACCAGACCGGGCTGTTGGCTTTGCGCTCGCGCGGCTCTTGCGTGGCCAGAGCGGTTTCAGTTCGGATCGAAGCGTCTCCCCCTCCGCTCGTCCCCCGCGCAGGCGGGGATCCAGGGCTGACCCGCCCCAACCATGCATGCCTGCGAAGGGCAGAGGCCGTGATCGCAGCCACTGCCATTTCAGCACGGCTGCAACCGGGCGCCAAAGCGGCATTTCCTGCGGATAACCAGCAATTAACATAATTCGCTCAGGGTGGCGCAGCCTCAAGGAATGGGGCCGATCTTTACTACGAGCCTCAGAAGGAGCTCCCTCAATGTCTGAAATCACCCTTTCGGCGGGCGTCCGCCAGAACCTGCTGTCGCTTCAGGGCACCGCGGATATGATGTCGCAGACCCAGAACCGGCTGGCGACCGGCAAGAAGGTCAATTCGGCGCTCGACAACCCGACCAACTTCTTCACCTCGCAGTCGCTCCAGGCGCGCTCCAACGACCTCTCCTCGCTGCTCGACTCCATGTCGAACGGCATCAAGACCATCGAGGCGGCCGATAACGGCCTGACCTCGATCACCAAGACGCTGGAGACCATGCAGGCCACGCTGCGTCAGGCCCGTCAGGACGCGAGCTTCCAGACGCAGTCCTTCGCGATCGGCGACATCGACACCAGTTCGGTTCAGACGCTCGAACTGAGCGGCGGCGCGCTGGGCACCACGGCAGTCATCGACCTCAACACCGAAGACGTGGCTGCGACACCCGCCACCCTCGAGGGTGACGACGGCAGCGACATGACCGACAACGGCGGCGATCCCGATCTGTCCGCCCTCGAGGATGAGTCTATCACCATCACGGCTGACAATGGCGAGAGCTTCACCTACACGTTCACCGACGAAGCTAGTGGGCAGTTGGCTAATCTGATCGCGGCGGCCGACGCGGAAGGATTCACGGTCACCGGAACCGAGGATGGCCTCGACATCAGCCGGGCCGACGGATCCAACTTCACGATCACCACGTCTGACGGTGCAGTGGATACTGTGATCGGCCACACCAGTGGTGCGCAGTCGAATGACGGTGTCGAGGCATCGGATGGAGCCGCCAAGACCGTGGACGCCCTGGTCCAGGAGATCAACTCCGACACCAATCTCAACTCCGCGATCCGTGCCTCGAATGACGACGGTGAGCTGCGGATCGAGAACCTCTCGACGCAGGATCTTACCGTTGGCGGCCTCAACAACGAGGGCCAAATCACCGGTGGCGGTGAAGAAGCGGAAATCAGCGGCAACCAAGTTCGCGGCAATCTGGCAGGCCAGTTCAACGAGCTGCGCGACCAGCTCGATAAATTGGCCGACGATGCCTCGTTCAACGGCATCAACCTGCTGCAGGGCGACCGGCTCACGCTGACCTTCAACGAGACCGGCACTTCGACGATTGACATCCAGACGCAGGACGAGAACGCGATCAATTCCGCCAATCTGAGCCTGTTCAATATCGAGGCTTCGGAGCTTGATGCCAATTCGAGCATCGACGACCTCCTCGGCACGGTCGGGCAGGCGCTGAACAGCGTCCGCTCGCAGGCCTCGGCCTTCGGCTCGAACCTGTCGATCGTCGAGAACCGGACCGACTTCACCAAGAGCATGATGAACACGCTGCAGACCGGGGCTGACAATCTGACGCTCGCCGACACCAACGAGGAAGGCGCCAACATGCTGGCCCTGCAGACCCGCCAGCAGCTTTCCTCGGTGGCCCTGTCGATGGCCTCCCAGGCCGACCAGGCGGTGCTGCGCCTGTTCTGATCGGGCGTCTCGCCCTTTCCGCGCCAATCGATGGCCGGGGCCAATTCAGTTCGGCCCCGGCCTTTTGCCATCATAGGCGGGCGCGTCAACGAATCCGCCACGGATGGCCTTGGGTCAGTCTGAACTCCGACCAGTCACAGCTTCGCCCCGCGCAGCAGCTGGGCGTTGATCGCGACGATCACCGTGCTCGCCGACATCAGGATCGCGCCCACTGCCGGGGCAAGGATGATGCCGGCCCAGGCGAGAACGCCGGCGGCCAGCGGGATCGCTACGATGTTATACCCAGCCGCCCACCACAGGTTCTGCAGCATCTTGCGGTAGCTCGCCCGGCTGAGCGCCACGATGCGCGAGACGTCGCGCGGATCGGAGCGCACCAGCACCACGTCACCCGCTTCCACGGCCACGTCCGTGCCCGCCCCGATGGCAATACCGATATCGGCGGTGACCAGGGCCGGTGCGTCGTTCACCCCGTCGCCGACCATGGCAACCCGTTTCCCGCCGGCCTGCAACTCCTCGATCTTCGCCGCCTTGTCCTCTGGCAGCACCTGGGCGAATACGGTGTCGATGCCGAGCTCTCGGGCGACGGCGTCAGCGACGGCCTGGGAGTCACCCGTCAGAAGCGCCACCTCGATGCCTTCCGCGTGAAGCCGCTCCACCGCCTCGCGGGACTCCGGCCGCACAGCGTCGGCTACAGCAAAAGCAGCGAGCACCGTCTTGCCCTCGACGAGATAAATCGCTGCCTGCCCGCGCTCGCCGAAGCGCGCGGCTGCGTTCGCCAGTCCGCTGGGCGCCACGATATCGAGCTTCTTCAGGAGCGCCGGTCCGCCGACTTTGAGCCGGCGACCCTCAATTTCGGCCTCAACGCCATGGCCGGGCAGCGACCCGAATCCCTGCGCCTGCGGCAGTTTCAGTTCCGACTCCTCGGCGCTCTTGAGGAGTGCCTGGGCAATCGGATGCTCGGAATCGCGCTCCACCGCCGCGGCAAGTCGCAATGCCTCGTTCTCGGCGATGCCGTCAGTCACCGTCTCCACCACCCGGTGCTCACCGCGCGTCAGTGTTCCCGTCTTGTCAAACACGACAGCCTGGAGATTGCGTGCCTCCTCGAGGCCGCGCCGATCTCGCACCAGAAGCCCGCTCTGGGCCCCCATGGTGGTCGAGATGGCGATGACCAGCGGCACGGCGAGGCCGAGCGCATGGGGGCAGGCGATGACCAGAACCGTCACAGTGCGGGTGATGGTGAAGTCGAGCGTGGCGCCGAAGAAAAGCCAGGCGAAGAAGGTGATGACGCCCGCGCCGAGCGCCACCACGGTGAGGAAGAAGGCCGCCCGGTCGGCCAAGGCCTGGGCCCGCGAGCGCGATCCTTGAGCCTGCTCCACCAGCCGCATGATGCCGGCAAGCGCGGTCTCTTCTCCGGTGCCCGTGACCGCGACGCGCAGCGAGCCCTGGCCGTTTACCGTGCCGGCGATCACCCGGTCGCCCTCGTCCTTGTCCACCGGGTTCGACTCGCCGGTGATCATCGCCTCGTTGACGCTGCTGCGGCCGCTCTTGACCGTGCCGTCTGCAGGAACGCCCGCGCCCGGCCGCACCAGAACAAGATCGCCATCCTCAAGCTGGTCGACCGGTACTTCCTCGGTTTTGTCTCCGTCGACCAATCGCAGGGCGGTGTCGGGCAGGAGCTTGGCCAGCTCCTTCAACGCCCCCTGCGCCTGGAAGATCGAGCGCATCTCGATCCAATGGCCGAGCAGCATGATGGTAACGAGCGTCGCCAGTTCCCACCACAGGGCATGGCCGGGAAAGCCCAGCGTGACCGCAGCGCTGTAGAGGAAGGCCACCAGGATCGCGAGGGCGATCAGCGTCATCATGCCGGGCAGGCGGTCGGCAAGCTCCCGGGCTGCGCCCTGGAGAAAGACATGGCCACCATAAAGGAAAACGGCGGTGCCGAAGACGGCAGGGATGTAAGCCGCGCCGGGAAATTCGGGGGCCCGATAGCCGAACCAATCCTGCAGCATCGGCTCCCAGATCAGCGCCGGGATGGTCAGTACCAGGCACACCCAGAAGCGGGTGCGAAACATCTCCACGCTGTGCCCGGCATGCTTGTTGTGGCCGGCCTGGGACACACCGCCGTCGTCGTCGGCCGCCTGCCGCCGCTCTGGTCTGTGGTGATGGGCGTGGCTCATCGCGCGACGAGACGGCTATCCAGCTTCATCGGTGAGCGAATTCTCGTATCCGGCCGCACCAACCGCGTCCTGTAAGTCCTCGGCAGCCACGCGCGTATCGACCGTGACGGCTCTTGCCTGAAGGTCGGCCCAGATGCGGGCCTGCGGATCGATCCGTCTGACGGCCGACTCGATTGCCGCAACGCAATGACCACAGCTCATGTCGGGTATTTGCAACCTAGAGCGGTTCATTGATTGACTGAATCGAGAGGGATTCCGGTTCTGTTGATTTTGTGATTCAAGATGCTGGCTGGAAAGGAGGCCAGCATCTGATGACAGCACCTCTATCCAATGATCT
>SKQW01000039.1 GCA_007118805.1 Rhodobiaceae bacterium | reverse complement strand
CGACCATGTCACCAAGCGCGATTTGCCGGTGGTGCAGGCCTGCGGGCTGATCTTCGCCACCGTCTACATCACCCTAAACCTCATCGCCGATCTGGCCGCCATCCTGGCCAATCCCCGGCTCAGGCATCCGAGGTAGCCATGGCCGAGCAGGCAGCTTCCGAGGCCCCGACCCGCCTCAGCCTTGCCGGGCGCCTGTTCGGAGTCCTGCGCACCGTTCCGCCCACGGCGCTGCTTGGGCTGTTCGGCATCTGCTTCTTCATGTTCTTCGCCATTTTCGCACCCTGGGTCGCACCCTATGGCGTGTTTGAGATCGTCGGAGGGGTCTGGCAGCCGGCCTCGGCCGAGCACTGGCTGGGCACCGACAATCTCGGGCGCGATCTCATGTCGCGCCTGATCTGGGGCGCCCGGCTGACTATCTTCGTCGCTCTGGCGGCCACCCTTCTGGCCTTCCTGATCGGCGTCGTGCTCGGCTTCACGGCCGCCGTGTTCGGCGGCTGGGTGGACCAGGTGTTGTCGCGCGGCAACGACCTCCTGATGGCGATCCCCACGCTGATCCTCGCCCTCGTCATCCTGACCGTGCTGCCCAGCGACCTCTACATCCTGATCCTGGTCATCGCGGTCCTTGAGGCAACTCGCGTCTTCCGCATCTCGCGCGCGGTGGCCGCCGACATCGTGGTCATGGACTTCGTCGAGGCCGCGCGCCTGCGCGGCGAAGGCTGGGGCTGGATCATCACCCGCGAGATACTGCCCAACGCCCTCTCCCCGCTGATCGCCGAATTCGGCCTGCGTTTCGCCTTCGCGGTCCTATTCCTGTCCGCGCTGTCCTTCCTCGGGCTCGGCGTGCAACCGCCGGTGGCCGACTGGGGCGGCATGGTGCGCGAGAACAAGGACGGCATCATCTTCGGCATCGGCGCGGCGCTCTATCCCGGCGCGGCGATCGCCGCGCTCGCCGTCAGCGTCAATCTCGTCGTCGACTGGATCCTCAACCGCACCGCCAGCCTCAAGGGAGGCCGCGGCGATGGCTGAGGCGCTGCTCGACGTCCGCAAGCTGCGCATCGAGGCGACGGTCTATCCGCCCGACCAGCCGCCGCACGACATCGTCATCGTCGACGATATCTCCTTCACCCTCGAAAAGGGCAAGGTGCTCGGCCTTATCGGGGAATCGGGCGCCGGCAAGTCAACCATCGGGCTCGCTGCCCTCGCCTATGGCCGGGGTGGCGTGCGCATCACCGGCGGCGAGGTCATGCTCGACGGGGTCGACATCCTCAAGCTGGGGCTGTCCGGGATCCGCTCCATCCGCGGGGCGCGGGTGGCCTATGTCGCGCAATCAGCTGCCGCCGCCTTCAACCCGGCGCGCAGGCTGGGCGATCAGGTCACCGAGGCGGCGGTGCGCCACGGCGTCATGGGCCGCAGCGAAGCCATGCAGCGCGCCCGCGGGCTGTTCGACGTGCTCGGCCTGCCGGATGCCGACCATTTCGGCGAGCGCTATCCCCATCAGGTCTCGGGCGGCCAGCTCCAGCGCGCCATGACCGCCATGGCGCTGTGCCCCAGGCCCGACCTCATCGTGTTCGACGAGCCGACCACGGCGCTCGACGTCACTACCCAGATCGACGTGCTCGCGGCCATCAAGCGGGCGATCGAGGAGACCCAGGTCGGCGCCCTCTACATCACGCATGACCTTGCCGTCGTCGCCCAAGTCTCCGACGACATCATGGTGCTGCGCCATGGCAAGATGGTGGAATACGGCCCGGCCCGGCAGATTATCGAGACGCCGCAGGAGGACTATACCCGCCGGCTGGTTTCCGTGCGCCAGGCGCTCAAGGAGGAGGCCGCGGACCAGTCGCAGGCGGTGTTGACGGTCGAGCATGTCGATGCCGCCTACGGCAATGCCGTCCAGGTTCTGTTCGACGTATCGATCCATGTCCCGCCAGCGCAGACCCTCGCCGTGGTCGGCGAATCCGGCTCCGGCAAGTCCACCCTCGCCCGCGTCGTCACCGGCCTGTTGCCGCCGAGCGCCGGGCGCATCACCTTCGACGGCCGCGACCTGCCGCCCCGCCTCGCGGACCGCTCCAAGGACGATCTCCGCGAACTCCAGATGATCTATCAGATGGCCGATGTGGCGATGAACCCGCGCCAGACCGTCCGCACCATCATCGGGCGCCCGCTCCAGTTCTATTTCGGCATGCGCGGTAAGGAGAAGACGCGCCGGGTGCAGGAGCTGCTCGACCAGATCGAGATGCCGAAGGGATTCGCCGAGCGCTATCCGGCCGAACTGTCCGGCGGCCAGAAGCAGCGCGTGTGCATCGCCCGGGCGCTCGCCGCCCAGCCCAAGCTGATCATCTGCGACGAGCCGACCTCGGCGCTCGATCCACTCGTCGCCGACGGCATTCTCAAGCTCCTGATGCGGCTCCAGGCCGACACCGGCGTCTCCTACCTCTTTATCACCCATGACATCGCCACCGTCCGGGCGATCGCCGATTCCATCGTGGTGATGTATCAGGGCCGCATCGTCCGCTCCGGACCGAAATCGAAGGTCCTTACCCCGCCCTATGACGACTACACCGACCTCTTGCTGTCGTCGGTCCCCGAGATGCGGATCGGCTGGCTCGAGGAGGTGTTGCGGACACGAAAGATGGAGGCGGCCGGCCACTGATCGGCCAGGCCGTCGCACGGACCGGCATCGTATGACAGACGGGCAAGCTAGGCTTCAGGCGGCGTGTCGTCCTTGTCGCCCATGCGGGCCGGGGCGTTCAGCCGCTCCAGATGGAGGAGAAACGCGCTGTGGTCCCAGCGCTCATAGCCCTCGTCCTGCAGCGCCTTGAAGGCATCGCGCACCACCTGCACCATCGGAAGCTGCGCCAGCCCGAAATCGGCGGCGTTCTCCAGCACCGTGTCGAGATCCTTGACGAAGTTCCGGATCGGCGCGCCGGGGCGGAAATCCCGATTGATCATGCGTCGACCATGTTCCTGGAGCGCGCGGCTGTCGGCGTGTCCGCCGGCAAGGGCCACCGGAATCTGGGCCGGATCGGCGCCGCCCTGGCTTGCGAATAAGAGCCCCTGCGCGACGCTGGCGATGTTGCAGGCCACCATGATCTGGTTGGCGAGCTTGACGATCTGTCCGCTGCCGGTCGGCCCGACATAGCTGGCCCGCCCCATTGGCTTCCATATGCCGTCCTGCTCGGCGCGGTCAAAGTCGGCCTGCTTGCCGCCGGCCATGATGGCAAGGGAGCCCTCGGCCGCCCCGAGGCTGCCGCCGGAGACCGGCGCATCGATGTGGCCGACGCCGCGCTCTTCGAGCCAGGCGGCATGCTCCTGCGCCATGCGCGGCGGAATCGACGCCATGTCGATGAAGATGGCGCCGCGCTTCATGCGGTCGGCGGCCCCGCTGTCGAAGAAGACCTCCCTTACCACCGGGCCGTTGTCGAGGATGGACAGGATGTAGTCGGCGCCGTCGACGCAATCGGGCGGGTCATCGGCAACGCGCGCGCCGAGCGCGGCGAGCTTGTCGGTCTTCGCCCGGGTGCGGTTCCATACCGCGGCCGTGAACCCCGCTTCGATCAGATTGGCGGCCATGGGCGCCCCCATGATCCCGGTGCCGAGAAAGGCGATCTGTCGGCTCATCTGCCCGCTCCCTGGTTGTTGTCAGCTCCGCGGCGCTCCCAATCCAAGGCGCGTCGCATTTGACGTGATTCAACTGGCCCACTGACGGCCTTGGCGTGCGTCATGTCGGCTTTACGTAGAACCGCGACGGGCAAGCCGCCACTCGGCTTGCGGCGGTACTGGTAGGCCATTTTCTTCGTCAAAGGCCGCTTGCGGTTCATTAGCTTGGAGGCACGGGATTTGAAGATCGCGCGGTTGTCCCCTACGGAATCGACGGCCGCGCCGAACTGCTCCTTCACGTCGGCTGGACCTTTCCAATATCATGCCATCACTCCACTGGAGTGAACATCCAACATTGCCGATGGACCACCCGGTGGGGGCGGGTCAATAGACGTCATCGGGTTTCCTGCCGGCGAAGGTCGAGTGTGGGCATCACCGGCGGCAACAATCGATCCAGGAACCGATGCCGCGGCGCGCTTCGCCGGCCTCCCGCTGGGCGATCACGGTCATGCGTGCGCGCCGGATTGCTCAGCGGTGGCGCCGAGCTGGCCGGACAAGCTGATCCCGCCGCGCACGGCCATCTCCAACGGGAAACGGCCTGCAGCGCTGACCGCCGTCAGGTGCCAGGCCGGCCGGCATCACTCGGCGGGGCCGAGAACTCCCACGATCGGCCCCATCGGGCGGCGCGCATCGGCGCGGTTCAGGGCCGGCGCAAAGAGGCTAGACATGGTCCCGTCGAGGTAAAGGGCGTTCGGCGTATCCAGGCCATCGCGGAACAGCCGGCCGAAACGGTCGAAATTGACCGGCTCCTCGGAGATCGCAAACACCACCGTGTGCGGGTCGGTTACGCCGACCCCGTTGCGAATGCGCAGCGAATCGCTGTGCGGCAGGAAACGCGGGTGCAGATCACCGTCGATGACCAGCATCGGACCAGACTGGGTGGCGTAATCGACATCGATCGATGCCGCCCCGAACGCCTGCGTGGTCCGCACCCCGGCCTCATTGCCGGTCACGTAGAAGACGCCGTTGGGCATGAGGTGGAAGTTGCCCGGCCCGTCGCGCGTGCTGATCGGGCTCAACTCCTCGCCATCCTCCACATAGAGGCCGACCGGCGACAAATCGGCATGATACATGCCCGCATTCATGGCGAAGACCAGCGGCGCGCCATCGATCTCTTCGGGCAAATTACGGAATGCCGCATAGGGCCGGCCGTCCGCATCCTGCCAGAAGAGGCGCAGCTCATAGTCGCGCAGATCGAAACGGCAGACCGTGAACGGCGAGCCATCAAAGTCCATCGCCTCGCATGGCGCGGCGCTCGCCGGGGCGTCCGGAACCGGCAGCGCAACTAGGGCTGACAGGGCCACCGCGACGGCGACCGCACGGCGCAGCACGCGGGCGGCCAGCCTGATCGGCCGGGACGGTCGCCGCCCATCGCGGCAGATACGGCCCGTGCCGCGTTGATCGCAAGAGCTCATGACCGACACCACGATATCCCCCGAGAACGCCTACGCTATCGCGATTCGACGGCGTGGCGTAGCTGGGGTGAATCCGCTATGGCTCCGAACGGCGGAACTGCCCGGCGCCAGCGGCCGTTTCCATTTTGGCTGCGGTGCCCAGCCGGGGCGATTGTGGCGGATGCCCAATTGAGGAGAACAAGCCCATGACTGTCGACATCGTTACGCTTCAGCCGCTCATCGCCCTTGTGGCAGGTGTCCTGATTCTCGTGATCCCGCGCCTTCTCAGCTTCATCGTCGCGATCTATCTCATCATCATCGGGCTGACCGGCCTGCTGGCCTGAACTGCTCCCCGGCCTGGATTAATCCCAATTTCCCAGCGCCATTGAATCGCGCCGCGATTTGCGCGATGGGGATGCGACGGCCTGCGGCCGTGGCACTCCAGACAGGGCGGTGGCAAGAAATGGCGAAATGGGTCTACTCCTTTGGCGACGGCAAGGCCGAGGGCTCAGCCGGCATGCGCGAGCTGCTGGGCGGCAAGGGCGCAAATCTCGCGGAAATGGCCAATCTCGGCCTTCCCGTCCCGCCCGGCTTCACGGTCACCACCGAGGTCTGCGCCTATTATTACGCCAATGGCGAAGCCTATCCCGAGGACCTGAAGGCTGAAGTCAACGAGGCGATCGCCCATGTCGGCCGCCTCGCGGGGCGCGGCTTCGGCGACCCGGACAACCCGCTGCTCGTCTCGGTGCGCTCAGGCGCGCGCGCCTCCATGCCCGGCATGATGGACACGGTGCTCAATCTCGGCCTCAACGACGCCGCGGTCGAAGCGCTGGCGGCGCAATCGGGCGATCGGCGCTTTGCCTATGATTCCTATCGTCGCTTCATCCAGATGTATGCCGACGTCGTGCTCGGCGTCGACCACCATGATTTCGAGGAGATTTTGACCCGCCACAAGGCGCGAAAGGGCTGCGACCTCGACACAGAGCTGACCGCCGACGACTGGATGGCGGTTATCGTCGGCTACAAGCTGCAGGTCGAGGAGGAGACCGGCGCGCCCTTCCCGCAGGATGCCCATGAGCAGCTCTGGGGGGCTATCGGGGCGGTCTTCGGCTCGTGGATGAACCAGCGCGCGGTGACCTATCGCCGGCTACACGATATCCCCGCCGAATGGGGCACCGCGGTCAGCGTCCAGGCCATGGTGTTCGGCAATATGGGCGAGGACTCTGCCACCGGGGTGGCCTTCACCCGCAACCCGTCCACCGGGGAGCCGGAGCTCTACGGGGAGTTCCTCGTCAACGCGCAGGGCGAAGACGTCGTCGCCGGCATCCGCACGCCCCAGGACATCACCGAGCAGGCCCGCACAAAGGCGGGCTCGGAAAAGCCCTCGCTGGAGCGCGTCATGCCGGAGACGTTCGGCGAATTGCGCACGATCTGCCAGCGGCTTGAATCCCACTACCGCGACATGCAGGACCTCGAATTCACCGTGGAGCGCGGCAAGCTGTGGATGCTTCAGACGCGGGCCGGCAAGCGAACCACCAAGGCCGCCCTCAGGATCGCCGTCGACATGGTTTCCGACGGGCTGATCTCCGAGCGCGACGCGGTGTCCCGGATCGAGCCGCTGTCGCTCGACCAGCTCCTTCACCCGACGCTCGACCCCGAGGCCGAGCGTGACGTCCTTGCGCGCGGCCTGCCGGCCTCCCCGGGCGCGGCTCAGGGCGAGATCGTGTTCGACGCCGACGAGGCCGAACGCCTCAAGGCGCAGGGCAAGGCGGTGATCCTGGCGCGGGTCGAAACCAGCCCGGAGGACATCCACGGCATGCACGCCGCTGAGGGCATCCTGACGACGCGCGGCGGCATGACGAGCCATGCCGCCGTGGTGGCCCGCGGCATGGGCAAGCCCTGTGTCTCCGGCGCCGGGACCCTGCGCATCGACTATGGGGCCGGCACCATGAGCGTCGGCGCGACAATCCTCAGAAGGGGCGAGACCATCACCATCGATGGGACCACGGGCGAGGTGCTGCGCGGCCGCGTGCCGACCATCAAGCCGGAGATGTCGGACGAGTTCGCGCAGCTCATGGAATGGGCCGACCGGCACCGCCGGCTCGGCGTGCGCGCCAACGCCGATACGCCGGCGGACGCCCGCACCGCGCGCGAATTCGGCGCGGAAGGGATCGGCCTGTGCCGGACCGAGCACATGTTTTTCGAGGAAGGGCGCATCGTGGCGGTGCGCGAGATGATCCTGGCCGCCGACGAGGCCGGCCGCCGGGCTGCGCTCGCCAAGATCCTGCCGATGCAGCGCGCCGACTTCATCGAGCTGTTCGAGATCATGGCCGGCCTGCCCGTCACCATCCGCCTGCTCGACCCCCCGCTCAACGAATTCCTGCCAAGGGAGGACGAGGAGATCCGGGCCGTCGCCACCGCCATG
>SKQW01000296.1 GCA_007118805.1 Rhodobiaceae bacterium | reverse complement strand
TGGACCGCCTGCGGTCGTAGGCATTGAGAGCCCGCGGGATTTGCCTGACCGGCGGCGTGAACGCGGTCAGGGCGATCGGCGCGGCCGCCGCATCGCCATCCTCACGGAGTCTGCCTCTACCCCAATGCTGCCTTACCCGTAAGAGCGTTTTCGAGGGTGGTCACCGCGTAGTCCGCCGCGTCTGCGAACGGCGTGAGCATGATGTCGGCGCCTTGCGCCTTCAGGATCTCGGCATCGGTCGGCGTGTGCATGGCCACCGCGATGGGGCCTGCGAAGCCTTGGCTCCGCAGGCCGTGGATCAGCGCCAGGCGTGGGTCGGCTTCCGTGAGCGGTCCTGACGTTCGCGGCACGGCCGAGATCACCGCCCGCACTCTCTGAAGCGGCAGATGGCTGGGGAATTCCGGGTCGGTCGCGTCTCCGAAGCAGCCATCGAAGCCAGCCATCTGCCAGTCCTTCAGCGCCTGTGGGTCGAAGTCGATGCCGAATACCGAATAGCCGTGCTCGGTCAGGCGCTCGCCGATGGCGCGGCCGTAGCGGCCGAGCCCGAACAGGATGACGTCGTATCGGCCCCGGCTTTCCTCGGGCGCGACGCCAGCATCCTCGCGGAACGCCACCGGCCGCTCGAAAGGATGCAGCCACGGTTCGAGCAGCCCGTAGAGGTGGTGGGAATAGGTGATCATGTAGGTGGACAGCGCGATGGTGACGAGCCCGACCAGCGTGACCAGGCCCATGGCCGCGTCGGTCACGTGGCCGATGGTAACGCCCATGGCCATGAAGATCAGCGAGAACTCGCTGATCTGCGCCACCGTCAACCCGGCCAGGAAGGAGGTGCGCTTGCGGTAGCCCATATAGCCCATGATGACGAGCACGATCAGCGGGTTGCCGATCAGTACGAAGAGCGACAGCACGATGGCCGGGCCGATCTGGTCTCCCAGCGTACCCAGATCGAGCGAAATCCCGAGCGCGATGAAGAAGAACAACAGGAGGAAATCGCGCAGGCTGCTGAGCCGCGACCCTATGGCGTCACGATACTGCGTGGAGGCCAACGAAACGCCGGCGAGCAGCCCGCCCAGCTCCTTGCCGAAGCCGAGCCAGTCGCCGATGGCAGCAAGGCCGGCGGCCCAGCCCACGGCGAAGATCACCATGAGCTCGGGCGATTCGGCGATCAGCCGCATGAGCGGTGCCGCCGCCCAGCGCATGAAGACCGCGACGGCGGCCAAGACGACGAGCCCGCTCACCAGCACCTGCAGCACATCGCCGACGCCCGCCTCCTCCGCGGCGCCGACACCGAGCGCCGACAGGGTGACCATCGCGAAGACGACCACGATGTCCTGCACGATCAGGAAGCCGAGCGCGATCTTGCCATGCAGCGACTCGATCTCCCGCTTGTCGGACAACAGCTTCACGATGATGATCGTGCTCGAGAAGGTCAGCGCCACGCCGATATAGATCGCCGTCATCCAGTCGATGCCGAGCGCCACACAGATGAGGAAGCCGAACACCGCGGTGAAGGTCACCTGACCGAGCCCGGTTGCCAGTGCGACCGGGCCCAGCGTGCGGATCAGGCTGACATCGAGCTTCAGCCCGACGAGGAACAGCAATACCGCGATGCTGATCTCCGATAGGAGGGCGATGTATTCGGTCGAGTGCGCAATGCCGAGCACATCCGGACCGGCGAGAATGCCCACCGCGATGAAGGCGACCACCAGAGGCTGGCGCAGGAGAAGGCCGACCAGGCCGACAGCGGACGCGATAAGGATCAGCGCGGCAATTTCATAGAAGGTGTTGTCGATCATCGTCCCCATCGAAATGCTTGCTGGGCGGCCGGCCTCGGCGCGCCGTCATCGCCGAACGAGTCGCGCGACTGTGAGCCTGCGCGAAGCCGGCGACAATGGAAAGCCGTGAAGGGCGCCTGCACGTCAAGCGGCTCGCGGCCCGTCAGGCGAATTCCGCGATTGACTCCCTTTTCGAATTCCGTATACCGAATTCGGAGTTCATAGGGACTGCATCATGGAAGCCCTGTCCCGGCAATCGACCGTTCTGGAAGCCGTCTATGCTGCCCTCCGGGATTCGATCTGCGAAGGGCGCCTGACGCCGGGCGAGCGCCTTACCCAGGACGACATCGCCGACCAGCTCGGTGTCTCGCGCCAGCCCGTGGGACAGGCCCTCATTCTCCTGAAGTCGCAAGGCTTCGTCAGCGAAACCGGGCGCCGCGGCCTAGTGGTGGCGTCGCTGCGCATCGAGACCGTGCGCGACATCTACGAATTGCGCGGCGCCCTCGACGGACTCGCCGCATCTCTTGCGGCGCAACGCGCCGGACCGGAACTCCTGGCGCGCGGAACGAAGATCCTGGACGAGGGGCGAGAGCTGGTCGAAAGGGGCGACGTGGCGGGGCTGCTCAAGGCCGACATGGCCTTTCACGACTTCCTCTATGAAGCCTCGAAAAACCCGCTCATCGAGCCGGCGCTCACCGCCCACTGGCATCAGCTCCGCCGGGTGATGACCGGCGTCATCGAGCAGGACAGCTACCGCGCGCAGCTTTGGGACGAGCACGCGGCGATTCTCGATGCCATCGCGGCGGGCGATGAGGACCGCGCCGGCCGGCTGGCGCGCTGTCACGTCGCTGCCGCCTGCGCGGCGCTGTGCGCGAAGCTCGAAACCGCGCAAGACAATGAGAGGCCGGTAGCAATTGCCGGCACGACAGGGAGGTAGCCTCGGCATGCAGAAGGACACGCCGATCCGGGTGATGCTCGCCAAGGTCGGGCTCGACGGCCACGACCGCGGGGTCAAGGTGGTGGCCCGGGCTTTGCGCGATGCCGGGATGGACGTCATCTATACCGGGCTTCACCGCACCGCCGAGGAAGTCGCGATGGCGGCCGTTCAGGAGGATGTCGACGTGCTCGGGATCAGCCTCCTGTCCGGCGCGCACATGACGATTTTCCCTAAGATCCTGCGCACGATCGAGGACCAGGACAGCAAGGGCATCATCATCCTCGGCGGCGGCGTCATGCCGGACGAGGATGTCGCCGAGCTCAAGGAGATGGGTGTGCAGGAGATTCTGCTTCAGGACACGCCGCCCCAGGAGATTGTCTCGACAATAAGAGAGCTGGTCGCCGCTCGCGGCCCCCGATAGCGCTCCAAGCGACCGAAAAGGAGCGAGCCGCCAATGACTGCCATGACCAACGCGTTCGGCATCGCCGCTTGCATCGAAAGGCGTTTGCGGGTGCACGGCGTCGATCAGGTCTTTGGGCTATGCGGCGGCGAAGCCCCGGCGGCCGGCGACAAGTAAGGGAGGAACGAGCCAATGGAATTCTGGTCCTTTCCGCCGGCCTATGACGACGGATATTTCCCCGACCCGGAGTCGCGTTACTGGTTCCGCCGACGCGAGACCATGCCGGCGGCCGAGCGCGAACGCCACATCCTGGAGCGGCTCCGGGAGGTGACCCGCTACGCCTACGCCAACTCCGAGTTCTACCGGAACAAATGGGCAGAGGCCGGGTTCCATCCCGATCACCTGCGCAGCCTAGAGGACTTCGAGGACCGCGTGCCGGTCATCACCAAGGCCGATATCCGCGCCGCCCAGGAGCGCGCGCCCGTCTTCGGCGATTATCTCTGCGTGCCGGAAGACGAGATCCACCACATTCACGGCACATCCGGCACCACGGGCAACCCCACCGCCTTCGCCATCGGCCGCGATGACTGGCAGACGATCGCCAACGCCCATGCCCGCATCATGTGGGCGATGGGCCTCCGGCCCGGCGATACGATCTTCATCGCCTCGCTGTTCAGCCTCTATATGGGCTCCTGGGGCACGCTGATCGGCGCGGAGCGGCTCCGTGCCAAGGCCTTTCCCTTCGGGGCCGGCGCGGCGGGCATGTCGGCACGGGCGGTCCAGTGGATGCAGCGGGTCAAGCCGACAGCGTTCTACGGCACGCCATCCTATGCCATCCACCTCGCCGAGGTGGCGCGCGATGCCGGGGTCGATCCGCGGGAGTTCGGGCTCAAGGTCCTGTTCTTCTCGGGCGAGCCGGGCGGCTCAGTGCCCGGCGTGCGGGACCGGATTGCCGAGTCCTATGGCGCGCGCGTCATCGACTCCGGATCGATGGCGGAAGTGACGCCGTGGATGAATGTCGCCGGCTCGGATCAGACCGACGGCATGATGGCGTGGCAGGACATCGTCTATACCGAGGTCTGCGATCCCAAGGGCTTCCGGCGCGTGCCCTACGGCCAGCGCGGCACGCCCGTCTACACGCATCTCGAACGCACCTCGCAGCCCATGATCCGCCTGGTCTCGGGCGATCTGACGCTCTGGCAGAAGGGGCCCACCCCCTGCGGGCGCACCTATCCGATGCTGCCCAATGGCATCTTCGGGCGCATCGACGACTCCTTCACCGTGCGCGGCGAGAACATCTACCCCAGCGAGATCGACGCCGCGCTGAACACGCTGACTGACTATGGCGGCGAACACCGCATCATCATTACCCGCGAGGCGGCGATGGACGAGCTGATCGTCCAGGTGGAGGCGGCCGACGCGGTCGCTGCGGCTGGCGATGCGGCGATCGAGCGCTTCCGCAGCACGGCCGCCGACAAGCTCCAGCAGGTGCTCGGCATTCGGGCGAAGGTCGAGGTTGCCGAGGAGCAATCGATTCCGCGCACCGACTTCAAGGCCCGCCGCGTCATTGACGATCGGGACGTGTTCAGGGATTTCGCTCAGAAGCTTGCGGCGACGGGATGACCACGGCGGCACCGACATCATCGCGCGCGCTGGTTGAAGATGTCCGCCGCGGCAAGGTGTCCGCCATCGCGCGGCTGATCTCGCGCACGGAAGCCTCGCCCGACGCGGTGGGCGACGCGCTGGCCGAGATACATCGCCATACCGGCCGCGCCCATATTGTCGGCATCACCGGGGTCCCCGGCAGCGGCAAGTCCACCCTGATCGCCCAGCTTTGCCGGCAGGTGCGCGATGGCGGCCGCAAGGTGGCGGTGGTCGCCGTCGATCCGACCAGCCCGTTCTCGGGCGGCTCCATCCTGGGCGACCGGGTGCGCATGAGCGAGCTGAATTCCGATCCCGACACATTTATTCGCTCCATGGCGACGCGCGGCAATCTCGGCGGCCTGTCGCGGGCGACGCTGCCCGCCGTCGATATTCTCGATGCCGCGGGCTTCGATATCGTGATCATCGAGACGGTGGGCGTCGGGCAGGACGAGGTCGATGTGGTCCGGGCGGCCCACACCACGGTCGTCGCCTCGGCGCCGGGGCTCGGCGACGACATTCAGGCGATCAAGGCCGGCGTTCTCGAAATCGCCGACATCCACGTCGTGAGCAAGTGCGACCGGCCAGATGCCAACCGCACCATTTCCGAGCTCAAGGCCATGCTGACCATCGGCATGCAGCTGTCTAGCCGGATGGACTGGCGGGTTCCCGTCATCGGCACTAGCGCGGTCACCGGGGAGGGGCTCGACCAGCTCCTCACCGCGATCGACGACCACCATGCGAAGATGACCGAAACCGGCGAGCTCGACCGCCGCCGGCTGCGGATCGCCGAAATGCGCGTCCTCAAATTCGCCGAGGACATGTTGAGGGATCGTTTCGAGAACGACCGCGAAGGACGGGTGCAGGAAATCGCCGAGCAGGTTGCCCGGCTCGAACTCGCGCCCGAGGCGGGCGCGCGCCGGCTGCTCGGCCAGATCCAGAAGGAGATCGCATCATGAACGATGTGAGCGCACCGCGCGACAGGCTGGCGGAGATCGCGCACAGTCTGGAGGATTGGGAGTCCAACGAACTCGCCGCCTTTGTGGCGCGCCAGCCCGAACGCAAGGAGGATTTCCGAACATTCGGCGGCTTCCCGCTGAAGCGCGTCTACACGCCGCTCGACACGGCCGACATCCCGCCCGAGGATATCGGCCTGCCGGGGCGCTATCCGTTCACGCGCGGCCCCTACCCCACCATGTATCGCGGACGCTTCTGGACGATGCGCCAGATCGCCGGCTTCGGCACGGCGGAGGATACCAATCAGCGCTTCAAGTATCTCATTTCGCAGGGGCAGACGGGGCTGTCCACCGACTTCGACATGCCCACCCTGATGGGCTACGATTCCGACCATCCCATGAGCGAGGGCGAGGTCGGCCGCGAGGGTGTCGCCATCGACACGCTGGCCGACATGGAGGCACTCTTCGAGGGCATCGATCTGGAGAACATCTCTGTGTCGATGACCATCAATCCGAGCGCCTGGATCCTTCTGGCGATGTATGTGGCGTTGGCCGAGAAGCGCGGCCTCGACCTGAACAGGCTGTCCGGCACCATCCAGGCCGACATCCTCAAGGAATACATGGCCCAGAAGGAGTGGATCTTCCCGATCGAGCCATCGGTGCGGATCGTGCGCGACTGCATCACCTACTGCGCGCGGAACATGAAGCGCTACAACCCGATCAACATCTCCGGCTACCACATCTCGGAAGCAGGTTCCTCGCCGCTTCAGGAGGTCGCCTTCACCCTGGCCAACGCGATCACCTATGTCGAAGAGGTCACCAAGACCGGCATGGATGTCGACGAGTTCGCGCCCCGGCTTGCCTTCTTCTTCGTCTGCCAGACCGACTTCTTCGAGGAGATCGCCAAGTTCCGCGCGGCGCGCCGGGTTTATGCCAAGATCATGAGGGAGCGCTTCGGCGCGAAGGACCCGGCCTCGATGCGGCTCAGGTTTCACTGCCAGACGGCGGCGGCGACGCTGACCAAGCCGCAATACAAGGTCAATATCGTGCGCACCGGGTTCCAGGCGCTCGCCGCCGTGTTGGGCGGGGCGCAGAGCCTGCACACCAACGGCATGGACGAGGCCTTCGCCATCCCCACCGAGGAGGCGATGAAGCTCGCATTGCGCACCCAGCAGGTGGTGGCGCACGAAACCCGCGTGCCCGACGTCATCGACCCGGTCGGCGGCTCCTACTTTCTGGAGTCGCTGACCTCGCAATACGAGATGGCGATCTTCGACATCCTCGACGAGGTCGACCGCCGGGGCGGCACCATCAAGCTCATCAATGAGGGCTGGTTCCAGCGCCACATCGCCGACTTCGCCTATGAACTCGCCATCAAGAAGCAGGACGGCGATCATCCGGTGGTCGGCGTCAACTGCTATGTCGAGGAAGCCGAGGAACCCGACATCGAGATCCATCCCTACGACCCCACCACCGCCGACCGGCAGATCGCCCGCCTCAACGAGGTGCGGGCGAGCCGCGACGAGGCAACGGTGCAGAATCTGCTGGAGAAGCTGAAGGCCGTCGCGCGCAACGAGGATGAGAATATCGTGCCGGTGACCATCGAGCTGGTGCGCGCGGGCGCCAGCATGGGCGACATCGTCGAGGCGCTGAGAACGGTGTGGGGGACCTATCGCGAAACGCCGGTGTTCTAGCACCGGTCCGCTGGGTCGCCGCGTTACCTGCCCGGCGCGCTGTCATCCGATGCATGGCGGCTCGAAGCTGCGGCACGTTCCCGTGGAAACGGGAATCCGTTAGGGGTTGGCTGCGACGCGCCGCGGATGGACCGGAATGCCCGTCTTCACCGTGGCGCGCGGCCACCGCCTGATCGATACGTGTGTTTAACGGGGACCCGGTTCATGGAAGAGACACTGCGCAGCATCGTGCATCCTTGGGAGTGCGACGCGGTCGAACACTTTACGACGGCCTACTATTTCCGGGCCTACAGCTCTGCCCAGTGGCATCTCTTGCAGCTGCTCGGCCTGGCGGAGGACGCCATCGCCGCCCTGCGGCCCGTGGCCTGCCAAACCGGCTTCAGCCAGGAGCTTCGCGCCGGCGACGCCTATCACATCGAGTCCGGGGTGGTGGCCCAGGCAGAGGGGCGCCTTTCCCTCGGCCACCGGCTCTACAATTCCGAGACCGGCGACCTCGCGTCGACCCATCTGCAGAGTTTCGAGGGGCCGGCGCCGACCGCCGATCGCGGCCTTATGCTCGACTGGGCCGAGGCGCGCACGGAACCCGACACCGATTTCGACCAGTTCACCGTGTGGTCGCTCACCAGCCAGAGCCTCGTCCACGCTCAAGACCTCGATCACACGGGGTGCCTCGACCTCAGCCCGCTGATCCACCACACCTCCGACGCCAACGTCCAGTTCCAGAACCGGATCGGAATGACATCGTCCTACATGCACGAACAGCGCATCGGCTTTTCGACCTTCGGCTACCAGATCCGGATCCATGAACTGCCGCGCAAAGCCGGCACGATGCTGAAGACCGACACGGCGCTGGCCAAGCTCGGTCGCAGCTCGCTCTCCTTCGCCCATCGGGTGAGCGACAAGCGAACCGGCGCCCTCATCGCCGACGTCATGCAGTTGGGCGTGCATCTTGATCGGGTTAAGCGGAAGTCCGCCCCCATCCCTGAGCATATTCGGCAGACTGCCGAGCGCTTTCTAACCAAGGATCAGTGACAGGCCCTTATTCGGACAGGAGACGTTAGGCCCCTGGGCTTGACAGTCTGCCGGGCAGCCGGGATCGTGCGGCGCGTGGAGTTGGATCGTTCGGGGGATAGTCGCGGTGATCGGGACTGGTGATTGGGCTGCGCTCTCCGAACCGAAAGGGGCGGCATGAGCCGCTACCGCATCAGCGAAGCCGACCGCCCCTACGCGGAGGAATTCCGGCGCAACCTGGAAGCGGACACCTACTATCACAGCCCCGGGCTGCAACGGGTTCTGAACGTCATGCGCGGCTCCCCGAAGGCGGGCAAATACGTCCTCATCGTGCGCGAACCCCACGCCAGATGGGCCTTGGGGCGGATGCCGGCCGCACGCGGGGAGCCGGTCGAGATCGTCCCCAATGTCGAATATACCGACCTCAAACAGGCCGAATGGGACGTCTTCTGCCGGCGCTGGAAGGACCTAACCGGGGCCGATCTCGGCATTGAGAGGCCCGGGCGCCCATGAGGATCCTCGCCTATGCCGACCGCATCAGCGTGGCGCCGGGCGAGAGCCTGGCCGTCAAGGTCAGTTGCGACGGGTTGGACCGGTATGACGCGGAGCTCGTCCGCGTCATCCAGGGCGATACCAACCCCGCGGGCCCCGGCTATCGCGAGGAGCGCATCGAGCTTGACCTCGGCGGGCCGTTTGCCGGCCGCCATCAAGCGCTGCGCCCGGGCTCGGCGGCAATCGTCGAGCCGTTCCCCTCCGCACGGCTCACGGACGGGCTGACGCTCGCCGTCGCCCTCTGGCCGACCCTGCCTGGCGCCGGCCGCCAGACCATACTCGCAGCGCGCGATCCCGATGGCGGTCGTGGCTTCGAGCTTGCCCTCGACGAGTCGGGCGCGCCCTCTTTCGTTCTCTCGGACGGGCGGGAGGAGGTCGAGGTCTCCACCGGCCGGCCCCTGGTTGCCGAGCGCTGGTACTGCATCGCGGCCACGGTCGATCCCGTGTCGGGCGTGGTGCGCATCGGCCAGCGTCCCAAGCGCCACTATTCCGCCGTCGGCGACAGCGGCGAGCGCGATCACCGCGATCTGCCGTCGGGCGGCTTCGTGCCGTCCGGTCAGCGGCTGACGATCGCGGCGCGCAGTGGCGCCGATGGCCATCTCCATGGCTTCTTCAACGGGCGCATCGAGGCCCCGCGCCTTCTGTCGGGCGCGCTGCCGCTGGCCGAGGCGCTCGGCTCGATGGACCGGCCAGCCGACCCCGCCGACCCGCGTCTCGTCGCGGCCTGGGATTTCTCGCGCGGCATCGACACCGAGGGGATCGCCGACATTGCCGGCAGCGCCCACGGCCGCCTCGTCAATCTGCCGACACGGGGCGTCACCGGCCGCCTTTGGCAGGAGCATATGCGCGACTGGCGCCAGCATCCGGAGGGCTATGGCGCCATCCATTTTCACGACGACGACCTTTGCGATGCTGGCTGGGAGACCGACTTCACCGTGTCGCTGCCGGAATTGAAGAGCGGTGTTTATGCCATTCGGCTTTTTGCGGACGGCGAGTCCTATTACGTCCCCTTCTGCCTGCGCGCGGCGGGCGAGAGCCGCAAGCGACTCTGCTTCCTGATGCCGACGGCGAGCTACTTGGCCTATGCCAACAACCGCATCGGCATCGATGTGCCCGAGACCGAGATCATGTGCGGCCGGCTGATGGAGATGCATGCGGGCGATCTGTTCATGCAGGCCCATCCCGAGCTCGGCCTGTGCTTCTACGACGTCCACAATGACGGTAGCCCGGTCTATTACAGCTCGCGCAGCCGTCCCGTGGTCGACATGCAGCCGGGCTGGGTGGGCAAGCTCGGCGGTGTCGGCTCCAATCTCTGGCAGTTCAACGCCGACACCCACATTCTCGGCTGGCTGGAGCATATCGGTATCGCCTACGATGTCGTCACCGACGAGGATCTGCACCTTCACGGCGCTACGGCCCTCGAGGGGTACGACGTCGTCATCACCGGCTCCCATCCCGAGTATTACAGCCTGGCGATGTTCGACGGGCTGCGCTCCTGGATCGAGGCTGGCGGGCGCCTGATCTATATGGGCGGCAACGGGTTCTACTGGCGCATTTCCTTCCATCGCGACCGTCCCGACATCATCGAATGCCGCAAATCCGAGGACGGCATCAGGGCTGGCAGCCCCGGCGCCGGGGAATACCATTCGAGCCTTACCGGCGAATATAGCGGGCTGTGGCGGCGAAACGGCATGGCGCCCAACGTGCTGGCCGGCATCGGCATGGTCGCCCAGGGCTTCGACGAATCGTCTCCCTACTGGCGCACCGAGGCGAGCTGGTCTGGCAAGGCGGCCTTCGCCTTCGAGGGAATAGAAGCGGATGTGGTTGGGGATTACGGGCTTTCGGGGCGCGCCGCCGCCGGCATCGAGGTCGACGCGGTCGACCATTCCCTGGGCACGCCGCCCCACACCATCGTGCTCGCCTCGTCGCGGATCCACACCCAGCTCTACCTCATGGTGCCCGAGGACATGCTCGATCCGACGCCGGCGCTGTCAGCGGTCGAGACGGAGGTCATACGCAGCGACATGACATTCTATGACATCGATGCCGGCGGCGCGGTGTTTGCGACCGGTTCGATCGCCTGGGCCGGCGCCATGGCATGGAACGGCTATGACAACGACATCGCCGGGATCACGGAGAACGTGCTGCGCCGTTTCCTCGATCCCGACCCGTTCTGATTCTGCCTAATCCTGCAACACCCTGAGCGCCTCGGGCGGGATCGACACTGTCACCTCCTGGCCCTCGCTGAGGGACGCCTCGTGGCCGGATCGATTCTGGCGGCGGACAAGAAAGACCGTGTCGCAATCCTTCAGGCGCACGCGGAACTGGGTGTCGGTGCCGAAATAGACCACCCGATCAATCGTGCCGGGCAAACCGTTGCCCCCCGGTCCGGTGGCGAGCTCGGCCCGCTCCGGCCGCACCGCCAGGGTGACACGGGCGCCGGTGTCGTGGCCACCATGCTCGCGGCCCGAAATCTCCTTGCCGCTGTCGAGTCGGAAACGGATCTCGTCACCAGTCCGACCAGTCAGACTTGCCGGGAGCAGATTTGTCTCGCCGATGAAATCGGCGACGAAGCGGTTGACCGGGGTCTCGTAGATCTCGGCCGGCGTGCCCACCTGGAGCACCTTTCCGTGGTCCATGACGGCAATGGCGTCCGACATGGTCAGCGCTTCGTGCTGGTCATGGGTGACGAAGATGAATGTCACGCCGGTCTCGTGCTGCAGGCGCTTGAGCTCGATCTGCATGTCCTTGCGCAGCTTGAGGTCGAGGGCCGACAGCGGTTCGTCGAGAAGCAGCACCTTGGGATGATTGGCCAGCGCCCGGGCCAGCGCGACGCGCTGTTGCTGCCCGCCGGAAAGCTGTTCGGGGCGGCGCCCGCCCATGCCTTCGAGGCGCACCAGCGCGAGCATCCGCTCGACCTCGAGCGCGATCTCCCGCGCCGGCTTGCGGTTCATCTCCAGGCCGAAGCCGACATTCTCGGCCACGCTCATATGGGGAAACAGCGCATAGCTCTGGAAGACGGTGTTGACGGGGCGACGATAGGGCGGGTCGCGGGCGATATCGACGCCGTCCAGAAGCACCTCGCCCTCGGTCGGCTGCTCGAATCCGGCGATCAGGCGCAACAGCGTCGTCTTGCCGCAACCGGACGGGCCGAGCAGCGTGAAGAAGCGGTTCTTGGCGATTGTCAGGGACACATCGTCGAGCGCGCGGACCTCGCTGCCGGGTCCGCCGAAGACCTTGGTCAGCCGCCGCGCCTCGACCGCGGTGCCCTCAGCCGTCTGTTTCATCGCCCAATCCGCAGCCTTCGGGAGGCGCTCCGCGGTCGGCGGGGGCCGCCGCCGCGAAGCGCTGGAGACGTCGGCTCACTGCATCAGGCGGGTCCAGACCCGGTCGCGCAGTTCCACGTGCCGATCGCCGCACGGGGGCGGCATGGTCAGCCGCTCGGAGTACTCCTCCGGCATATTGACCATCGGCGAGGCCTGGAGCTCCTCGTTCAGATAGGCGTCGGCGCCGCGGATCGCGCTCATGTAGCCGGAATAGTTGGAACTTAGGCCGGCGGCTTCCGGGCTCATCATGAAGTTGATGAACTTCTTCGCATTCTCGACGTTTTGGGCGCCCTCCGGGATGACGAAATTGTCCATCCAGAACACCACCCCCTCCTCGGGGTAGAGATAGCGGATGGTGTCCTTCTCGCTGAAGGCCCGGTGGGCGGCGCCGTTCCACATCTGGTGCATCAGCACCTCGCCGGCGATCATCGCGTCATGGGTGCCGCTGGAATTGTAGAGCTTGACATGGTCCCGCTGGGCCATGAGCACATCCTGGATCTGCTGCCACTCGTCCGGATCTTCGGTGCAGACATCCTCGGCCCCGATATAGAAGGCAGCGGCGTATGCCACCTCGTCGATATTGTCGAGCATGGCGATTTCGCCCTGGAACTCCTCGCGCGGGTTGAAGATCACGTCCCAGCTATGCGGCAGCTCCTCCCCGTCGATCACGGCGCTGTCATAGGCGATGCCCGTGGTGCCCAGCATGTAGGGGGCCGAATACATGCGCTCGGGGTCGTAGAAGGGCGCATCGTGGGGCGCCATTACATTCGCGAAGTTCTCAAGCTCGGTGGCGTCGAAGGGGATCAGGAGATCCTCCTCGATCAGCCGCTGGACATAGCTGTCCGACGGCACCGCCACGTCATAACCCGCGCCGCCGGCCTGGAGGCGGGCCATCAGGTCATCATTCGAGGTATAGGTATCGATGACGACCCGGATGCCCGTCTCCTCCTCGAATTTCTCGATCACTTCGGGCGAAGTGTAGTTCGTCCAGTTATAGAGAAAAAGCTCCTCGGCCTGCGCGCCGGCCGTGCCGCTCGCCAGGGCAAAGCCCGCGGCGAGCGCCAGGATAGGTCTCGTCCTGCCAGTCATGTTCTCTCCTCTCCTCTTGTTTTCCCTTCGGGGCCGGGGCCGTCAGGCCCGGCGTTTCAACAGCAACAGCGACAGCGTAACGATGCCCAGCGACACCATCAAAAGCAACGCCGAGGCGACATTGACCTCGGGCGTTATGCCCATCCGGATCATGCTGAAAATATAGACCGGCAGGGTGGTAGCGCCCGGCCCGGCCACGAAGAACGTGATCACGAAATTATCGAGCGAAACAATGAAGGCGAGCAGCGCGCCGGCCAGGATGCCGGGCCACAGGAGCGGCAGCGTCACGCGCCTGAAGGCGCGCCATTCGTCGGCGTAAAGGTCGAAGGCGGCATCGCGCAGCGCCGGATCGAGCCCCTGCAGCCTGGCCCGGATCGGCAGATAGGCAAACGGGATGCAGAAGACGGTGTGGGCGATGATGACGGTCATCAGGCCGAGCCGGAAACCAACGGCGACGAAGAATATGAGCGTCGCCACCGCTGTCACGATCTCGGGCACTAGCAGGGGCGTCGCGATCAGCGCGGTGGTGCCGGTCTCCTCGGCGGGCCGGGGCCGGAAGTAGCGCAGCCCGAGCGCCGCCGTTACCCCGGCGACGGTTGCGATCAGCGATGCCGTGACCGCGACGATGACCGAGTTCCGGGCCGCTCGGATCAGGTCGGTATTGGCCAGCACCTGTGGGTACCAGTCCAGGGTGAACCCGGTCCACACCGTCACGATGCGGTTCTCGTTGAAGGACAGGGCGATGACGATGACGATCGGCAGATAGAGATAGGCGAAGAAGAAGGCAGTCGTCACGCCGACGCCCGGGAACCGCCGCAGCCGCTCGGCGTGCCGGCCGATCGTCACCACCTTAGCCAACGCCGAGACCTCCCGTGCCGCGTCCGCGGAAGCGCCACAGATAGAACAGCATGGACAACAGGACGATCGCCATCAGGACGAAAGCGAGAGCGGCGCCGAACGGCCAGTTCTGCGAGGCGCCGAACTGGAGCTGGATGAGATTGCCGATCATCAGGTTGCGCCCGCCACCGAGCAGCGCCGGCGTGACATAGGCGCCGAGGCAGGGAATGAAGACCAGGATGCAGCCGGCATAGATCCCTGGCCGGGCCAGCGGAAGGATGATGCGCCGGAGCGCCTGCCAGCGATTGGCGCCGAGATCATAGGCTGCCTCGACCAGGCGGAAATCGATGCGTTCGAGGCTGGCATAGATCGGCAGCACCATGAACGGGATGAAGGAATAGACGAGGCCCACCGTGATCCCGAAATTATTGTAGATCATCCGTATTGGCGCCTCGATGACGCCGACCGCCAAGAGGCCTTCATTGATCAGCCCCTGCTCGCGCAGGATCAGGATCCAGGCATAATTGCGCACCAGCAGGTTGGTCCAGAAGGGCACCGTGACCAGGAAGATCAGGAAGTTGCGCCAGCGCGGCGACTGCATGGCGATGTAGAGCGCGGCGGGAAATCCGATCAGCAGCGCGACCAGCGTGGTGACGAAGGCGAGCGCGAAGGAGCGGAAGAAGATTCTGACATAGGCCAGGTTGAATACGAGGCTGTCGTCGAGGTCGCGCTCGAAGAAGAAGCGGATATAGGCCTCCGGCGAATAGCTCCAGACCACCCCGCCATACCGCCCCGGCTCCAGGAAGGAATAGGTCAGCATCAGCCCCAGCGGCAGGACCATGAAGCCGACGATGATCACGATGGCGGGCGCCACCAGGGCGTAGCGCATCAGCGCGGCGCGGCGGCGCGCGGCGGTAGCCGCGGTGACGGGCTGCATCACCGGGCCGTCACGGTGCGCGCGAGGACGCGCCCGCATACTGGTAGGTCAGGCGGCGCGCGTGTGGCGCCGTCAGGGTCGGAATCGACCGTCAAGCCCTTGTTTGCCCTTTCACCCCCGGAAGGCCTTATCTGTTCGGCGATGTTAGGGGACAGGGGGCGTTGGCCGCAAGGCCGGTGAAACTGACCATGGCCGATGAGCGGGCAGATTGACGCCTGCCGCTGAAGCGCTCAGACTTTCCGCCGACCTCCACCCTCATCCGGGTATTGAACGGTCTGACGATCAGGTTCGCATGCAGTCACCGGCCCACGCCGCACCGTCTCCGACACCGGCCGCACCGAACGAGCCGGCCGAGTTCCTGGCCGCAAACCCGGATATCGAGCTCGTAGAGCTGCTGCTGCCGGATACCAACGGCATTTTCCGCGGCAAGTGGGTTCCACCGAGCCATCTGGCCGCCCTCTACAAGGATGGGCTGGCGCTCGCCAAATCGGTATTCGCCGTCGATGCCTGGGGCCGCGATGTCCTGGCGACCGGCCTGTTCCACGAGACGGGCGATCGCGACGGCTGCGCCCGCCCGGTGCCAGGAACGCTGAGACGCATGCCCTGGGCCGAGCGGCCGACAGCCCAGCTCATGCTGCGCATGGCGGACGAAGACGGCCAACCCTTCTTCGCCGACCCCCGGACCATTCTGGAGCGGGCCGCGGCGGCGCTGGCGGCGCGCGGCCTCTTCCCAGTAGTCGCCTTCGAGCTCGAATTCTACCTTCTCGAGCTGGACGAAGCCGGCCGACCCGTCTTTGCCGGATCGGCCGGCGGCCCCGACCGTAGCGACGTCTATTCGATGGCCGATCTGCGCACCTACGGCGATCTGTTCGCGGAGATCGAGACGACGGCGCACGGGCTCGGCGTGCCCACCGACACCATCATCTCCGAGGCCGCCGCCCGGCAGTTCGAGGTCAATTTGCGCCATGTCGGCGATCCCGTCGCTGCCGCCGACCACGCCCTACTGCTGCGCCGGATCGTCCGCCGGGTGGCGCACCGGCACGGCCTGCGGGCGAGCTTCATGGCCAAGCCGTTCGTCGAGCGCTCGGGCAACGGGATGCATGTCCATCTCAGCCTGACCGACCGGGACGGCCGCAATGTCTATGGCGCGGCGCCGGACGGCGAAGCCCTTTTGCATCAAAGCCTTGGCGGCCTTCTGGCGACCATGGCCGATGCCGCGCTGCCCTTCGTTTCCACCTTCAACGGGTTCCGCCGGCTGGCTGGGCCCTATACGCCGTCAAAGGCGCTGTGGGCCGAGAACAACCGTTACGTCGCGCTACGCCTGCCCCGGGCCGGGCCATCGGCGCGGCGCATCGAGCACCGGGTGGCGGGCGCCGATGCCAATCCGCATCTCGTCCTTGCCGCCATTCTGGCCGGAGTTGCGCGCGGCCTCGACCGGAAGCTGGGGGCACCGCCGCCGGTGGAGGGCGATGCCGGCGCGGTTGCGGCCGAGGCCCTGCCGCCGACCATGCGGCATGCGCTGGAGCGATTCCGGGATTCCGACTGGGTAACTGAGGCTTTCGGCGCGGAATGGCGGGATTTCTATGCCAGGGTGAAGGATCAGGAACTGGCCGGCTTCGAGGCCCATGTCTGCCCGCTCGAGCTCGACACTTATCTGTGAGCGGGCGGGACGAACCGGTGGACGAACCGGCGCGTGCGAGACCTTTTGACGGCGCGCCGGTTTGTTCCGCCCTGCCCTCGGGTGGCGTTCGGCTCGCGGGACGGCTATCTACGGGGCGGACGCACCGGCGCGGCGGCCTCACTCGCCGACGCCGACCCTGACGACAACCGAACCAGTGAAGGACCACGATGCAATATCCCGACACCAAGCTGCTGATTGACGGGCAATGGCGCGACGCCGCCGGCGGACGCACCATTGCGGTTCTCGATCCGGCCACCGAGGAGGTGATCGGCCAGGTCGCCTGGGCCGGCCGGGAGGACCTCGACGCCGCCCTCGCCGCGGCCGAGCGCGGCTTCAAGACGTGGTCGGCGACCTCGGCCTTCGAGCGCTACAAGCTGATGCGCAAGGCCGCCGAGCTGTTCCGCGAGCGCGCCGACGAGACCGCCTGGGTGATGACCCGCGAACAGGGCAAGCCGCTGACCGAGGCGAAGATGGAGGTGATGGCCGGCGCCGACGTCATCGACTGGTTCGCCGAGGAGGGCCGGCGCACCTACGGCCAGATCATTCCGGCCCGCGCCGCCGGCGTCTCCCAGCTCGCCTTCAAGATGCCGGTCGGGCCGGTGGCCGCCTTCACCCCCTGGAACTTCCCGATCAACCAGGTGGTGCGCAAGCTCTCCGGCGCCCTCGCCACGGGCTGCTCGATCATCGTCAAGGCGCCCGAGGAGACGCCGGCGGCGCCGGCCGCGCTGATCCGCGCCTTCGTCGATGCCGGCCTGCCCGACGGCGTGGCCAATCTCGTCTATGGCGTGCCGGCGGAAATCTCCGAATATCTGATTCCCCACCCGGTGATCCGCAAGATCTCGTTCACCGGCTCGACCGCGGTGGGCAAGCATCTCGCCGCGCTGGCCGGCCAGCACATGAAGCGGGCGACGATGGAGCTCGGCGGCCATGCCCCGGTGATCGTCACCGAGGACGCCGATCTCGGCAAGGCGATCAAGATCCTCGCCGGCTCGAAATACCGCAATGCCGGCCAGGTCTGCGTGTCGCCGACCCGCTTTCTGGTGCAGGACAGCGTCAAGAAGTCGTTCGTCGAGGGCCTTGCCGAGGCGGCCAGCGCCATCAAGGTCGGCAACGGGCTGGAGGAGGACACCAGGATGGGCCCGCTGGCCAATGAGCGGCGCATTCCGGTGCTCCAGGAGATGGTGCAGGACGCCGTCGGCGAAGGCGGCGGCCTCGTCACCGGCGGCCGGCGCATCGGCAACAAGGGCTACTTCTTCGAGCCGACCGTGCTTGAGGACGTGCCGACCAGCGCCCGGATCATGAACGAGGAGCCGTTCGGGCCGGTCGCCGTGGTCAATGGCTACAAGGACGTCGACGCCATGATCGAGGAGGCCAACCGCCTGCCCTACGGCCTGGCGTCCTACGCCTTCACCGGCTCGCAGTCGACCGCGCACGAGATCGCCATGCGGGTGGAGGCCGGCATGACGACGATCAACCATATCGGGCTCGCCCTGCCCGAGGTGCCGTTCGGCGGCATCAAGGATTCCGGGCACGGCACCGAAGGTGGCTCGGAGGCCGTCGAGGCCTATCTGACCACGCGCTTCGTGACCACCGCGGCGAGCTGACCGGCGAGGCGCGGCAACACGCGACAGCGCAGGGCGGGCGGCGACGCCGTCCGCCATGCGCCGTGCCCAGACGTGACCTGGACAATCACGGCTTTCCGGCGCTTGCCGCTCGTCCACGATTGCGTGAATGCCCGGGACGGCGCCCGGCCGCCCGCCGCGCCACCACGGCCGGGAAGCAATCCATGTCGTGGTCGGGTGGGGAGCGGCCGCTTCATGAGAACGGTTGGAGCGGCGATCTTGCGGGCAAGGCGGCCATCAGGGCGATGACTTGTTTCGACCCCATTGCGGACACTGATGACGGCCGACGAGCGTCTTGGTGCAGTGGCGCTCAATTTTGATTTGAAGTTGTTTGCATTGTCTCTTCGTTCTCCATCAGCCGCTTGGCGGGAACGGTGATTTCGCAGGCAAGCCCAGTCGGCCGCCAATCGAAATTGACGATGCCACCCAACTGCTGCGCAACGCTGCTCTCGATCACAGTCGTGCCAAGACCTCGGCGCTCCGGGGGGGCGCCTACCGGTCCACCCTCCTCAGTCCACTGCAGGGCGAAATTGCCAGATAGTTCCCATTCCACGTTGAGATACCCCTCCGGGACAGCTAAAGCGCCGTATTTCACGGCATTGGTCGTAAGCTCATGAAGGACCATGACCATGATCTGGGCTGATGCGGGCGGCAACATCAATGTCGGTCCTGCCAGCCGAACGCGCTCACCCAATTGATAGGGGGCGAGCTCGTCGCGGATGAGCTGGCCCACATCCGCGCCGCGCCAGCGGCTGTCCGTGAGCAGCGTCTGCACCCTCGCGAGTGCTTCGATCCGCCCTCCGAGCGCTGCCACAAACTGCGGGACGGTTTCAGCCCGCGTCATGCGAATCAGCGCCTGCACCATCGCCAGCATGTTCTTGGAGCGGTGATCCACCTCCCGCATCAGCAGCTTGCGCTTCTCCTCGGAGTGCTTGCGTTCCGTGATGTCGCTGAAGTAGACGGCGATCCGGTGGTCATCAAGCCGCACTGCCATGTTACGGAACCAGCCTGTGATCCCATCGGCCTCGTAGCGCAGCTCCACGTCGTGCGCCTCGCCCGACTCGACCAGGTGCGCGTACTGCTTGAAGAGATTGCTCTGGGTGCTGTTGCCTGGCAGAACGTGGAGCAGCCGCTTACCGATCAGCGCTTCTGGCGAATGCCGCAATATCCTGCCTGCGGCGGGGTTAGCGTAGAGCCACTCGAAATCGATGATGGAGTCAGCGTCGTCGCGCAGTGCCTGCAGAATCGTGAAAGCATCGAGCGACAGTTCCTGGGCGACCCGGAAGCGCTCTTCGCTCTCGCGCAATGCTTCCTGAGCGCGCATCTCCTCTGTCACTTCGCGCACGATCACCCCGACATAGGCCACCGTGCCCTCCGGGCGCTTTACTGGGTAGTAGTCCTCGATCCAGATCCGCTCCCGGCCCGGTGATTTTGCCGTTTCGCCGCGCAGCTCATAACCGAGTATGGACTCCCCGGTCTCCAGGACGCGGCGGAACTGCGCCACAGCGGTATCTGCGATTGAGGGAACCACCTCCGCAACACTGCGCCCGAGATGAGCGGAGACGGGCAACCCGTTCATCTCGGCGAGAGCGGCGTTGACCCGAACGAACCGCATCTCGTCGGACAAGAGTGCCAGACCGACGGGCGCGTCCTTGTAAAGCGCGTCGAGCTGCGCAAGCTGGTCACGGGCAAGGGCTTCGCTTTGTCGCAGCGCGGCTTCGGCACGCTTCTGCTCGGTTACGTCATGGCCTTCCACGAAGATACCGGTGATCTCCCCGCTCTCGCCGATCACGGGTTCGTAGATGAAGTCGAGAAAACGTTCCTCCGCGGGGGCTTCCGGGGAGCGCTTCAGGCGCAGGGGCGTCTGGTATGCAATGAAGCGCTCACCGGTCGTATACACTTGGTCAAGCAGTTCAAAAAAGCCTTGCCCCTCGACCTCTGGCAAGACTTCACGCACTGTCCGACCAATATAGTCCCTATTGCCGGTTATCTGCTCGTACGCAAGGTTGACGAACTCAAACACGTGCTCAGGGCCACGCAAGACGGCAATGAAGCCTGGAGCCTGTTCGAAGAGGCGGCGCTGCCGTTCGACCTGAGCCTGCAGCCTCTGTTCCGCCAGAACCTTTTCGGTCGTCTCCGTGCAGACGACGAGCACGCCACCCACGCCGCTCGGTGCGGAGCGGTCATCAATGGGGCTATAGCTGTACGTCCAATAAACGTCTTCCAGCCGGCCATCGCGAGTGATGGGCACCAGGTGATCGACGTTCCAAGTGGCGCCGCGGCCGGCCATTACCTGCTCGATCTGCGGCCCAATGATGTCCCATATCTCATCCCACACCTGCCGACCGGGCATACCCAGGGAGCCGGGATGGCGTTCGGCTCCGATCGAGCGGCGGTAGGCGTCGTTGTATAGGCAGGCAAGATCATCACCCCACCAGATGTACATCGGGTGACCGGTGTTGAGGATTAGCCGTACGGCTGTGCGCAACGGCTGGGGCCATGTCCTCGGATGACCGAGAGAGGAGCGTGCCCAATCGTGGCCTCTCATCAGGGCGCCCATCTCGCCACCGCCGCTCAGGAAGTCGAGACGATCTGCACCCTCCGCAGCCGCATCCGAGTCCACCCGTTCCAAATACGCATCCGCCCTGGTCACCGCATTGACTCCGATACACTTTCCCGGGCGACTGCCGTCGGGCAAAACTGGCCACCTTATACCCCCACCTAAGAACGCGAACATTCTTTCTTGTGGAGGAGCCCGGCGCATTGATCGATGTCAATGTGCTGCCACAGCAGGCGGAGGCTCCAGCCTCTGCCAAGACGGGCGTGCGCTTGCTGCGCCAAGTAAGCCACTGGCGATGGATGAGGGAAAGCTTCTTGCTACGCCCAGAGAATTGCGTGAAACGGCGAGTTACGCCGCTCCCAGAAGCTGCACGAATGACGGCTTTCCACCCATCCTCGCCATCCGGTTTATCGAAAAGTGCCCGCTACGGACTCAATCGAGCCTTTCATCGCCCACCGCGGCGACCGGTCGGAGCAGGCGGTAGCGCGAATACCTGCCGTTGAGGGCCGGTCCGTTCCCGCTTAAGGCGGGGTCTCAGCACTGGATGCCCCCTTTCGCGGGCATGAGCGGACGGGGGACACGGCCTGCCACACCCCGCGCATTCCCGCTTGAGGCGGGACTCCAGAAACGGCAGGCAAGGCGGAACGGGACCCTGCGACACAAGGCCCGGCGGGTCCTATCGTCCGTGATGCCCGCCCGTCGCGGGCATCCACGGCTTGCGGCCCTTGCGCCTTGTCCGAAGTCTCGTGGATGGCTGGGGCGATCGCCGCGCTGCGTCGCGGGCAGCCACGCCCTTTCGGCGATGGCGCCCCTCGCGCCAGCGCATCCCTGACATTCGCCACGGCCGACCATCGCCAATACGTCAGATGCGCGCTAGTGGTTCGATTCCGACATTTGCATCCCTTTACCGCACCCGCCATGGCAAATGTCGGAATCAACAGAACCACTAGCAAGATATTGTTTTCTAGTGGAATTTCGAATTTGACATTTGGTCGAGCGGGTGCAGCAGACCGGGTATCAAATGTCAAATTCATTCCACTAGGACCGTCTTCAATTGCGATGTCAGGCACCGGAGGCTCCGCGATCGAATGAGGTCCGCCGACACTAGGCGGGAGCGAACGGGGGCAGCAAGACTCCATGACAGGCCAGCGGACACTTGTGTCAGGCTTTCGCCAACGCCTCGGGTTTCCGATGACAAGTGAGGCTCCGAGCTGCCGGAATGGCGCCAAGTCACGGCAATATGCTTAGCGATCAGTAGAGGACCGGTGCGAGCTCCGGCAAATCGCGGCCGCTCAGGATCGCGCGCCCTCTTGGATCGGTCGCGAGGTGAGGCGCAAGAGGCCGTCTCAACAGTTCGGCGACTGCCTTTCTGGTAAAATATTTGTCTGATAGAGTGGATAAACCTAACGAAGGACCGGCTCTTACGTTGCGGCATAAACGTCAAGATCACTGCGCTCAAGAGCTCTGATCTCCACAAGCTCCAACAGGGGGGGGCTGTGACTGACATCCGGAATCTTATACCGATTTGCGCTGAGGGCGACTCTTCGGGGATTCCCAAGGCTGGCGAATTCTGACTCCCTGGGTATGGGAGCAGAGGAGATTCGCCATGGGGGCAGCGATCGCACTTCGCGACGA